>DAOTTO010000103.1:0-6143 GCA_034437895.1 Anaerolineae bacterium | reverse complement strand
TCGTGAGTTGGCTGACCGCTAATTTGAAGGCAACCTATCTCGCGGGACATGGCGATTTCAACCCACAGACGATGTGTCCGGGAATAAACCTTGCGGCCTATCTGGACGATTTTGCCTTAAACGCGGGTTTAGTGCGTGGGATCGAAGGCTATATCGCCCCACCCGAACAATCAGCAGGCGCATTTTGTCCTATTTGCGGTCAATCTCATGCGTAATTAGCGCATATAGTTAACCTGAGTTTCGGACAGTGTTTTCACGCTATCCCCACCCCTAAATCCCCTCCCCACTTCGTAGAGAGGGGACTTAAAGCACCATTGTGAACCTTTTTTCTCCCCTTCGCCATGCAATGGCGAAGGGGTCGGGGGATGAGGACATCATAAAAGTTAATCATAGTGCGCTATCCAAAACTGAGGTTAATTAGACTGCTTGTGTCATGAGTTCGTTGCCGGGACGCAGTTCTTTTTCGTAGGTGTACCCAGAGCGATAAACGTGCATTCCGGCGCGTTCATACAGGCGGGTTGCGCCTGCCGTGCGCGTTGCTCACCCCATGTCATCAAAGCCGTCCCAATCCCCTGATTCATAAATTCAGGATGTACCCGCGCCCAGACTTGCGGATGCACCGGTAGATCGTCGTCATCATGCACTTCACAATAGCCGACTAGCTTGCCGTCGGGGGTAAAGACGGCACGGGTGGATTCTGTCATGCTGAAACGTGGCGCTTGCCAATCGGCGTATAAATCGTCCAACGTGCCGATATTCGCGCCAATAAGGGCTTGTGAACAGGCATGGAACAAAACCAGCGCGGCTTGGGCATCGGCGAGTGTCACGGGGCGCACGGTAAATCGCTTGTCTAAAATGATGCTTTCTGTTGATTGGAAGGCCATGCTCTCTCCTTATAAAATATAAGCAAAATTAAAGACGACCTTTTTGTCGTCTTTAATTGATTACACATTGCTCATCGCTTGTTACTGGGTGGATAGTTCCACACCTGGGCGCAGTTCCTTCTCGTACATATCAAAGCGGCGGAAGACGTGCATCCCGGCGCGTTCATAGAGCGCGACGGCATTGGTAATGCTGGTCGCGTCCACGCCCAAGCCGACTTTCTTCGTGCCACGTTTCCAGAATTTGCCAAAGGTGTGATGCAGCAGCGCCAATCCAAGCCCTTGCTTGCGATACGCACGGCGTACACCAAGTATTTCCACAAAGGCTTTGTCAGGATCATCCCATGCTTTGGGTTCGCACAGCGAATAGCCTGCGATTTCGCCATCTTTCATTGCCAAAAACCATGCCGTTGGGTCATAATTTTCGCCCTTGAGCATAAAATGCGACCAACGCTCGAAGGCGATCTCAAAATCTTCTTCGACGAAACCGCGATGATCTTGAAAGGCTTCACGATGAATGGTGTAGAGCGTCTTCGCATCGTTAAATTGATCGAAGGTGGTCACGGTGATGCCTTCAGGCCAGATGGGGGCAGGCGGGGCTTCCGTCATTTCGATCAGCATTTGATAGCTGCCGCGTTCACTCTGGAATCCGTTGGCTTCCAGCAAGGCTTTTCCGTCGTGTGCGCTTTCATGCGCCCATGTGCCAAGCACTACACGCGCTTCTGGTGGGCAGCGATCAATCGCTTGTCTGCCGCGTTCCTCGCCCCATTGGATGAGCATTGTGCCGAGTCCGCGCCCGCGATATTCAGGATGAACACGTCCCCACACAAAAGGACGCACGGCTGGTTCGCGGATGTCGATCAGTTCTACATAACCCACCATCTTGCCTTCGGGCGTAAAGACGGCGCGGGTGGAAGTGGCAAGATCAAACTTTGGCGTTTCCCATTCCTTGCGTAAATCTTCGATTGTGTTTGTTTCCACACCCATTTCGAGTTTTGTACAAAGATTAAAGAGGCTAATAGCGTTTTCCAAATCATCTATCGTCACAGGTCGGACGATCAGATTGCCTTCTAAAGGTTTTTCAAGCGCTTGGAGCGTCATAAAATGTTCTTCCCATTGTTTGAGTATTTTAGACATACTCTAGCCGATTTTTTACGGCCTGTAAAGGGTCATGGCGGTTCATATTGACTACTACCTTAACACGCAGATGCTTTTAGTGTATCATTTGCCCGTTTTGCGACCTTTACCCGGAGCCGATTTTTATGCAACAGAAGACAACACGACGACTCAGCGTAGCCTTTGGTATTTTCATGGCTGTGCTGCTTGGCCTTTCCGCAATTTTGCCCCTTTTTACCCAAAACGCGACGCAGCCCGTCTCAACCGCGAGTACGCCGACTGAAACCCCCGCACCCACCTTCCCCGCGCCAATTACCGAGTTCAGCGGTATTTCTTTTGATCGTGTATACTTACATCCGTCAGGTTTATTTACTGTCGCCGCGCCGACAGGCTGGGAACCCACCCAACCAAACAATACGGGCGTTCAGGCGCAGTCTAATTTTAATAATGGCGATGCGCTGAGCGTAATCGAAGCGTATGTCGAAGAATTGACTGCCCCCCTCGCATCGCTGGATGAATTGAGTGCGCGGTTTAATCAACAAACATTAGCCGCAAGCTGGGCGCGTTATACCAGTGGGTGGGAGGAACTCGCCCGCGTACAAGAGGACAATCGCATCGTGATTGACTTTGAAGCCCGCCGCGCCGGACAAGTTTTTTTGGCACGACAGGCCATCTGGACAGAAGGCAACTACGTGTATTCGGTGCGGATTGTCACACCCAATAATGCGATTAATCTGCTGAATTATATGCTGGAAGAAGAAAGCGCCACGCTGCAACTGCTCCCGCAGTTTGCCGGAACACCCTTGGCATGGAACGCCTCTTATGACACCAACACCAAACATATCTTACGCTATCCCGAAACGTGGGCTGTGACCGACAACGCGCCGGGGCAGCCTGTGAGCATTGAAGACGGCTTAGGCGAAACTTATATCCGCATTGAAGCGCGGCAGGAGACCATCGCTGATGAAGAGGCCGCCAGCGCATTTGCCGAGTCGCTGCGAGACGGAATCACTGTCGCCAGTGTGCTGCCTGTCACCCGTGAAGGCGCTGATGGATTTTCCGTTGCCTATAACTTTAGCAATGTTGATGGCGCGGGACAAAGCGGCCTCGTCGTGCTGTTGAATGGCGCGGACGGCACGCTGCATGTGGCGAATGGTGTCTTGAGCGAGGCCGGAATCGACCTTAACAGCGAAGAAGCAAAAGTCACCTATCCCGATATAACAGGATCGTTGGCGACTTTCTCGCTGCTCGATATTCCGAATTTGTTGGTGGATTCATCGTTCCTGCCGAATGTGCCGCCGGTGTTCGTGCCGCCCACGCCAGAAGCCACCTTTGAGGCGACCTCCGAATCAACGGCAGAAGCGACTGATGCCGTTGAGGCAACCCTCGAAGTAACAGAAGATGCAGAGGCAACCGCCGAAGCTACCCCAGAAGGTACAGAAGCCAGCAACTAAAATAAGCTCTTGTAATGGTGTAGGGACGATTCGTCGTCCCTATATCATTACAAACCTGCCTCTAAGCAAATAGAGAATATAACTAACCTCAGTTTTGGGTAGTGTTTTCATTCTATCCCCACCCCTAAATCCCCTCCCCACTTCGTAGAGAGGGGACTTAAAGAACCATTGTGAACCGTTTTTCTCCTCTTCTCCATTGCATGGCGAAGGGGACGGGGGATGAGGACATCATAAAAGTTAGTCAAAGTGCGCTATCCAAAACTGATGTTAACTATATTTTTTCAATCTTTTACCAATACTTTCGATTTGAAGTGACCCTCTGAGATTGGACACGGTGCTAAATGCAGCATCATAGTCCATGAAAGGGGCAGATCACATGAACAGGCGACGCAAGTTTACCCCCCAATTCAAGAGTCAAGTCGTGCTGCAACTGTTGTCAGGCGAGCGGAGCATGGCGGAGTTGGAGCGCTAAAAATGTTTTAGCAAAAATGCTCTGGATGTTGTTCCGATCCTTCACATTATTTTCGCAGATTTACTTATAACGCCCACTTTATTTCTTAAGCCACTATAAGCAAAAACCTATCCCTGACTAGAAGCGCACCTTTCTTTTAGGTCGTTTTTAGATTGTTGACAGGACTTGTTTATGCCCCTTTTGCTACATTAGAGTTATCGACTCAGCGTGATACAGGAGAAATGAACATGGCGCTTGAGAGTTTACATGATCTGTATATTGAGCAACTGCGCGATATTTACAGCGCGGAAAACCAATTAACGGAAGCCCTGCCCAAAATGGCAAAGGCCGCTTCAAACACCCAGCTTCGTAACAGCTTTGAAGCCCATCTCAAGGAAACACAAGAACACGTTACCCGTTTGGACGAAATCTTCAAGACGTTGGGCGTAAAATCCAGCGGGAAGAAATGCAAGGGTATGGAAGGCCTGATTAAAGAAGGCGTGGAAATGATTGAAGAAGAAGGCGCGGATACTGTAAGAGATGCTGGCCTCATCGCCGCCGCGCAGCGTGTGGAGCATTATGAGATCGCGGCTTATGGCACGGTTCATGCTTATGCCGAAGCGCTCAATGAAGACGCGGCCTGCCTATTATTGATGCAGACTCTTGATGAAGAGAAAGCTACTGATCAAAAACTGACTCAGCTCGCTGAAACTCATCTCAATGCTGAGGCACAAGGCGGCTAATAAGCTGCTCCTTATCGATAAACACAAATTTTGAAAGCTCAATCTTATTCCTTAGGAGGAATATTATGTCCGAAACTTTACTCGCAACTTTTAGTTCGATTGAAACAGCTAACAGCGTAGTTAGTGATCTCGTCAGCGCTGGCTTTGACCGCAGCAAAATCGGTCTGGCAGCGCAAGATGCCAAAGGCGATTTTAAGCGTCATCTTGATGCACGCGGGACAACTACTGATATGACCGAAGATGTTTCGGGTGGTGAAGGCGCTGGTTTTGGTGCCGTTGTAGGTACACTGATCGGCGCAGTTGCTGGTTTGGTTGCCATTACCATCCCTGGTATCGGCGCGATCATCGCAGCAGGACCATTGGCAGCGCTAGGGGGCGCGGCGGCAGGTGCGGGTATCGGCGCATTAACAGGCGGCATCACGGGTGGCATTACTGCCTCTTTGGTGGATATGGGTGTGCCGCAGGAAGAAGCGGGCTATTACGCGGAAAGTTTGCGTCGTGGTAGTGCGCTCGTTTCTGTAACAGTCGAAGGTACAGATGTACAGCGTGCGACGGATATTCTGCACCGTCATAACCCGATTGATCTCGACCAACGTGCAACCCAATGGCGTGCCAGTGGTTGGCAAGGTTTTGACCCGATGGCCGATCCCTACACGGCAGAAGAGCGCTTAGATCACCCGGATTATGAAGCTGATGCTGTTTCGACCGGCTCGATAGCGCCGAATTCCGTTCCGCCAGCCGTGCGGCGTTATACCCGTACTGATAACAACAACTAAGCATCAGCAAGAACCTGACGACACATTCAAAGACGGTGGGCGCACAAGGGGGTGCGCCCTTTTCATTTGTCAAGGTTGTTATAATCGACTGGCGCAATCCGTTCCAGTATAATCAGCAGTTCGCTGTACTGGCGCAGCGCCTCGTTACGCTGTTCAACCGTCATATTCGCCGCCCCATACACCGCATACGGCGGGAGTACACGCAGTCCACAAAAATGTAGTGTCCCACGCATGACGGGATTTAGTAAGTCGATCAATGCCTGACGCATCTCCGGTGTATAGACCCGTGCTGGGCCGCCCGTCGTCAAGACGCACATCGCCCGCCGTCCGGCTAAACTCCGCCCCTGACCATAGGCAAAACCCAGCGCCAACACCCGATCCAGCCAGCCTTTCATCATCCCTGGCACAGAATACCACCATAACGGAAATTGAAAAATCAGATAATCTGCCCAAGCAACTTTTTGCTGCTCCTCGACAATATCAGGCGCAAACGTCCCGTGCTGAGACGCATAAAGCTGTGAACTGGGGAGTTCAAAGGCCCCATTTTCCAGCGCATCATGCGTAAAATCATCAGGATCGGCGGCGGCCTTGAACTTCATCGCGTAGAGATCAGACACTTGCACAGAATGTCCGCGATCAACCAACACTTTAAGCGTTTGATCCTTCATCACGCCGCAAAACGACTGAGGATCGGGATGAGCATAAACAATGAGAATGTTCAT
>DAOTTO010000102.1:0-4412 GCA_034437895.1 Anaerolineae bacterium | reverse complement strand
TAAACATCCTCACAGATATAACGATTGCCACGTCACGCGACCTCAATAGCACGATTAATATACAGGGTCGTGACCGTATCTTCCGTGTTCATGAGGGCGGGAGGCTGCGTTTGCTCCGCCTTGTCCTCACTGGAGGCAGCGCCCCCAGCGGCGGCGGCATCTGGAATGATGGCGGTGTGCTGGAACTGGTCGATGTTAGTCTCTACAACAATCGCTCGACGGGCATCAGCAGCCAAGATGACCGTTATGGCGGCGGCGGCATCTTAAATGAAGGAACAGCCACCGTTGAACTGGTTAGAATAAACAGTAATGTCACGTATGGAACAGACCCCAATACAGGCGGATACGGCGCGGGTATCTTCAACAACGGCGGCACACTCGTCATTAAAGACGGTTATTTCTATAATAATACGCTGGCCTACTTAGGCGGCGCGGTCTACAGCACTGGCGGTACATTGACTATCAACAATACCGCCTTCCTTAACAATCAGGCACGGCTCGGTGGCGGCTTAAACAACGGCAGTCCAACAACGATTGTAGGTAGTTACTTCGGCTACAATCGGGCTGATTATGGCGGCGGCATCTATAACGCTTTTGAACTCAGCGTGCAAAACAGTACATTCATTGCCAACCATGCCAACTTGCAGGGCGGTGCGCTTTTTGATGCGGCCTATGCTTTGCTCCACCATGTAACCATCTATGGCAACACAGTCACTCAATCAGGCGCGGGCGGCATCTTCGCCGCAGATGGCAGAAGAACGCAAGTTCAAAGCTCCATCATTTATAGTAACGGCGGCAGCAATTTTCAAGACATCGGCGGCAGCATTGGAGATGGTGGGTATAACCTGTTTGGCACACTTACGGGCGGCACACTTTCCGACCAAATGCCGACTACGCTGATCGGGGTCGATCCGATGTTCGGTACTTTAGTGGTGAATGGCTCAACAACTTATTTGCCGCTGCAACCTGGCAGCCCTGCCATTGGTGTGGTTCCGATGGAGGCTTGCCTTGCGCTGGATCAATTGCGTCAGGCACGTAACGTCCCGTGTGATATAGGCGCGGTAGAAACCGACGGCGAAAGCACTATCGTCCTCGCACCGACTGGGCTTGCACTGGTGGAAGACGCAGGCAATTTCGTGCTGTACTGGTCAGATCAGGCCAATGATGAAACCGCATATACAGTGGAAATTTCGTCAAGCCAATTTGCTTGGGCCACTGTCGCCGAGCTTGTACCGAATACCAACTTATATGACATTCCCGATTGCGATTTTGTATCTTATCGGGTACGGGCGCTGCGTGATTTAACTTTCTCGGTCTATTCCAATATCGTGCAGGTCAATCTCCCACCCTGTGCGCCAGAGGATTTCACCGCGAGTGAGATAGGCGAATTTAGCGCGACTTTCACATGGACAAATACGAACCTCAACAGCGGACAGAATGCTATCGACGTGCTAGGGGCGGATGGTCAGACGTGGACGGTTTTACGCCAGATACCGGGTTATGACAACACAGTAACTATTGATGCGTTTGATTGTGAGACCACCTATCAGCTACGGATGCGCTCTATACGTGGGCGCGAGGGGGCGATTTCACAGCCGTCTCAGATCATCCCTGTTACGACGGCAGCATGTGTAACCGCGCTGGCTGATCTTGTCCTTACGCTGGATGCGCCTGCTTCCGTCAACACGGGTCAACGTTTTATCATCACGGCTCATCTGGAAAATAGAGGTGACACAGACGCAGAAAATGTCATCTTTGCAATGGGTTTACCCATCACCGCCGACTATTTTGGGGTCACGCCGAATGCGGGCTGCCTAACCGATTACAACTCGCCGCGCTGCCCGATTGGTACGCTGGCAGCGGGAGCGAGTGTGAGTTTTGAGGTCGATCTTCGCGCCCGCCTAGAGGCAACATCCCCGCTTATATTTAACGCGGAAGCAGAAACAACTTCGCGTGATGCCTATCTCAGCGACAACGTGACCTCTGTTCAGGTGACGACGACTTCGCTCAGCAGTGCGCTCACCCTGCTTGCGCCGCGCGAAATCATTACGGATGGCTATGGCAACCCGACCTATACTTGGTCACACACGGGGGCAGATAGTTATGAATTCTATCTGGACAACAGCGCCAACGATGGACAGCCGATTTATTACGGGGTAGGTTTGGCGGAGGATGTATATTGCACAGGCATGACCTGCTCGTTTGACCCAACGCTGTTGGCGGAAATAGCACGACTGCGCGATGGCGATTATGTCGTCTATCTGCGTGGCACGACCAGCGGTGTTGCAGGGAGTGTCCAAGGACCCTTTACGTTTACGCTGAATGCCGCGCCCCCTGCTCCGGTGATCTTTGGCACGACCACTGGAACCGATACACTGCGCCCGACCTTTAACTGGTCGGCTTCTGACGAAGCGGCTTATGCGACATGGTTCCGCCTGTTCCTTATTAAGAAGGGGCTGTTCGACGCAGCCATTTATACCCCCACAGCCGATGTATGGTTTAGTCGTGCCCAACTTTGCGGCGGTGTGGATAGCCTGCAATGTACGGTTCAAACAGGTCTTGATCTGCAAGACGAAACCGCTTATTACCTGTATATTCAAAGTTACGGCCCCGGCGGGTTGAGCGTCGGCGGCGCACAGTACAACAATGGTTGGGCGGGTGCGGAAGTCACGGTCAATATCCTGCCGAATCCAAATGTGCCTGTCGTGAATGTCGCGCCGAATCAAGGCCGCCCGACAATTTCATGGGCGAATGATACCAACGCGACGCAGTATTATGCGTATTTACGCAATCAAGCCAACAATGCAACGCAATACCTTGAATGGCACGCTTCTACCAGTCTTTGCAGCGGCGAGGCTTGTACAATTACGCCGGAAAGTCTGATTTTGGCGAATGGCACCTATGAAGCCTATATCTATGCTTGCGGCGCAGGTGGATGCAGCATTGGCGGCGTATATAACAACGGATGGGGCGGAGGCAATCAAGGCGGGAGCAGTGCGACCTTCAGCTATGCCTACAACCCGCCACAGCTTGTACCCATTGATAGCATGACGTTCACCTATGCCGATGGAGCAGCCGAGATCAGTTGGACGGGCGTTGAACATGCCACTTGGTATTACGTCTATATCGGCACCTATGGCGGCGCATATACAGCGTATCTGCAATGGATATCGTCAAGTGTGCTAGGCTGCCCGGCGATGGGGACATGCAGCGCAAGCACTGGCGTAAACTTGCCGCCAGGGGATCATTATCTGGCAGTAAAAAGTGCGGGGCCGGGCGGGTTCAGTTTAGCTGGCTTAATTAACAACGGCTTCCAAGTGCTTGAACTACCGCTGACCATTCCCTAACCAAACATCATCTTGGGGCGATCCGCAACCAGATCGCCCGATTTTGTTTTAATTTTCAATACGGAAAATGCAGTTTATCAGCAGCGTTCTTTTTGATCGCCTCCGGGCGGCGGTCATAGCGGCGGGTTGTATCCACACTGGTATGTCCGGCGATGCTAGCGACAATGGCAATGTCCACGCCGCGTTCCAGCATATCGCCCACGAATGTCCGGCGCAGATCGTGTGGAGTAAATGCCTTGACACTAGCCTGCATCCCGCGCTTTTTCAGCATGTCATAAATGGATTGGGCATTCATGCGGCGCTCGGTAATTTTGCCGCCTTTTTGGATGGGCAGAAACAAAGTACCCCCCAAACTCCCGCGCACGATCAGCTAGGCGCTCAAGGCATGGAACGCGCCGCCCGCGACGTACACCGTCCGGCCTTTGCGCCCCTTGCCCACACGCACGATCAATTGTCCCATGTTGGGGTCGAAATCGCCGTGATCTAAGCCGACCAGTTCCGCTCGCCGCAGCCCACAGGTATACAGCAGGCCGAGAATGGCGGCATCGCGCACCCCGGCGGACGTTTTATCTTATTTGCAGGTCTGCACCAGCGCCATCAGTTCGTCCTGCGACAGTTCGCGCCCAGCGGGAATCGCTTCGCCCTTGATATTGGCGATGTCGATGGCGCGTTGATAATCCTCGGCGCTCATATAACCCAAGCGCCACGCCTCTCTCAGCACCCCGCGCAGCGCGCTCAAGAGGCGGTTGGCGGTGGCGACACTGCAATCGGCTGCCGGCCGAGCGCGGACAGCCGCCGTGTGTTGATAACGTAGTGCCGCCCAATCTAGTAGTCCGCCAGCAAAGTAGTTCAAGATACCACAGGGTAGAGGTGGGCAAGCTTGGTGCGGGCTTGGGCGACATCGAACATCCAACGGATGGTGGCGCGCTGGGCGTTGCGTGCCACCGTCCACGCGGCTACCTCTCGACTGAGCGTCTCCATGTCGGGGATACGCCGTTTGAGACACTGGTGAACCAGTACCGACAGCTCGATCTCGACCATGTTCAGCCATGAGGCATGTTTTGG
>DAOTTO010000101.1:0-4187 GCA_034437895.1 Anaerolineae bacterium | reverse complement strand
TCATCTGCTGGGACGGGCGAATGCCAGCGCGGGATTTTTGGTGGAAGGGATCGCACCACTTGGGGCGTTGGTGGGCGGCATTTTAGGGTCGATCATCGGCGCACGGTTGGGGCTGTTAGTGGCAGTGCTGGGGATTTTCGCTGTCGCCGTTTGGCTGCTGACGACCTCGCTTCGGCAGGTGGAGTATCAAGCGGCGGTGACTTAGGGCTTTGTCATCGCGGGTGTGCCTAAAGAAATGGGTATGATAGGGACGCATCAATGTGTGCGTCCTTCGGAAGGGACAACACACAAGTTGCCCTCTACACTCGCAAAATAGACACTCCCTTTATTGCTTTTCGGGCGACTAGCCGAAGACGATGTATCATAAAAGCATCTCACCGGTATGAGCTATAAAGAAGGTTTTGTATGGTGTTTACCCCGGAAAAGACAATAGAAGATGTCGTTACAGACTTTTTAGGGGCTGCGCCGACGTTGGCAGAAATTGCTGCTTATCGTCTGCCAGATGATCTTCAAGCAAGGGCGCATGACCTGCTGGGAAAAAATCGGGCGGTAGTTTATCTGACGAAGAACGCGCCGAAATGGAAGAGTTCCGGCAGATTGACCACCTGCTTACTTTGGTTAAAGCGAAAGCACGGCTCAAATTGAAAGCTCAAGCATGAGCAAAACATATATAACCTCAGTTTTGGATAGCGCACTTTGATTAACTTTTATGATGTCCTCATCCCCCGACCCCTTCTCCATTGCATGGCGAAGGGGAGAAAAACGGTTCGCAATGGTTCTTTAAGTCCCCTCTTTACGAAGTGGGGAGGGGATTTAGGGGTGGGGATAGGGGGATAGAATGAAAACACTATCCGAAACTCAGGTTATATTAGCACGGTGTTACGGTGGGAAGTTATCGAGCGTGCTGGCGGTTGCTGTGGATACTGTTCCAGAAAGAGCGATAAGTGTGGCACGGCAGTCAGATCAAATATAGCCTACGCTTGATTCATAGTCCGCATCCCATCCATTAAGCATAGTACCAAATGCTCGCAATCAAACCGCATATCGACTAAAATCAGCGCTTAAATTTTTTAGAATGCCTTTTAAGGGAGGGATAGACGATTGCTTGACCTCAAAGCACATTTAAAAGCGCTGGTGGAAGCCCACGCCCCATCCGGTCATGAAGGGCCTGTCCGCGAGATCATCCGCACCGCATGGACGGGTCTGGTCGATACAATGGAGCAGGATAAGCTCGGCAGCTTGATCGGAATCAAACGGGCGACCAAATCTGTAAATGGAACTGCGCCACGCAAAATTATGCTCGCCGCCCACATGGACGAAATCGGCCTGATGGTGCGCGATGTGGTGGATGGCTTTATTTTTGTGCATCGCATCAGCGGTGTTGATAATCGCGTGATGGTGGCGCAGCCGGTGATGGTGCATGGGCGCAAGCCGCTGCCGGGATTGGTCGCCTCTGTGCCGCCGCATCTGCTGACGGAAGAGGCGCGTAAAAAATATCCGTCGTTTGATGAATTAATCGTCGATGTTGGCCTGCCTGCCGAAGAAGTGGCGCGTCTCGTCCGCATTGGCGATTTGATTACGCCTGATGTGCCGATGATGGACTTGCAAGGTAAAAAAGTCGCGGCGAAGGCGTTAGATGATCGGGCGTGTGTGGCGGCGGTGACGGCGTGTTTGGATGCGCTTCAGTCCATAAGCCACAGTTGGGATGTGTATGCGGCGGCGACAGTGCAGGAAGAAACGGGTTTGCTCGGCGCGAAAACCGCCGCGTATCAGATTCAGCCCGACATCGCCATCGCGCTTGATGTGACGTTTGCCGATCAGCCGGGTGTCGATAGCGATGATAGCTGCGAAATGGGCGGCGGCCCCGGCTTGGGGATGGGCGCGAATTTTCACGAAAAATTGCGCGAGAAGATCAAAGACACGGCGCGTTATCATGAAATTAAAGTTCAGGATGATGTGATTCCCGCCGCCAGCGGCACCGATGCTTGGGCGATCCAAGTATCGCGCGACGGTGTGCCGACGGCACTGCTGGAAATTCCGCTGCGGAATATGCACTCGCCTGTCGAGACGTGTGATCTACGCGATATTGAGCGCTGCGGACGGTTGATGGCGCACTTTATCGCGGGGCTGGATGCGGATTTCCTCGCCGCGATTGAATGGGATGATCTGAAAGCAAAAGAAAAGGCAAGCGCATGATTCTAAAAGAACTTTCAGAGGCGATTGGCGTTTCCGGCAATGAGGACGCTGTTCGTAAGATCATTTTAGACGCGATTAAAGATCATGTGGATAGCATCCGTATTGATGCGATGGGCAGCATTACGGCGATCAAAAAAGGGACAGATTCCAGCCGTCCGCGTGTGATGCTCGATGCCCACATGGACGAGATCGGCTTTATGATTACGGGCTTCGATAGCAACGGCCTGATTCACTTTACGGCGATTGGCGGCGTGGATGATCGCATCCTGCCGGGTCTGCGCCTGTTGATCGGGGATGACAAAATCCCCGGTGTGATTATCTGGACACCCATCCACAAAAACCGCGACCAGCATGTCGTCAAAATGAGCAATCTGCGGATCGACATCGGCGTGAGTAAAAAAGATGAAGCGAGTGGCAAAGTGAAAAAGGGGGATCGCGCCGTTTTCGACAGCCGCTTTATGGAAATCGGCGAGAAGGTGCTGCGCGGCAAAGCCTTTGATGATCGTGTCGGTTGTTCGCTGCTGATCGATATTTTGCAGGGCGGCCCGTATCCGGCGGATGTGCTGGCGGCTTTCACCGTGCAAGAAGAAATTGGCTTGCGTGGGGCGCAGGTGGCAGCCCAGACCTTTAACCCGGATGTGGCTTTCGCGCTGGAAGGTACTACCGCCAACGACATCCCGAATCCGAATGCTGACCCTGACAAGGACGAAGACCCAAATCCGACCTGCCGGATGGGCGGCGGCCCCGCATTGACGGTGATGGATCGCAGCATGATTGTGAATCCGGTGCTTTTGAACTTTTTACGGCAAACGGCGGAGTCGAACCATATTCCGTATCAACTGAAAACACAGCTTGGCGGCGGGACAGACGCAGGTAGCATCCATCTGGCAAATGGTGGCGTGCGCTCGGCGGTAATTTCGATGCCGTGTCGTTACATCCACAGCCCGACGGCCTATCTCAACCGCGATGATTATGCCCACACATTGAAACTGATACAGACGGTTTTGAACACCATCACATTTGATGAGGCTGGGCGTAATTAAATGATTTATCGAGCGCGTAACTAGTCAAATTTGAACCACAAAGATCACGAAGGACGCAAAGAAAGTTTGCAAGTCTTTGTGGTTAAGCCCATTTTGAACAGGGATGTAGAAGTCAATGACGAATGATATTTCGCGTTTAATCAAAGACGCATGGAACAAAGGCGATCCGACAGGCTGGTTTGAACAAGTGTATGCGCGTGCCGAATCGGGCGAGGGCGTGATCCCTTGGGCGTATATGCAGCCGAATCCGCATTTGGTCGAATGGCTGGAACGTAAACATCTCTTGGTTAGACACAAGCAGGCGCTGGTGATCGGCTGCGGTCTAGGGGATGATGCCGAAGCGCTGGCGAAATTGGGTTTTGGTGTGACGGCGTTTGATATTGCCGAAACCGCGATTCGCCGCTGTAAAGAACGCTTCCCTGATTCAATGGTTGAATATCGCGTGGCGAATTTACTCGCGCCGCCTGATGCTTGGGGCAAGAAGTTCGATTTTGTGCTGGAATGCCGGACGATTCAATCACTCCCGTATACGCTTTTTGAGCAAGCCACCGGGGCGATTGCAGGATTCGTCGCGGCGGAGGGAAGTCTGCTGGTGATGTGCGCCGGACGCGAACCCGATCAGGAACGGCGCGGCATTCCCTGGCCTCTCTCGCGGGTGGAATTGGATGTCATGAAAACGCACGGCCTAACGGAAAAGCATTTTGAAGAATTTATTGAGCGTGGGGCGCGTCAGTTCCGCGTGGAATATCAACGTACCGCATGAGCTAGTGGCGGATCGTTTTTGGATAAGAAATTTTGCTGATTGCTGACAGCTAATCGCTAGGAGCTAGTAAGCATCCCCACGCCTAAAGGCGGGGCTTTTAAAAGCCCTAATGCTTACCCGACTCAGTGCGACCTTAGTCGCACTACGTTAGGACTGAAAATATAGGCACTTCGGGATACCTCACC
>DAOTTO010000100.1:0-8519 GCA_034437895.1 Anaerolineae bacterium | reverse complement strand
ACCCCCCGGCTCCCTCTCCAATACTTGGAGAGGGGGAGAAAAACGCATCTTGAAGTCCCCTCTCCATGCAATGGGGAGGGGATTTAGGGGTGGGGTAAATGCGTGAGCGAAAGTCCTATCATTATAAGTGCTTTTATGCTGTTTGCCCATTATATGGAACGAACATTAGCCTTGCGCTACAATAAGGGGCAATCAATCCGTCAGCGATTCGAGATGCTGCGCTATGCCAAATCCATTTATTGAAAATAACATCCGTAGCTTGCCGATGTTTAACCGCTTACCGCCGGAGCAGGTGGCGGTGATGTCGGAATATATCACCGTCATGCGAAATGAAGCGGGGGATGTGTTGTTTCGGCAGGGCGAGCCTGCGCGGGGGATGTATCATTTCGTCAGCGGCAGCGCCCAACTCATCCAAAGTGCGGGGGACGGAATCGAGCGTCAGATCGGCATTATCGGCGCGAATCAATATCTAAACGATGCCGCCCTCATCCGCATCATGAATGAAGCCGCCACACTGCGCGTATTGGAAACCTCAATCGTGCTGTTTATTGCGCGAGAACGCCTCATCCAAGCTGTGACGGAACATCCTGAACTGCGGCCAAATCTGCCTGCGAATCTCGTTCCACCAACTGCGCCTGTTCCCATAGCCGCAATCGCAACTGCTACGGATGGCAAAGGCCGCTTGTTCCGTGAGCAGCGCGAAAACGAAAATATCCTGCTGGATACACGCCGCCATTGGTGGGCGTATGCGCGGCGGGCATGGCTGCCGGGGATCGTCGCTGTCATCAGTCTGATTGTCGCGTTTTTGATGCCATCATTTTTGGCGGGGCTGACAGTATTCGGTTTAGGGTTGATCATTCCCGGCCTGTTGATGCTTTATTTTTATTTTGAATGGCGCAACGATCATGTCATCATCACCGATCAGCGCGTGATCCGCATTGAACGGACGATTCCGACCTTTCAAACCGTCGTCAGCGAAGTCGCCATCGGCAGCATTCAGGAAGTACAGACCGATATTGTCACGAGCGACCCGGCTTCTCACTTTCTCGGTTTTGGTACGGTGACGCTCAAGACGGCAGGCGACGCGGGTAACTTAAGGCTGACAATGATCCCCATGCCGCAAAAAATACAAAAGCTGATTTTTGACAATCGCGAGCTTTATCAAAAGAAAGCCAGCCTCCAGCAGCGCAGCGTGATTCGCTCGGAAGTAGATCGCATCGTCGTCGGCGACACCCCCGCCGCATCACAAAAATCCGCCGATCAGCCCGACCAAGTAGTGTATCGTAAGCATACGCTGTATCGGGTGCAGTTGTCACTTTGGCCTGCTTTATTGATTCTGTTCGCCGTTGGCTTAATTATCGTATCGACGATTTCGCCCTCGCTGCGGAACACGCCGCTTGTGCCTGTGATCGGCTTCGGCCTCATCGTCTTAGGCGGTGCATGGCTGTATTGGACGGATTGGGACTGGCGGCACGATATGTATATCGTCGGCAATGATACGATTCAGATCATCCACCGCCGCCCGTTATGGCTGCAAAACGAGAGCGATCAGATTTCGCTGAGTAAGGTCGATAGTGTTGTGTCTGATCAAAATGGCTTACTGCAATCTATTTTTGATTATGGCAACGTAAAAATCTCGCTTGTGGGTGGCGACCCCGGCAGCGAAAAGGTGTTTCGCTCCGTAGGCGAGCCGCAGGAAGTTCAAGCCGAAATTGCCCGTCGTCAGCAGCAGTTACGGACGCGCAATGCCGCCGAAGCCGAGCGCCGCCGCCGATCAGAAATCGCGGAATATTTGTCGGTTTATCATGAGTCGGTAGGCAGCGCACCGCCAAATCAAACGCCAACACCACAAATCCCCGCCGCGAACGAGCCACCGTCTGCGCCTCCGCAAGCCCGTCGCATCCTGCCCGCGCAGCCCAATGCCGACCCGCCGATTCCCCAAGTGCGTGACCGGACACGCCCGCCCCATGTGCCGCGTGCAAAACCGGACAACAACTAATCTGCGATGTAACATTTTCTATACACTTCTATCCAGATACATACCAAATCTACACCCGTCGCGACAGCCCTTTAATGTACAATAAAGTTCATAATATCTTCATCAAGGAAGGCAATCCTTCCTTATTGTTTCTATACGGCGTTCTTGTCGTATAGATCATAAATTATCGAGGATTTCATCAGGATTTATATGCCCGTCAACGTTGTCTGGATTGAGGAATCGTCCATCATCGAATTTCAGTGTTATCAAGAAATCACAGCCGAAGACATCAACTTTATCGGAGAAAAGGGAACAGAAGCAGCCGAACAGGGTGCAATTTATACCTTGATTGATCTTACAACCGTTATCGCGCTGCCGCGTAATCTGGTCAATACAACCTTACGCTCGACAGCCTTTTTAGCATTTGCAAATCACCCGAATGCTCGCTGGCTTGTCTTTGTTAAGCCTAATGCGGCTGTGCGTTTTATGATCGAAATTGCCCTACGGAATGTCTCGATTAAAATTGTCGAAGAACGCGATATCGGTGTCCAATTTTTACGGGAACGGGCACAAACAGGTGATCTGCCGACGAATGAGGGTTAGTGCCTCACTTGCGTTGATTGAAAATTTGTTCTAAATTGAATTAACCGCTATTGATTTTTTGCGTCAAATGCTGGTCTAATAGCATCTATGCTGATCGATTTGGATTCCAATAAATGATTACCTACGTGATTGGGGATGTGCTGCAAAGTCCGGCACGGGTGTTGGTGAATGCAGTCAACACCGTCGGCGTGATGGGCAAAGGAATTGCCTACGATTTTAAGCTGTGTTATCCGGCCATGTTCGAGCAGTATCGGGTGTTATGCCAGCACGGTGCTTTCACAATGGGTCAGTTGATGCTGCATAAAACGCCGCATAAATGGGTGTTGAACTTCCCGACCAAGCGCCATTGGCGGGCGGATGCACGGCTGGACGACATCGAAACCGGATTGCAAAATTTCGCGGCAATGTATGCCGAGCGCGGCATCACCTCAGTCTCCTTCCCGCGACTTGGCGTTGGCAGTGGCGGCCTCTATTGGCAGCGTGAAGTTCGCCCGTTAATGGAGCATTATCTTGCCCCACTCCCTATTCAGGTGTTCATTCATCTCTTTGATGAAAATGATGTTTTTGTAGAAAAAGAACGCAATATCCGAGCTATCCGGGCGTGGCTGGAAGGCAATCCGCAGCCCGTGTCCTTCGCCAAGCTGACGCGGGATTTAAACCGCCTGCTGAATCGTGACTATAAGCTCAAAACCGTTGATGGACTGACGACTTTTAGCGTCGGGCGTGATCCGAAGCGCAAAGGCAACAATCTGATCTTTTTAGCGTCGGGCGATCCGCAGCCGTTGTTTGTGTCGGAAAGTCTTTTGGGAGAAACATGGGCGTATATCCGCAGCGCCGGATACGCCTTGCCGATGAATCTGCCCGGCGGGTTGGATGCTTCCGCGCCGCTGATCGTGGGTTTATTAACGCAGCTTGATTATGTGCGTCCGGTGCATCTTTATTGCGACGATGGGACGCTGGCTACGGGCTTGCATTATATTCCGCCCGTAGAACGCCAAAGCGCGGCGCGGGTGAATCGGATAGAATGGCAGGAAGCGTAACCCATGCAAAAAATTTATAAATTGTAGGACTAAGACTGTTTTTGTAAGGGCGAGGCGCGCCTCACCCCTACGAAATCATATCAGGTCTTATTTTATTGATTGGGAAAAATGACCGAGCAAATTCAACATCAAACACCGTCTCCTAAAATTTTTGTCTCTTACGCCCGTGAGGATGCCCGCGATATTGCGATTCGACTGCGCGACGATCTGATCGATTCAGGCCACGATACTTGGCTTGATCTCTCTGAAATTAAAGTAGGCGCGAGTTGGTCATGGGATATTGAAACAGCGATAGAGTCGGCTGATATTGTGCTGGCGTTGATGTCGCAGGGATCCTATGTGTCGGAAATTTGCCGGGCGGAGCAGCAGCGAGCCTTACGCAAAAACAAACGTTTGATTCCGATTTTGGTACAGGCTGACGCAGACCGCCCGTTGTATCTGGAAAATATGAATTATCTGGATTTTTCCAATCCGACGCGCTACGGCGAGTTGTTCCGCGATTTGTTGGGCTATATCGCCACCGGGCAGATTCCCAAACGGCTCACACGCACGTTACAGCAAGGCGCAGCACAGCCCCTCGCCGTACATTTGCCTACTTCAACCACCGTGAAACCCTCCGCGCAAAAACGAGATGCGCGTGCCTTTAAGCGCTATCTGACGGATTTACGCGAAGAACCCTGGCTCGGCGCACGTTATTGGTGGCCTTACTTTTTGTTTTACTTCGGTGATGTGCATGAAATCGCCGCCGTGTTGACGACTGGACTGCTGCTGCCCCCCGCACAAACCACCAAAGCCGCCCGTCGCACTGGACGCTGGGATCATAATGTCCGGCTGTATTTTCGTCCGCGCACGCCCGATCTTTTCATGAGCGAGGGTCTGCGTCCGGCTAAACAGCGCACCGCTGGTCATACGGCTGTCCCGATTTACCTGTTGTTCGACATGGAAGCCGTCATCTGTATGCCGGAAACACGCTTTAGCGAAGGCGATGTGACCAGCCTGGAAAAAACCTATAAATCCGCGACGGCCTTCCGCGATTTATCGTTTGACCTGATTTATCATGATTCGTGGTTTCGCTCTGATGAACGCGACGAGGTGATGAATGCGCGTCGTTCTCAGGTGATCGTCCCCGGCACACTCGGACTCGACCATTTACGCCATATCTGGTGTCGTTCCTCGGCGGATTATGAAACGCTGCGAACACTGATGCCGTCGGATGCGTGGCAGAAATGGCACGATAAAGTGACTGCACGGACGGATTACAATCTGTTTAATCGGCGCTGGTTATCGGTGGATGAGGCACTCTTAACAGCGGAAGAAGCGCGTTTTCGCTTCAGCCCATGTGATGGCAAAGGCGAGGAATGTGGCCCGTTTGCCGTGCGCGTCGAGATCGAAACGCCCAATGGAGCGCAGCATCATATCAGCGGGGAAATGCTCAACGGCGATGATGATTTGATTGTGGGATTAGGAAAGCGCACCGGCCCCTATACGCTGCATCTTTATCTGGATGATGCGCTGGCTTATGCCGGGAAGTACAGCGACGAGACCGACGTGTTTTAGGGTTCTGGATGCTCAAAGCAAGGGCGTGAATCAATCTATATGGTGGCGCTGGTCTCAATAGGATATGATGATTATCATATCACGGATAGAGAGTTACGCTTAATTTGAATCTTAGTGTCTTATTTCAATTTTTACGTCGGCATTTCCCCCGGATTGTGGCAATCCTCTTTTGGCTAAGTGCCATCCTCGCTATTCACCTGACTCTACAACATAACCATCTTACGTTGGTACAGCTTGCCGCGAAATTGGAAGTGGTGATGGCGACACACTGGTATGGGCCGGTTCTCTTTTTCGTTATCTTTATTTTCCGCCCTTTTACACTAATTCCCGCGATTATCCTGGTCGCACTCGGTGGGCGCATCTTCGGTTTAGAAGTCGGCTTTATAGTGGGGCTGTTTGCTAAAACTGCTTCAGCCATTATCCCGTACTATGGCGGGCGATTATTCGCAGGCGAATTGGATGCAGGCGAAGTACACGGCAAAATCCGCCGCCTTTCGCAGCGAATCGCCCGATTTTTGCGGCGTAATGCGTTTGAGGCATTGGTCGCTATGCGGCTGGTGCATGTCCCCTATGATGTTGTCAGCTTTGTGGCGGGCAATCTGTATATGCCATTCCGTGTATTTATCGGCGGGACGTTTGTGGGCAACATCGCCGGGGTTTATGGATTTACCGCGTTGGGTGCATCCTTACACGGCGATGTAATTTCAGGAAAACTCCATGTCGATCTGCCATTGGTGATTTCATCATTGGCGGTATTCACCGCAAGTATCATCGCTTCTTGTCTACTGCGCCGCCATGTGAACGAAACGGCTGCCTCCGTTTAAGCGCTATCGCCCGCGCACAACGGTGCTGACATGCGGCGAAGGAAACCACACTGTAAACATCGTCCCTTTTCCGGCGGCACTCTGCACGTCGATGCGCCCGCCGTGCGATTGGACGATCTCGCGGGTGATCGCCAGCCCTAACCCTGTCCCCCGCGACGGCCCCCGCGCTTTATCCACCTGATAGAAACGCTCGAAAATACGCGGCAAATCCGACTGTGGGATGCCGGGGCCGCTGTCGGCAACGATGACTTCCACGCCATTACGATTCACCTGCGTTTTAACAAAAACACGTCCGCCATTAGGCGTATATTTGATGGCATTATCAATCAAATTGTTCAGCACTTGTACCAACCGATCCCCATCACCCGCGATTTCGGGCATACGCGGTGTATCCACTTCCAGCGCGATATTTTTATTCTTCGCCACGACTTCCAATTTACGTGCCACCGTCGCCGCAATTTGCCCCATATCAATCGCCGCCGTTTTCATCGAAAGCCGCCCGGCCTGAATCCGAGCGAGGTCAGTGAGTTCGATCACCATACGATTCAGCCGTCCGGCCTCGTCATGGATGATGTCGGCGGCGTGTGCCGGGTCTTTGGCGGTGCCATCCATAATCGCCTGGGAATACCCCTGAATCGAGGTCAACGGTGTTTTAAGATCATGCGATACATTCGCCAAGAAATCGCGCTGTGCCTGCTGTGTGGAGCGCACTTCCTCGCTCATCCGGTTAAAGGCTTCCGCGACTGAGCGGACTTCGGTTGGCCCCGTGACCGGGACGGACTGCTCCAAATGTCCTTCCGCGACATTCGCTGCCGCTTGCGCCAGCGCTTGCAGCGGGCGGGCAATCGTCCGGCTGATGACGGCTGCTAATATCACCGCGATAATGCCCCCGGCTAACGCCGACTGAATCATCGGTAAGCCCAGTGTTGTGCCGAAATCGATCAACCTTTGCTGGAACGGCTGCACCGGAAGCGGTTCGGCTAACAGCAGCATCGCCGCCTGTTGACGCCGGTCACTCGCCACCAATGCGCTAAAAAGCCATTCCGCGCCATCCTTATTGGCAAAATCGCCATAAAGCTGTTCGACAGGGCGGATACGCGGCATCAAGTTCAGCGTTTGTTCAAGCCGACTGTTGGCATAAGAGGCATCAACATGCAAATCCAGTAGTAGGTCGCCTGCTTGATATTCCCCCGCGCTGTCATAAGCGATAATATGCTGATCGCCGTTGATGTTGATCGCCATCACGCGCACATCGCGGGTTTGGGCATATTCTTGCAGCGTATCGGCTGGACGCGGCAAGTTAATCAGCTCGCGCAGGTTCAAGCCTTGTGCCAGCGTCGAAAGCCGCGCATAAGTCGGCACACGCGGCTGCGGCTGTGCGCCCAAAATAATGAACAGCGCGATGGCGATTACACCGAGCGTAATCGTCAGGAGCAGGAGATAAGAAGCCAGAAGGCGGGTACGGAGAGACATAGTGTTTTGTCGATAGTTCTTAGTGGTTAGTTTTTAGTAGAATGGTTAAGGGGAGGGAAATCTCCCTGAATGAACAGGCTGAAAGGTAAAAGCTACTCACTATCCAGCTTATAGCCCACGCCCCACACGGTTTCAATCGTCGGGCGCATCCCTTCCAATTTATGGCGTAGATGCGCGATATGCACATCGACGGTGCGCGTCTCTCCGGCGAAATCATACCCCCACACAATTTCCAGCAGTTTTTCGCGGCTGAAGACCAAGCCTTGATCTTTCGCAAGCGTCAGCAGCAGATCAAATTCCTTCATCCGCAAATCAACAACGCGACCATCAATTTTGATGGTGCGGCGGTCAGGGTCGATGCTGAGATTTTTAATCGTGAGGGTTGCCGTATCTGCCGCCGTTGCCCTGCGATCAACGCTGCCGCCGCGCCGTAGAATTGCCTTCACCCGCGCCACCAACTCACGCGGATTAAACGGCTTGGTCAGATAATCATCCGCGCCGAGTTCCAGCCCAACGATTTTATCAATATCGTCGCTGCGGGCGGTGAGCATGATAATCGGCACATCCGATTCTGCACGTACCCGGCGGCAAATTTCCAGCCCATCCATCCCCGGCAGCATCAAATCCAGCACAATCAAACCGGGCTTTTCGCTCAGGATTTGCTTATAAGCCACCGTGCCATCCGTCGCGCTGGTGACTAAATAGCCTTCCTGCTCCAAATACATCTGCGCGAGGTCGATAATGCGCTGTTCGTCATCGACGATCAAAATCGTTTCGGTCATGGTTTGTCACCTGATGAATCGGTTGGTTTAACGGAAATTGCTAATTGGAAATTGCCAACTACGAAGTTCACAATATGTCCGTCATGATGATGAATGACAATTGCTTCTAGTAAATTTGCTAAGAATTCTTGTACTTGTTCTAATGTTACGGTGTCTTCCAAAGGGTGTGATCTCTCAATTTGGGCAGTTTCTCCCTCTCGCGGCGTAAATGCGAGATGTACTTGGTAATTACTGCGATACTCAGATTGCTGAATCATCCAAG
>DAOTTO010000099.1:0-3589 GCA_034437895.1 Anaerolineae bacterium | reverse complement strand
ACCCCCCGGCCCCCTCTCCAATACTTGGAGAGGGGGAGAAAAACGCATCTTGAAGTCCCCTCTCCATGCAATGGGGAGGGGATTTAGGGGTGGGGTAAATGCGTGAGCGAAAGTCCTATCATAGAGACTTTGCGTCTCATCTTGTTTCTCATTTTCCGCATCTGCCGCTTTTGCCGACAAGATTAGCGCTCTGTAATCGACATGACTCGGATGAACCTGCTACAATAGGCTTCATTAGGTTTTGTTTTAGCGGAATTTTTTTCATGACGATGACCACTCCTCTCGCGCTCCTCCTGCTGCTGCTGATTATTCCGGTAGCCTATATCGGCTGGCCTCGGCAGCGCTTCCGCCGTGTGCGTGACGGCTTTAGTTTACTGCTGCGTGTGGTGATTTTACTGCTGCTGGTGTTCTCATTGGCGGGGACGCAAATCGTCCAATCGGCGGATCGGCTGGCGGTGGTGTTTTTAGTCGATGTGTCAGACAGCATGGGGAGCGCCGCCCAAGAATCCGCGCTTGAAGTCATCCGCGCCGCCTTGCCTGACATGGGCATTGATGATGTGGCGGGTGTGGTCGTATTCGGCGGGGATGCTCAAGTCGAGCGCACCTTAAGCGCCGTCCGTCAATTCGGAGAGATTCGCTCCGCGCCGAATACCGGCAATACCGATTTGGCAGAAGCGATTCGGCTCGGCTTGGCGCTGTTCCCGGATGATGCAGCGCGGCGCTTGGTCATTTTGAGCGACGGTCAGCCCACCGTCGGCGATACCGAAGCAGCGGCGAATCTGGCAGTCGCGGCGGGGGTCGAGATTAGCTATATCCCATTTGAACGCGCCCCTTCGCCCGAAGTTCAGGTGCAGGAACTCCGCGCTCCAGCCGTTTTGAGCGAAGGTCAGCAGTTTGATTTGACCGTGACGGTCACGTCTGAAGTGGAGACTCCCGCCCGTGTGACGGTGTTCGCCGCCGGGCAAATCGTCCATCAGGAAGATTTAAACCTCCGCGCCGGAACGAACAATTACACGCTGACACTCGTCGCGGGTTCGTCCGGCTTCCGCGATTTTATGGTCGATGTTCAGCCGCAGGGCAACGACGGCTTTTATCAGAATAACCGCATGGGCGCGTTTACCCGCGTGGAAGGCGACCCGCGTGTGTTGGTCGTCGGCACAGATACCGAAGAAACGCAGTATATCGTCCCCGCTTTAGAACAAAATGGTTTACAAGTCGATCAGCTTGCGCCGAATGAACTGCCAGTGGGGGTCGCGCCGTTGGCACAATATGACACGGTTGTACTGGTGAATGTCTCGGCGACAGATTTATCCATCGGGCGGATGGAAACGCTAAAAAGCTATGTCGGCGATCTCGGTGGCGGCTTGGTCGTTGTTGGTGGGCCGGATAGCTACGGCCCCGGCGGTTACTTCCAGACCCCGTTGGAAGATGCGCTTCCCGTCGAGATGCAGCTTGAAGATCAGCAGCGCATCCCGGAATTGACCATCGCGTATGTGATTGACACCTCCGGCAGTATGGGGGCGCTGAGTCCACGCGGTATCGCCTATGTTGATCTGGCAAAAGAAGCCATCATCCGCTCGATCAACTTTTTGCAACCGACAGATCGGGCGGCAGTGGTGTCGTTTGATTCAAATGCTTATTTTGTGGCGGAATTTCAGGATGTGGTGAATGGCTCGGAATTGCAGCGGCTCGTCGCCACTCTGCGACCCGATGGCGGGACGAACATTCGCGCCGGAATGCGATTGATCGCCCAAAATATCGTCAACGAACCTGCCGAAATTAAGCACATTATCCTGCTGACGGACGGCGGGGCGGATCCGTTTGGCTTGGTTGATCTTTCTACGCAACTTTTTACCGAAAATAATGTCACCACGTCGGTTATTTCGATTGGCGATGATACGGGCGCGGCCTTTCTCGCGGATATGGCGCAGGGCGGCGGCGGAAATTATCACAATATCCTCGATCTGGATAACATCCCGACCATTTTCGCGCAGGAAACTGTTCTGGCGACGCGCTCTTATATCATCGAAGAAGCGCCCTTCGCGCCATCACTGGTCGCCATCAGCCAGAATACGGTGCATCCGATTATGCAAGGCATCAGCGCAATGCCGAGTTTGTATGGCTACGTGGCGACGACTCCGCGTGCAGCCGCGCAGGTGATTTTGCGCGGTTCAGAACCCTATCGTGACCCCATTCTGGCGGCGTGGCAGTATGGCTTAGGCCGGAGTGTCGCGTTTACGTCGGATGCGACGGCGCGTTGGGGGGCGGATTGGCTGAACTGGGAAGATTACAGCCGCTTTTGGAGCCAAGCCATTCGCTGGACGATGACCGAAGGCGCGAACAGCAATCTTGAAACGCGCGTCGTGATGGAAGATGAGCAAGCGCGGGTTATCGTGGATGCCCGTGACGAAGATGGCGCGTTTTTAAATGGCCTGAACTTAGAGACTCGCGTCGTGTTTGATCCTGAACAGGATGCCCAACGCATCGAACTGCGCCAAGTCGCGCCCGGACGGTATGAAGGGGTGTTTACGCCTGATGAAGAAGGCGCATATTTCCTACGCACAACCGACCCCTCCCGCGAAGGAATCAGCCAGACAACAGGCTGGGTGATGACGTACTCGCCGGAATATGAAGTGCGGCAGGTCGATGATACGCTGCTGGCAGCCATCGCCCAACTTACGAATGGAAGGAATCTGGCAGCCACGCCGGAAGGTATTTTTGAACACAACTTAAGCGTGATCAGCGCTTCGGTTCCGCTGTGGCCTTGGCTGCTGCTGGCGGCGATGCTGCTGCTGCCGTTTGATATTGCCGTGCGGCGTTTGATCGTCACGCAGAGCGATTTACGCCGTTTGCGAGCCTATATGAGCGCAAGATTTTTGCCGCGCCAACTCGCCACCGAAGGCCCTGCACGGATTTCCGCACTGCGCGAAGCCCGTGACCGCGCCCGCGAAACGATCCGCACTACACCCGCGCCGACGCTTACATCGGATGATGCCGCGCCGAGCATCAAACCGACACCATCGGAGCAAACACCCGCTGCGTCAGGCGGACTCAGTGCGCTTAAAGAACGCCGCCGACCCCACCGTACCGCCGACCCCACCGTGCCACCGACCCCACAGATGCCGCCTAAACGCGAGCATCCCTTGAGCGCGTCCGAGTCTGCACCCAAGCCTATATCCGAAGAAGTGCGCCAACCGCGCACTGCGCCGCCACCCCCCACTAAACCTGTTAGCGGAGAAAATATCGGAGCGCGTCTGCTTAAAAAACGCCGGAATGAAGATGACGAGCCACAATCTTAAGGCAATTTTTCTGCGTTTAGACTTCTCGCTTTCTGCTTCTGTAGGGATAGAACTCCCTTCTCTATAGAAGCCACCACAAAATGCGGAATCGCTTGCGAACAATATGGCTCAGATTATGGATAAATTCATAATAAATCAACAAAAAATCAACCGAATCTGTATTATACTTAGTATATAGGACTTTCGCTCACGCATTTACCCCACCCCTAAATCCCCTCCCCATTGCATGGAGAGGGGACTTCAAGATGCGTTTTTCTCCCCCTCTCCAAGTATTGGAGAGGGGGCCGGGG
>DAOTTO010000098.1:0-9085 GCA_034437895.1 Anaerolineae bacterium | reverse complement strand
TTCGTTCAATTTTTCATCGACCACCCCCGATGGCTGCTTAAATGTTTATGCTAATCGAGATAAAGACGAAAGATGATTAACACCACAAAAATAAGGTAAGTCACTTTCAATATTTCGCTCATCAAAACTCCTTCATAAATGGCTATAATCCCATAAAAGAAGATATGCAGGAGTATTGATAATGTCTTTTGACTCCAAAAAATTAGACAGTTTAAAAATCGCCCATGAGAAATGGGAAAAGACCACCCTTAAAAACACGCTCGATAAAATGCCAGAGCGCCGCCAGCAGTTTACTACCCAATCGAGCGTGCCAGTGGAGCGCCTTTATACCCCCCTAGATATTCAAGACTTAGAGTATGCGAGTGACCTCGGCAATCCCGGCGAGTATCCCTATACACGCGGCATCCATGCCACCGGGCATCGGGGTCGCCCTTGGACGATGCGGATGTTCGCCGGATTCGGAACAGCGGAAGAAACCAACGCTCGTTACAAATATTTGATCGAACAAGGCAATACAGGCTTATCGGTGGCGTTTGATCTGCCCACCCTCATGGGCTACGACACCGACGCACCAGAAGCACTCGGCGAATTCGGAAGCTGCGGCGTGGCGATTTCGTCTCTTAAGGATATGGAAATTCTGTTTGATGGGATTCCGATGGGTGAAGTCTCCACTAGTATGACTATCAACAGCCCCGCCGCCATCATCTGGGCATTTTATATTGCCGCCGCCGAAAAACAGGGCGTACCAATGGCGAAGCTGCGCGGGACGCTTCAAAATGACATCTTAAAAGAATACATCGCGCAAAAGGAGTTTATCTTCCCGCCCAAGCCATCGATGCGACTGGTGACAGATACCATCGAATTCGCAGCGAAAAATATGCCGGAATGGAACAGCATCAGCATCAGCGGCTATCATATCCGCGAGGCAGGCAGCACCGCCGTACAGGAATTGGCCTTCACCTTAGCGGACGGGTTGGAATATGTGCGCTGGGGATTAGCACGCGGCCTCAACATTGACGAATTCGCGCCGCGACTGAGTTTCTTCTTTAATGCCCATAATGACTTTTTCGAGGAAATCGCCAAATATCGCGCCGCCCGCCGCATCTGGGCGCGGGAAATGCGCGAAACTTTCGGCGCAAAAGACCCGCGCAGTTGGCTGATGCGTTTCCATACGCAGACCGCTGGAGTCAGCCTCACGGCGCAGCAACCAGAAATCAATATTGTACGCGTGGCGGTGCAAGCGCTTGCGGCTGTGTTGGGTGGCACACAATCGCTTCATACTAACAGCATGGATGAAGCCCTCGCATTACCGAGCGAACACGCTGTCACCATCGCGCTCCGCACCCAGCAAATCCTATTAGAAGAAAGTGGCGTTACCCATACTGTCGATCCATTGGGCGGCAGCTATTTTCTTGAAGCGCTTACGAATCAAACAGAGGCAGCGGTTTATGCTTATTTTCGGCAGATTGAGGATTTCGGCGGCCTTTTGCCTGCGCTGGAAGCCGGATTCTTTCAGCAAGAAATCGCGGATGCCAGCTATCGCTATCAACTTGAGGTAGATAAGAATGAACGTGCTATCGTTGGCGTGAATAAATACACTGATGACAGTCCGATTCGCATCCCAATCTTAGCGATGGATCCTCAAGGCTATGATCGACAAATCGCTCGGTTGAATAAGCTGAGATTGGAACGGGATAATGAAAAAGTGCAGCAGACATTAGACGAACTACGGACTGCTTGCGCCCAAAATGCCAACACCATGCCCTATCTGATTGAAGCCGCCAAAGCCTATGCCACTTTAGGCGAAATCACAGATGTGATGCGTGAGGTTTTTGGGGTGTATCAGGAACCCGCCTATATTTAACGAATTGATACCAATAAATCCACAGTAGCGAGGCGTATGAACCTCGCTCCTAATTTTATACGACAGCCCTTTTCCCTAGAAATCTTAAGGAATCCAAGCCGTAGTTTTCCCTATAAATGCTATACTTGATCTGTGCTTTCTGCACTTTTCACACCTATAGCACATAAAGGACAAACAAACATGCGGAAAATTGGTATTCTCATCGCACTTATCGTCGTACTGCTTTTGCCCGTTATGGGAACAATCCATGCACAAGAGAACGAAGCCCTTTTTGAACTAACCGATACATTTACCGTTGCAGATTTAGGTTTTGAGTTCAACTACCCATCAGGTTGGGTTACAGATTCCAGCACGGGCATTTATATCGCCGAAAACGACGATGATCTCGCCGCCGGGATTGATGGGGACGATACCACCCAACCCGAAGGCTACAGTATCACCGTCAACGGGATTGAAATTGATGCTTTAGGTCTGGAAGAACCCACACTTGATGACATAGTAGATTTTATTGTTACCCAGTCTGGAATCACAGTAAGCGAAACGCTCGATCTGCCTGTGATGTCTCGTCGCGGCATACTCATCATTGGTGTTAACCCTGACGGACGTGCAGGCTTGGCGACAGTCTGGTTGCAAAATGGCTATATTGTATCATTTTCGATGGGTACTGCGGAAGAATCCGTAAGCAGAGATCTCGGCTATACCTACGGGCTGATGGTCGGCAGCATCAAGCCAATTGATGCGTTGGATTTGGCAGAAGCACCGGAAGAACTCACAGATTATGGCTTTTCCATCACCTATCCCGCTGATTGGTTAGTCGTGAGCGATGAATCCGGTAGCCGCGCCTATGAATTGGAAAGCGATTTTGCCAATGACGCAGAAACCGCTACCCCCGAAGGATTAGCTCTGGGCATATTGACTGGCAACCTCGAAGAGATGGGTATGCCTGCCGAAACTACCGCTGATGATCTCGCTGCTGCCTTTTTAGCGGGTTCAGACGACATCACCGAGTTAGGGGAATTCCTCATCCTAGAAACGCTGGGCAAAGGCTTTTCTGGCACACAACCTTCTGGCGGATTCTTCGCCGCCGTCATCGCGGTAGACGAAGAAAGTGGGCTTTTTACGGCATTTATCGTCAGTGCGCCGGATGCAGAAACCTACGCCGCGTTTGAAAACACCTTCCTGACAGTCTTGAAGAGTGTGACTGCAATAGAAGAAGAATAAATCATCTAACATTGTGTAGGGGCGCAATACAACGCCCCTACCTTCCACGAAATTTCGACCTTCCCCTCAAAACTTGCCGACAAGTCGCCCCATTCATGTTACCATTACACGCATCTCTCGCCGTTTTTGCATAAAAGGGTTAAACGATGGAAAAATGGGAATATCTGACGAAATTCTGTGAAGCGAGCGCCAAATCAAAAGAGACGAAACGCTTCATTAAAGAAAATTTTGCACTCAAAAGGCCGCCTATCTATACACCAGAAGCGATGATCCCCGAACTCAACGCGCTCGGTGAAGATGGATGGGAACTCATCCACATGGAACCTGTCCCTAAAGTTGGCAAAAAAGGCGACATCCTATTTAACAGCGGCTTCCGCTGGAGTAACGTCTATTTCTGCGTCTTTAAGCGCCTAAAAAAACCCGCCGAAATTCCAACACAGCCCCAACCCGTCGCCGCGCAGATGGCACCGCCTGATCGTCCGATTCTCCCGCCAGGTGAGGACTAGGGATTACACCCGCATGATACAGTCATTCCATCGCCGCCTACCTTTGACGGCGATTTTTTTACCTATTGTGCCAATGCTGCTTGTCATCATGATCGTGCTGTTTGTGCTTATTTTGGCTTTGGCACCGCAGACCGCTGTGTTGGTATTTGCCTCCTATCGTGAAGGCAACAGCCGCATCTATCTTTTGGACACGACTCGTTTTATCACCTATGCGATGACACCTTCCCCACAAGGCCGTTACAATGGGCCTGTCTGGTCGCCGGATGGGCGTATGATTATGGCAACTTTTGAGCGCAGCCCCGGTTCATATCGCATAGAAATTTTAGAACTATCCAGCCGCAGACTCGTTTATGCTACGCCTTATTACAGCGATATCTCGTCTAAATCATGGTCGCCTGATGGAAGCGCATTCATGTTTGCAGCTTATCCACGCGATAATGTCCGTACAGACTATGATCTTTACATCATGGGATTAGATGGACACGATATTTTTAGCCTGACGGATGACAACAACACCTATGGGCCTGCTTGGTCGCCCGATGGCATGAGTATCGCTTTTACCGCCGATTACACGGGTGATCTTGATCTTTATCGCCTTCAGTTGGCTGACCAAACACGCATCAACTTGACCCAACAAGGGGCGCAAGACCGCGACCCGTTCTGGTCGCCTGATGGCAGCTTAATCGCTTTCCGATCTTTGCGCGGCGGCGTTTGGGAAAATCTTTTGCTCAATGTTGACCAAAAGACAGTTCGCCGCATTTCCGGTAGCGCCAATCCGCCCGATTTTGCGCCGGTATGGTCGCCACTAATCAATCCCATCCAAATCGCGTTTACCTCACGCCGCAGCGGGGATGCCGAAATTTATCTCGTGGATGTGATTGCTAACATTGACTCGCCTCTCCAACGCTTGACTCATCACAATGCCGATGACCTCAGCCCAACATGGTCGCCGGATGGTTCACGTATCGCTTTTGTCTCCAGCCGCGACGGGAATGCTGAAATTTATGTCATGAATGCTGACGGCTCACATCTCCGCCGCTTAACCCATCATTTTGCCGCCGATTACACAGCGATGTGGCGACCTTAGATTCTTAAAATTTCCACAGCCTAAACCCATATAAAGTTAACCCCAATCTGTTAGAGTGTCATGGATTAATCACTCATCTACGAAAGGTACGCATGACACAAGACACAGCCAACGCAGCCACAATCAACTCACAAGAAACGCATAAGCCGCTTATTTTGGTCACAGGTGTAACAGGTTATGTCGGGGGACGGTTGGTGCCGCGCCTGTTGGAAGCCGGATACCGCGTCCGGGTCATGTCCCGCGATACACGCTATTTGCAAGGGCGCTCGTGGGTAGATCAAGTTGAAATTATGCAGGGTGATGTGCTAGAACCACAGACATTACCCACCGTTATGGCAGGAGTCGATGCCGCCTATTATCTCATCCACAGTTTAGAAGGCTCTGGCAGTTTTGAAGAACGTGATTTACAAGCAGCGCGGCATTTTTCACAAGCGGCAGAAGGCGCACATATAAAACGCATCATTTATCTGGGTGGTTTAGGTGAAGCACGCGACGATCTTTCCGAACATCTCGAATCACGGCAAAGAGTGGGCAAGGTACTACGCGCTTACGCCAAGAGTGTGACCGAGTTCAGAGCAGTGATTGTCGTTGGTGCAGGCAGCATTTCATTTGAAATGGTACGTTACCTCACGGAGCGCGTCCCAGTGATGATTACGCCCCGCTGGGTGAATACGCGCATCCAACCGATTGCGATTGAGGATGTGCTTACCTACCTCATCGCAGCATTAAAAACCGCAGAAAGCGCGGGACAAGTTATCGAAATCGGCGGCGCTGATGTACTGACTTACGGAGAGATGATGCTTGGCTATGCCAAAGAGCGCAAACTCAAACGCGTGATGATTCCCGTCCCTGTATTATCGCCACGCCTTTCTTCTTATTGGGTGCATCTTATCACGCCCATCAATGCGCGTACTGTTTATCCGTTGATCGAAGGTTTAAAAAATGAAGTCATCGTCACCGATGATAACGCCCATAAAATCTTTCCCGATATTCATCCCCTCAGCTATATAGGAGCTGTACGCCAAGCACTGGCGCAGTTAAGCGCTCAACAAGTCGAAACTTCATGGACGGATTCTACGGCTGCCGTGTGGGAAACCGAAGAGCCGTATACGTATGTCGAAGAGCGCGGCATGATGATCGAACAGCGCAAGCGCGATTCCGATGCTCCGCCGGAAAAACTCTATCAAGCCTTTACTTCGCTAGGAGGAGAAACCGGTTGGCTGTATATGAACTGGCTGTGGCGACTGCGCGGCTGGATGGATCGGGCGATGGGCGGCGTGGGCTATCGTCAGCGGCGCGGCAGCGCTTTACGAGTGGGTGATGTGCTGGATTTCTGGCGAGTGGAGGCAATTGAGCCTAACAAAATGATCCGATTACGCGCAGAAATGAAGCTCCCCGGACGCGGCTGGTTACAATTTGAGGTTGCGCCGTCGGAAAACGGCAAATCGACGCTAACGCAAACGGCCTACTACGCCCCGAAAGGTCTTTTTGGACTGGTCTATTGGTACTCGATCTTCTTTATTCACCGCTTGCTATTTGATGGCATGATTGATCGCGTCGTTGCGCTGGCGGAAAATGATGTACCTACTCAAAAGCAAGTACGTCTCGCGCTGCCAATTCGCGCATTAGTCGTAGGAATCATCACGCCAATTGTGGCATTAGGACTCATCACACGGGTGAAGCGTAAATAATCGGTGCAAAACCGCTGTTCGTCTGGTATGCTTTGCGCTGGTTTCTTTACACTTTAGTCTTTAATTGAGCAAAACATGCCAGATCAATCTGTCGCCCTTGTTACGGGCGCATCGAGCGGTATCGGTTATGAAACCGCGCTGATTTTTGCGAAGCGAGGGATTCATGTCGCTGGAACCGCCCGCCGCGCTGATCGCTTAAGCGAACTCGCAAGCAAAATTGCCGCCCTTCCGCAGCCACATGGCGATTTCTTGCCTGTCGCCGCTGATGTGCGTGATGCAAATGCCATGTCTGAAGCCGTCCGCGTGACCGTTGAGCGTTTCGGCAAACTCGATATTTTGATCGCTAACGCCGGATTGGGTCAGCGCGGGAGTGTAGTCGACTCCAATTGGGACGATCTTGAAACCGTTCTCCGCACCAACATCGACGGGGTGTTTCACAGCATCCGTGCCGCCGTTCCAGAGATTAAAAAAGCAGGCGGCGGACATGTGATCTTGGTTTCATCCGTCGTCTATAATATCGTCGGCCCATATATGGCGACCTACGCCGCCAGCAAAGCCTTCGTCAGCAGCTTGGCGCACTCGCTCCGGCTGGAACTGCAAGCCGATAATATCATTGTGACGGACATCATCGTCGGACGCACCGAAACGGAATTCAACGAAAGCAGGCGCGGCGCATCGGGGCGGGCTTCATCTGGTTCCGGCGCGACTCGTGTTCCGGTACAAAGCGCTGCCAGTGTGGCGGAAGGCATCGTGAATGCTGCGATGGGCAAGCGTAAAACCGTCACGCTGCGTTGGTACGATAAACTGCTTGTTTTAGGGAACGCACTTGTACCAGACGTGATCGGACGGCTTTCCATGCGGCAGTATAAGCCGTGATGAGTAACAAGCGATGAGCAATGAGGCCAATCAAAATCTTTCTTTGCGTTCCTTAGCGGTCTTTGCGCCTTTGCGTCAAATCTTGACGAGAGAAATACTATGTCCCCAAATTTGCAACTTCTTGAAAACGATTATTGGCAGGTCGGCATTTTGTCCGAAACAGGCGCATCCATTGCCTTCGGACGCATCAAACATGGCGACCAATGGGTCGATTTTATGCGTCCCACTTCTGAAGGCGATTATGGCAATGCCAGCCTTTGCGCCAGCTTTCTGCTCATCCCTTATTCCAACCGGATTAAAGCCGGACGCTTCTCTTTCGGTGGCGCGGACTATCAACTTGCGCCGAACACCCCGGAAGGAAATGCTCAGCATGGAGTCGTCCGCAAAGTCCCCTGGCAAGTGACCTCAGCCGATCAAACACACATTCGCCTGAGCTATCATTCCGGCGATTTTAGCGACGTGAACTTTCCTTTCGCTTTTTCAGCAGAAGCAACTTATAGGCTCGACGGCGCAAATTTCATTATGGAAATTCGTATCACAAGCGACGATACCCGCCCCTTCCCGGCTGGCTTTGGGCATCATCCCTATTTCGTGCGAACTATTACAGAACATCCCGTACAAGTCGAGATTCCGTGCGATCAGCAGTATGAATTGGTGGAAAAAATGGCGGTCAGCGCGGCTGTACCGATTAAACCACAGATTGATTTCCGCCACCTGCGACCCATCGAACCGGAAAACACAGGCCGCGACATTGATGATGTGTTGACCGGACGACAAAACGGTTCGCCCATCCGTTTTGTTTACGGAAATGTCGAACTTGCGATGACGTGCGATCCGATCTTTCAACAGATTGTTTTCTTCGCGCCATCAGGCAAGCCGTTTTACGCCGTTGAACCTGTGACCAACACCAACGACGGCTTTAATCTTTATGATAAAGGAATCCCCGGCACAGGCGTATTCGTGCTGCAACCGGGCGAAAGTCAGAACGGCAATATCACCCTGCGAGTTATCCAATCATGAGCCAAAAATTAAATTCAATGCGTTTGCTGGAACAGCATAAAGTCCCGTATGAGGCGCTGGAATACCCCGACACCATTCATGATGCCGAAGAAGTGGCGGAAGTGCTGGGAATCCCCTATTTTACCGTTTTTAAGACCCTTGTGATGCAGGCGGTGGATAATCCGCAGCAGACCAAGCCCTATCTGGTGATGGTGCCTTCGGAACGCAAGTTGGATTTAAAGAAAATGGCATTAGCAGCAGGCGTAAAAAAGGTCAAGATGGCGGCGCATAAAGATGCGGAAAGCCTAACGGGGTTAAAAGTCGGCGGAATCAGCGCCCTTGCCCTCACCTCCAAAAATTGGCAGGTTTATTTAGACCAAAGCGCCACGCAGTTACAGCATATCGTTATCAGCGCCGGACAGCGCGGGATTCAACTGCGAGTCCCGGTTACGCCACTGATTAGCGTCCTACGGGTGCGAATTGCCGATGTAAGCAGTGAAGAAGAGAGTAATTAACCTCAGTTTTGGATAGCTTACCCTGATTAACTTTTATGATGTCCTCATCCCCTAACCCCTTCTCCATTGCACGGCGAAGGAGAGGAAAATGGCTCACAATGGTTCTTTAAGTCCCCTCCCCACTTCGTAGAGAGGGGTGGGGATAGAATGAAAAAACTATCCGAAACTCAGCTTATATTACCTATTTGCTCCCTCAATTTAAGCTGTATATCCCAACGTTAATTCAGAAGGAACTGCCGGATTTTTACACGATTGCGGATACTGTACGCGCTATGTTGAGCCAAGAGTGATGCGCCTGCTACAATAAGAAAAAACAACCACACGAT
>DAOTTO010000097.1:0-4272 GCA_034437895.1 Anaerolineae bacterium | reverse complement strand
CGCGGGAAGTCATGCTCAAATATCCCAGCGCAAAACTGGATTTTGTTGACTGCTGCATTATGGCGCTGGCGGAACGGTTAGAAATCACGCAAATCTGTACATTTGATCGGCGTGATTTTAGTATCTACCGCGCACAAGATGGTGATGCGTTGGAACTGCTGCCTTAGCCATGATGCTTACAGTAATCCTCGATAAATAATTAGAATTTTTTAAACCACCAAGGCACCAAGAACACCAAGAATTTGAAGCTAAATCTCTGTGCGCTCTGTGGTTAAATCTTTTTCCATTTACTTACATCGGTCTACTTTACGTAAGGATGTTGGGGATAAAATAGTAGAAAGGATGTGTTTATGGTCGAGATTACATTAACCGGGGATGTGGCACAGCGGTTGCAAGAAGTTGCCGCCCGTGAAAATCAATCGCCGGAAGAATGGCTGCGTGGGCTGTTGGATACGCAAGCGGCATCGCATGTTTCCGGGACAGAAAAAAATGGAGACGGACACTTGCCAAATCCCTTATTGAAAATGGCAGAAATGGCACGGGCGGCAAATTTAGTATTTACAGAGAATGATGTTGTAGAACGCAGTCGTGAAATCTTGGACAACGCGTTTGCCGAAGACATAATCCGCCGTATGCAGGATAAAGATGCCTAAGCAAATGGGTCAACCCAAGGTTCTTATTGATAGCAGCTTTCTCTATGCGCTGTTTAACCCGCGTGAACTTACCCATGAAAGTGCGCTTGAGTTTGTGAAAACAAGCGACGACGTGCAGATGATTCCTGATGTTGTCTTAACGGAGGTCGCATTTCTCTTTAAACGCTTCGGAGGAGAAAAAGCTGTCGCCGTGTTTTTGGAGAGTTTACGGTCCGCCCAGCCTGAACTTGTACCCGTCATGCTCACTGATCTTAAGCGAGTACCGGAAATCATGCTTAAATATCCCAGCGCAAAACTGGATTTTGTTGACTGCTGCATTATGGCGCTGGCGGAACGGTTAGAAATCACGCAAATCTGTACATTTGATCGGCGTGATTTTAGTATCTACCGCGCAGAAGATGGCGACGCATTGGAACTGTTGCCCTGATTTTTCTTCGTTTGTAGTTGTGTAGTTTAATGTATTTGTTTTAGCTTTCAGCTTTAGCCTTGTCGCGCACACCTGCCATCAGCAAGCCAATACTTTCACGATTTGCATCTTTCGCGTCCAGAATGTCGATGATCTCTCCAGCGTACATGACGGCGATGCGGTCACTCAGTGAAAGGATTTCGTCCAATTCGGTGCTGACGAGCATCACGCCCGTGCCAGAATCACGCATGGCGATGATCTGCTTGTGGATAAACTCAATTGACCCGACATCCAACCCGCGTGTGGGCTGCGCGGCGATCAAGAGGCGATTGTTCCGCGAAAATTCACGGGCGACGACGGCCTTTTGCTGATTCCCGCCGGAAAGCGACCCGATCTTGGTGAAGATGCTCGGTGTCCGCACATCATACTGCTTCACCAGTCGCTGTGATTCACTGTTGATGGCCTTATCATTCGCCAAAATGCCAACGGCAAACGGCCCCATATAATAGGTCTGCAAGCGGATGTTATCTTTAATCGGGAATGAGGCGACCATGCCGTTTTTCTGGCGATCTTCCGGCACATGTGCCACGCCGGTTTCGGTTACATGACGCGGCGAAAAGTGCGTTACGTCCTTGCCTTCGATTTCGATGTATCCGCTTAAAGGAGGCCGTAAGCCCGTGATTGCTTCGATCAGCTCTGTTTGTCCATTGCCCTGTACCCCCGCCACGCCCAAAATTTCGCCTTCGCGTACTTCCAGCGAAACGCCTTTTAGCGCAGGCAGCTTGCGGTCATCATTGACGTGCAAATCGCGGATGGTCAGCACGGGAGCGCCGGGTTTAGCCGGAGTTTTATCCACTTGCAGCAGCACATCGCGCCCGACCATCAAAGAAGCTAGCGATTGCTGAGTCGCGGTTTTAGGGTCGGCCTCGCCGACGACTTTGCCGAGCCGCAGCACAAGGATGTGATTACAAATCCGCAGTACCTCTTTCAGCTTGTGGCTGATGAAGATCATACTCACGCCCCGCGCCAGCAGTGATTCCATCACCTCGAAAAGCCCTTCGGTTTCCTGCGGAGTCAGTACGGCGGAAGGTTCGTCCAAAATGAGGATGTCGCATTTGCGATAGAGGGCTTTGATGATCTCTACGCGCTGCTGAATCCCAACTGGAAGATCACGCACCAGCGAATCGGGATTGACCTGTAAGCCAAACTGCTCAGAGATTTCGACAATCCGCTTACGGGCGGATCGGCGATCCAAAAATAAGCCGCGTGTCGATTCATTGCCAAGCATGATGTTTTCCGTCACGCTCAACACAGGCACAAGCTGAAAATGCTGATGCACCATGCCAATGCCGAGCCGGATGGCATCGTTGGGGTCTTTGATGTGGACGGGTTTATTATTAACGAGGATTTCGCCTTCATCCGGGCTGTAGAGGCCGTAGATCAGGTTCATCAGCGTGGATTTACCCGCGCCATTTTCCCCCAAAAGGCCGAGGACTTCGCCCTTATGCAGCGTGAGGTTAATGTGATCGTTGGCGAGAACGCCGGGGAAGCGCTTGGTAAGTCCGCGCACTTCCAATACGGCTGGCGTATCAGTCATAAGGGTTAGCCTTTAATCATCAGCAATTCGTTTTAGCCAAAATATTTAAAGCGGGAGTATAGCGAGTCACGGGGAAATTGAAAAATGAGTATTAAATCACGATAAAAATCTTACGTTTTCTCCAAAAGGAAGCTGTGTTAAATTAAAAAGGGATAAGTGAAATTCTTAATTTGCTTGTCTTTTTTGTTAGATTGATGAATGGAATTGCAATCTCTATGATCGTCTCACCCGACTTCTTACTCACCCTCGCCAGCCTGACCGCCTTCGCGCTCGGTTTATGCCATCTGCTTGACCCCAATTTTGCTTGGTCGCTGCATGAGATGGATGCCCGTATGTTTTATGGCAAATCGCTCAAAAAAGCACGTAATTGGCAGGAACGCCTTTCGATGTGGGGCGCAGCCTTCATTCTTGCGGGTGGATTAGGCATCATGCTTGGCATGAATCTGATCTAAGCCAGCATTGGTTTTGATCGTCTATTAGATTCTCTACATCTGAATAAGGAAATGTAATTTGCGGCATGGGGCTTGTGCGTGATGCTTTTGTGCTGTGCCGTTGATGGCTGGGCATAACAAGTCCTATTCCTGTGATGATTTTTTAGCGATTTCAGCTTTAACCTATTTTTCCAGCCTATCGCACCACTGCATCCAGACTTTACCCCGCATCCGACAGGCGGCGCGTACTCCATTCAAGACTTTGTACCAATCCGCTTCCGCAAGGAAAATGGTACAGAAGGGGCTTTCACTCGGCGTATTCACGCTCAGCAACACTTCACGCCGAATGGTTAAACGCCATTCCTGCCAAGCGCGATCTTGTGTTTGTCCCTCTAAATACAAATTTTGGAGTAGGGCTTTCCAATTTTCAGCGGCTAATCGTACCGCGATGAGGCCGTTTACCGATTTTTCTGCTGTATCGACTTGACTCTTGTGTGAAGTATCTGCCTTTTTGGAAAGCGGCGTCTCATCATAATTCGCTTCTTCCGGCAGGCTGCCACTCACACTGCGAATAGCCGGACGGTTGGAGTCCCACCAATTCAGGGGCGGGGGTTCGGACGATTACCTCCTCGATTATTAATGTTCCGTCTCGACATAGTTTACTTTTTAACCTCCTGTTTCCTTGGGTCGTAAACCTTCTGATGTTTCTGTTCTGCTTTGTCTTCACTAGTACAGAATTTCCGTTATTTTTCCACTTTGCTCATCGTCGGACGACCTATGATGTTAGAAATGTGATATCTAAGACTTCCGGTACTTTTGACATACGCTCATCTAAATCTCTAAGTGAATCCGATTTTTGAATTTGCGTTTGCCAGTAATCACGGTTTCGGTTGCGATACGTCCGACGCATTTCTTCCCAAACTGCAATATGCGTATAAGTTTTAAGGTCATCAATATGCCCTGCTAGGCGCGATGAATCGGTCTGGTGATAGTGGCTATGAACTCATTGAGACTTTTTCTCAGCCAGTAGGTGACGGAGATTGATGAGGGCGTAAACGATGAAATGTGCGCCCATGAAATGAGCTGCTTTGCGGTCAAAGCGCACTAGCAAGGCGCGAAATTTGTCGATCCAGGCAAACGTGCGTTCACAGCTAAAGCGCAGCTTGTAGACTTCAGGGCTAAACA
>DAOTTO010000096.1:0-2599 GCA_034437895.1 Anaerolineae bacterium | reverse complement strand
CGACCCCGCCGCAATGAGCGCCGTGATTCCAGCGCATCTTTGATCTGCTGCCCACGATGGGCTAATTCCGCCGACCAGATCAAGCGTTTGCCCCGTTTGAAGTCTGCGACTAACGCTATCCCGGTGGTCTTACTGCCGGGGTCAACTTTGAAGGCGATAGGCTGCACATCGCCGCCGTCTCGTTCTTTCAGGATGATCGTAAAGGGATATTGGCGATACACTGCCGCTTTCCCTTTGTCCAGTAGCTCCCGCGCCCGTGCCGGATGGCAGGGCATAAGGGGCTGTTTGTTGCGGTCTAGCACAAATACACGTTGCATGATGTGAAAGTTACCTTTCGTTTCTTCGCTTGCGCGGGTAATGTCTTCCTCGACAATGTTATGCGGTGGTTTTGTGTACACGACACTGGCTTAGACCCTCAACCTGTTTAATCGTGTACCGCAGCGTTCGGGGCTGGAACGTCACCCCGAAGTGCCTATCTATTCACCGCTAACGGAGCGCGACTAAGGTCGCACTAAGTCTGGTCAGCATGGCTTGCATTGCTACAAGCCCCTAGCTTTAGCTATGGGGTCGCTGACTCGCCGCAACTGGATAGGTGCCGGTGGGATGATCGGGCAAATTATTGCCTACAATCCGCCGGAAATCGCCTTCCACCGTTATAGTGAATTGATGCGTAGGCCATTCGATTTCGCCATCAACCATCGCTTTCGCCGTAAAATCAAATGTGCCATCTTCCCGAATCCAGGGGCCATCTTGAAATGCGCCGCCCGCATTCGTGTTAAATTCGGTTATACACGAATAGATGGTGCCAATTTGTGGCTCTTCGCTGATTTTTCCATCACCAATTGGCAAATTCGTAAGATCAAGCGGATCGCCGACAGCAGGTACAGCCGTCTGCATCCCGCTTACTATCTGCGCCCCACTTACAATTAACCCAATAACGATTAATGCCATCATCGCTTGCATCAAGCCATCAACCCAAAAGTGCTTTTTCTGTAATATGCTTTTCGTTTTCCACCTTATTTTTAGTCACAAACTCCGACGACAGACGGCAGCCTAATCGTAAACGTTGTCCCGTTTACGACGCTACTTTCAAACGAGATGTTCCCTTTATGAAGCATGACGCATTCTTTAACGATACTCAACCCGATGCCGATACCACCGATTGTGCCGATATTACTCCCGCGATAAAATAAATCAAAAATGCGTTGTTTGTCCTCATCTGGAATCCCCATCCCCTGATCCGTCAAACGCAAAACAACATCCTCCAGATCATAAATTAATTCCAAAGTGATTTCGCTTTGAGGCGCAGAATATTTAATCGCGTTATGGAGCAAATTTCGCACCATACGGTGGAGGAGGGTCATATCGACACAACTCATGAGCGCCATTGCTTCGACCAGGAACTTGATATGATGATGGATACCCAATGTCGTTTGAACCTCTTCAACCTCTTTCTGTAAAACCATTTCCAGATCAACTACTTGCGGATAAAACGTCCATTCCTGCATCGTCCCGTGAACCATCAATGAAACATCATCCAGCATCGCCGTTAAGTCATTGACGCCGTCTTGTATGAGGTTGAGTCTTTCTTTCCGTTTGTCATCCGTCATCCGGTCATAATAACGCTCAAGCATTTGGTTCGAGGTCGAAATAATCGTCAGCGGTGTGCGTAATTCGTGCGAAAGGCTGGTCATCATATTCGTTTTGAGATTGTTGAGTTCTTGCTCTTTTTCTAAGCTAACTCGTAGGCGCTCTTCCCCTTGCATCGAGCGCTTATATTCGGTGATGTCCCGATTGACAGCGACAACACCAATTGGCTTTCCTTCGTTATCTTGGATCAATGTCGTTGTGGTCAGCACTTCGATTGGATTTCCTTGGCGGCCTAATTGTGTTACCTCACCGCGATAAATCCCCTCTCTGTGAAGCTGCTCCGCCATCGTGCTAGCTAATTCCTGCGATAGTGCGCTTGTCAGCACCTCAGCCACACTTTTACCCAGAACTTCCTCCTCCCGCCAACCGTACATCTGCTCTGCGCCTTTATTCCAACTTAGGATGTTAAAGTCTAAGTCAGTAGAAATAACTGCATCTTGAATCACGTCGAGCAATGTTGCTTGATAGCGCAGTTTTTCTTGTGCGGTTATGCGCTCGGTAATTTCATACTGGATTGCCACATACTGGCGGGGTTTGCCATCGTCATTTAGCAGAGGCACGATGGTCGTATCGACCCAATAAATGCCGCCATCTTTGGCACGATTACGGATTTCACCGCGCCAGATTTGCCCATTGGCGATTGTTCGCCACAAGTCTTCCATGAACGCTTCGGGATGATAACCCGAATTAATAAGACGATGATCTTGTTCAATCAGTTCTTCGCGGCTGTAACCGGAAATCTGGCAAAATCGATCATTCACATACGTAATTGTGCCGGTTTGGTCGGTCATCGCCAAAATGACGGATTCGTCTAAAGCATAACGCAGGTCTTCGACCTGTTTGATGGCCTCGGTAAGTGTCCGTGCATTGGTTTCTTTGCTGTCAATTTCTGCTTCCAAGCGGGTGCGGATTTGCTCAAATTCCTGTTCGCGCTTTATGGACGTTGCCA
>DAOTTO010000095.1:0-5429 GCA_034437895.1 Anaerolineae bacterium | reverse complement strand
ACCCCCCGGCCCCCTCTCCAAGTATTGGAGAGGGGGAGAAAAACGCATCTTGAAGTCCCCTCTCCATGCAATGGGGAGGGGATTTAGGGGTGGGGTAAATGCGTGAGCGAAAGTCCTACAATTGTAAAACGGTCTAACGGGTTGAATTCTGAGCGAGGCTAAAAATGGCTCAACTTGATGTCTCGGTTAAACCGTCGGGCTGATGAGTGTGCCGACTTCGTGATGCCCCAAGACCGCTTGGCGCAAGTCGTCCTCGCCCCAGAAGTTCAGCACCATAATCGGCATCTTGTTCTCTTGGCAAAGCGTAAAGGCCGTCAAATCCATCACCTCGTAGCGACCTTCGATCACCTGCTGATAGGTAAGGCGGTCAAAACGCACGGCATCAGGATTTTTGTGCGGATCAGATGAGTAAATGCCATCGACTTTGGTGGCCTTGATGACGATCTCGGCGTTGATTTCCATCGCTCGCAGCGCGGCGGCTGTGTCGGTGGTGAAGTAGGGGTTGCCCGTCCCTCCGGCGATGACGACCACGCGCCCTTTTTCCAGATGGCGGACTGCTCGTAGCCGGATATAAGGTTCCGCCACTTTATTCATTTCCAAAGCGGTCTGCACCCGCGTAATCACGCCCATGCGTTGGAGCGCATCTTGCAGCGCGATTCCGTTCATGACGGTGGCGATCATCCCCATATAATCCGCCGTCGATTGTTCCATTCCCCGGCTGACCCCCAGCGCGCCGCGCCAAAGATTGCCGCCCCCTACGACTACTGCGATTTGTACGCCTAAGTCATGTACCGCTTTGATCTTGGTGGCGATCAGCTCAACTTGGTCGGGGTCGATTCCCTGCCCACCTTTGCCGCCCATCGCCTCGCCGCTTAACTTCACCATAATGCGCTTGTAAATCGTCCCGTTGTTGGTTGCAGAGGGTGTCATCATTTCGATTTGTCTCCTTTGGTTTTAGTAATAGCAATGAGTTCTGAGCAACGAGCGAAAGGCGGAATAAAATCACAAACAACAATTCTGGTATTTGACTTATCACTCATCGCTCGTGACCCATCCCTATTTTTAGGTATAAAAAAGGGACTAGCAGAAATGCTAATCCCTTCGTATTTCATCCGATACGGTGTAAGGCAGTGGTTCGGGGTCGCTTGATGCGCTTCATAATGCGGCTTATTCCGCTTCTTGGCTTTCAGCACCAGCAGCTTCACCCAACACAAAGCGGGAGAAACGGCTGATCTTGATGCTTTCGCCAATGTCGATGACGACTTCTTGCAGCAGTTGCGCGATAGTCTTAGAGTCATCCTTGATGAAGGGCTGATCCATGAGGACGATTTCCTCAAAGAACTTGTTCATGCGGCCTTCGGCAACTTTTTCCGCAACAGCGGCAGGCTTGCCCTCTTCGACGGCACGGCGCACTTGCAAATCGCGTTCCGCCTGGACGACGGCTTCCGGCACTTCGTCACGATTGATGTATTCAGGCGCGGAGTTGGCGATGTGCATAGCGACATCACGGGTGAAAGTTTTGAACGCATCCGTCGCGGCAACGAAATCCGTCTCGCAGTTGACTTCTACCAGCACACCGAGGCGCTTGTTGAAGTGAACGTAGGTTTCGATCAAGCCTTCGCGCATGGCACGTCCTGCGCCGAGTTTTTTGGCGGCCTTCGCCAGTCCTTTTTCCCGCAGGAAGTTGATGGCTTTCTGTAGGTCGCCGTCGTTTGTTTCCAGCGCAGTTTTGCAATCTTTGGGTCCCGCGCCGGTGGCTTCACGCAATTCCTTCACCATTTGGGCAGTAATGACGGTCATATTGTCCTTTATTCCTCATCCTCTCCGAATAGGGTGGCATCACGCAGCTTGGCAATCGCAGCGCGGGTCGAAGCGCCAAGCAATTTATCGTCGTCGTCTTCTTCAACTGCGTCATAAGCGCGTAGATCAATTTCGTCGATAGCCGAATCGTCATCCGCACCGCCCTTACGCATCGCTTTGCCTTCGAGGACGGCATCCGCAAACGCGCCGACCAACAGCTTAATGGAGCGCATCGCGTCGTCATTAGCCGGGACGATATAATCAATCACGTCGGGGTCAGAGTTGGTATCCGCCAACGCCAGCACCGGAATGTTGAGGATATTCGATTCGTTGACCGCTGTGAATTCGCGGGGTGTATCGACCACAATGACGATTTCGGGCAGCCGCTTCATTTCACGGATACCACCGAGGCGCAGGTTGAGTTTTTCAATTTTGCGCTCCAGCAGGAGACCTTCTTTTTTCGTCAGCAGTTCAAACTCGCCCTTATCGCGGCGGGCTTCCAACTTCTTGAGGGTTTCGATCCGGTCTTTAATCGTGCGCCAGTTGGTGAGCGTGCCGCCTAACCAGCGTTGATTCACATACGGCATCCCGCAGCGCTCGGCTTCTTTGGCGATGGTTTCTTGTGCTTGGCGCTTGGTGCCGACGAACAACACAGTGCCGCCATTGGCAGCGATATCGCGCACTTTGTCGTAGTAATTGTTCAGATTCGCAATCGTTTGACGCAGATCAATAATGTGGATTCCGTTGCGCTGACCGAAGATGAACGGAGCCATCTTAGGGTTCCACTTGGGGGTACGGTGTCCAAAGTGAACACCCGTCTCCAACAGCGCCTTCATTGTTACGGGGGAAGGCATGTTATTCTATTCTCCTGAAAATGTGTTTGGCGATCACGCCCTTCATCCCCGCGCACGAACCCATTTTAAGGGCAACACGGCGCGAGTCTGGACGTGTGATTTTTTGGGATCAGGGTGTTATTCCACCCTAACCCAGTGTGGCATTCTATCATAGGGAATAGGCAGGTTCAAGGTAAATATTGGAAGTTGTTGTACTATAGTGATTGAAGATAAGGAAGGATTCTAGCGATGTCGGATCTGTTGCTTGAAAAAATATTTCCTACGTTAGACGGCCTGTTGGCAATGGGTGAAGATGCCCATGTCGAAATTATTGATGGAGCGATTAAAGAAATGGCTGCTGCGGGTGGAATACATCACATCATTATTATGAATTTTATTCGCCCCTTAGATCGTTATGTGCAGTCAAACGACATGGGTTCTGTTTTTTCGGATGGGCTAACGTATCTGATGTGGTCGCCAGCAGGTCGCCTAAAAGACTCTTTTGTCCCTGATTTGTCTTTTGTCCGCAGCAAGAATATTCCGTCGAATTGGGATATTGAAAAGCCGCATCCTGGTGTACCCGATTTAGCTGTCGAAGTGGTTTCACCCGGCGATGATGCTGAAGATTTGCAGACAAAGCGTAAAACCTATCTGGAAAAAGGCACGGAGCAGGTCTGGATCGCCTATCCAAGACTGCGTGAGGTGCATCAATACACCCGTGAAGGGTATCACGTCTACAGCGGCTCACATACGATTGATGCCGAAGCACTTTTCCCTAATATTGAAGGACTAACGCTGGACGCAATCTTCGCGCTGCCAAAATGGGCGGTAAAAGACTAACAAACGGAGCCATCTTGGGGTTCCACTTCTGGGTACGTTGTCCAACAGCGCCTTCATTGTTACCGGGGAAGGCATGTTATTCTATTGTCCTGAAAATGTGTTTTAGCGATCACGCCCTTCATCCCCGCGCACGAACCCATTTTAAGGGCAACACGGCGCGAGTCTGGACGTGTGATTTTTGGAATTAGCGTGGTGTTTTCACCCTAACCCGGCGCAGTATTTTATCATAGGGAATAGGCAGGTTCAAGGTTAGGACTGTAATTTTATATTCGATTATAAGACACAACTTCGGATAAATTCAAACAACCCCTGACCTTCCAACACTCCTATAGCCCAATTCGTCTTCAAACTCCGTTTTTTCATGAAATCATTTGTATTTTGAACATCACGATAGAGACGACCTCTAGTTTCGCGGGCAAATACAAATCGAATTTTTATATTTGCTGCTCTATAACTTTCTCCCCATGGGGTATTAAGCATATCTTCAATTTTCTCGACAAAGGCAAACCAAAGAACAACAAGAATGTCTTTAGGCTCAACTATCCCTTGGTTTATCTTTTCGATAACGATTTCAGAGGATTGCTCTACTAATGTATAAAAACTATGATTTTCAAGAATTTTTTGACCATATCGATGAATATTTTCTCCAAATGCTCTAAATAAAATAAATCCCACGAACTCTGTAAAAAGTAGAGATGTGCCTCCTAGAATCTGGTTTAGAATAAACTGATTATCTTGACTTAGTTTTGAGGTAAGCTCTGCTTTAGGTAAATTTGGATTTATGCCTAATCTTTGACAGGCCTCGTCCCGATTTTGAGATGCGGTTGGGCTCATATCTATTGCGAATTCACGAGTTAAATATGCAATCAACATTAAACTTGGTGAGGGCGATCCTTTTATAGCGGCTTCTCTAGCTTGAGTTAGGGAAAAATCATAGTCAAAGCCATGTTTCTGAGTTTGTTGTTGAAAAACTAAGGAATAAAACTTATCTTCAAATAATGCTTTTTTCTCGTTTACCGCTTCATTGGCAAATCCAATAAAAGCACACCATCGCTGTGCTAAATCTTCATTATCAAGCCGATGTATTTTTTTCCCACGACCATTTACTAACATTTCGAAATCTCTTGGACGTTTATTTAGTCTTGGACGCCAGCGCGAATGGTCTTGTTTAAAAGCATCCCAAGCTCCCTCTTTTGCTTCATAAAACCATCCTAATTCCTCAGCAAATATTTTTGCATAAGTTAATTGTTCATTCGTATTTGACATCAAGTTCCGCAATTTCATTGGGTTTTTATTGTTAGTCTATTTTACTACTCTTGTAATATCATCAACAGCATTATTTAGGAGGATTCGAACTAAAACAGAGCAGTTTTTTTCAAAGTCTTCCTTCTCATTGATGGATAACTGTTGATAAGCTGTATGCAAAGCTACTACAGTTTGAAGACCATTGACAATACCAGGATGTCTGATAGTAAAATGAGATTTTTGTCCTTTTGGGATAATAAAACTTTCACATGTAATTGTTACACCGTTATTTAAAAACCGAAATTCGCGTCTTGATTTCTGCTTTAGAACGGACGTTCTGATATCTTGATTAACTCTAGAGTTTTTTATATTGGCGCGCACATTTGGCTCAAAAAGTTGATAGCCCAACGCTTGATAAGCATTTACCAAATCAATAGCCCGACAATAAAATATTGCATTTGCATTGTCATGTATTGAACCCTCATTCCATGGCTGGAGATTAATACTTTCCATTGGACGATTATGATTATCTATCCATCGCCTATTATCTTCACGCCATCTTCCATCAACAACATCATCAATACTAGGACTTTCGCTTGAGAGGACATTTGCTGGTATTGTAGAGGAATGATAACCAAACGAGAATATATCGAATACCTGATTAGCACCCCCGTGAACTACACATGCAGCCATCTGGCAGCGCATCTGGAA
>DAOTTO010000094.1:0-7304 GCA_034437895.1 Anaerolineae bacterium | reverse complement strand
CGTGTTATCTCTTTACCCCTTGAGCGACCCCGTTGTACCCGTCATCCGACGATTAGCTTTCTCAACCTCTTCGTTGATGAAGTTCTCGATTTGCGCGGGTGTGCGGATAGACTGTCCCCACTGGGCGGTTTCATCACTCATCACGTTCAGCGTCCCTTCCACGAAGGCGCGCAAGCTGGCACGGAAATAGACATCATCCGGCATGACTGGGCTGGGGGACTGTGCATCGGCGATCTCTAAATTTTCTGTCGCGGATTTATAAATTGAGATCATCTTATCCCACTGAAAAAGATCGGACAGGGTGCTAAACAGCGCCCCGACTGTCGGCAGGACGATGGCCATCACCGTCAGTACAATCACAACCGCTTCCCACGTCCCGCAATCCGCCGGAATATTGCGTATCGCCGTACAGGATTCCTTGCCCAGAAAGCGCGTTTGCACGACATACCCCGCAATCGCAGCGGAAATTCCCGTAAGCAGCGACAAAAACGCTCGCAATCGATTCACTTGGGCGGCGGCCTTGCGATGTTCGCTCATGGCACGTTTGTAATACTTCTTCTGGTCTTGCAGCGCAAACTGATTAAACAGGTTATAGCGCACTTCTAAGTCTTCACGAGTCATCGGCATGATGTTTATTTCCCTTCATTGGCTTGTTCGCCGGGGAAGAAGCCGCGATTAATCTCGGCTGCGCGGCGGGAAACCAGCATCTCGCGCTCATAGCCATCCACTTCATCATACGGCTCGACATTGGCTAAATAACGAAAATATTCTCGGCGGAGTGTTTCCGCACGGCGGCGGTTTTCCAACCACAGCGGCAGCGGTGGTTCGCGTCCGCTGATCGTCGCCAGATACGTTGTAATCAGCGCGACAAACGTCTCGCCTAATGCCAGCAGCGGCACCAGACTTGGGCGAATTTCTAGGAACAGGGCGATTAAAGCGCCAATCAAAGTCGCCAGCGCCGCCAGCACCATGTACAAAATTTGATACAAGCGGTAGCGATTTTGCTGGGATTTCGCCTCATAATCGCGCTCACGGAACAGGCGCATCAGTTCGCTGTCCAGATATTTGAGGTCATCCACCACGCGCTTAACCGCTGCTTGGTCGGCCTTAATCTCCTTCAGCACACCAATCAACTGCTTACGCTCGATCAGCTCAAAATCTTCGCTCAGCGGCGGAAAGTTCAAGCGCGGCATCTGCTTGAGCCACGACGGCCAGTTTTTGCGGAAGGCTTTCCCTTCCTGCGTCACTGGGGCATTATCCGCCAGCATTTCTTCTATCGTCGGCGATGTGGCGGGGGGTGTGGGTAGTGCGGGTGGTAGGGGTTGGTCGGTCATAAATTCGGCCTCCGCAATAAGTGAGTCTGCCGAGAAATTATGTATCGTAGGCAGAGAACGCGCAAGCCTTTGTCTTACTGAAGTGGCAGCAAATCCTCCTGCATCAGCAGCGCGTCCAACGAGTCGATCAATCTTCCAGTGATCTCAAGAATGCCTCCGTCCAATTTTGCGGCAGTGCGGAGGAGTTCCGTCACATCGTCACGCATCCCCGCTGGCAGTTTGGCACATTTTTGTTCCGCCAGCTTTAACATGCGTTTTTCGCCGGGATGCAATACGTGATTGACGGCGAACACAATGTCAAAATAGCTGGCTAAAAAGGCGGCGGTGCGATGACTCAGGCTGGCTAAATCGTCAAGCTGCAAGGCGCGTTCCATCTGGTGCAGGTAAGACGACATCGCGCCGCGCAGTAAGGGATGATTTTTGGCGATAATCGCCCGAACTAAGCCATCAGGATAAGGCTGATTAGCGGATTCTTGCAGCGCCCGAAACCAGCCCTCGCCGTCAACGAGGATATGGCTGGTGGCGATGTTGTGCCAGATGCAGGTGGTATAGCCTGTCGATGCGCGGTGATGTTGCAGCAGCCCGTGAAGATGTTCTTGCGTCCAGCGTAAATCCCGATACATGATTTCGACCTTGGTGCCGCTGGCGGTCTCAATCCACGCATCTTCTGTTTCCCAGAATTGGTTGTTGATTTCTGTTTGGCGGGCGCGTGGGGCGATAAAAGCCGTGCGAAAGCTGATCGGGACTTCAGCGCGGTAGTAAACGTAAAGGTCAAGGTCGGAATGGGAGTCGGCAGTTCCGGCGGTGGTTGAGCCTGCCAGTACAACCGCTTCTACCATCGGCACCTGCCCAAAGTGATTAGCGATTTCTTGCGCCAAGGCAAGACTGATTGGGGGGATTTCGACTTCAAGCGACATCATACTCTCCATCATGCACTATTTTTCAAACATTAACATCATTATCATGCAAAGCGCGTAAACTTGCGACTGTACCCTAAAAAAATTTGGAGGCACACATGGCAACCCCTGCATTAACCGAGGCAGAGATCGCAGAACGCTTGGCTGAACTGGATGGCTGGGAGCGCGACGGCGACACGATTGTCAAAACGTATACGCTGCCGAGTTATATGGCGGGTTTGGCCTTCGCCACCACCGTCGGCACGATTGCCGAAGCCCACGATCATCACCCGGATTTGAGCATCGGCTGGAAGACCGTCACTGTGAGCTTTACTACCCATGACGCGGGCAAAAAACTCAGCACCAAGGATTTCGGCCTCGCCAAGACACTTGAAGCGATCGGTTATCCGAAGAAAAGTTAGCATTATAGAACTGACTTGGTAAGTTAGATTTTTGCCGAACAAGCGGTTTGTGACGTTTTACAAATTAATACGAAGAACCCCACCCCAACCTTCCCCGTACACAGGGAGGGAGCAAGGCATTGCGAATTTCTTCCCCTCCTTGAGTTCGGGGAGGGGGTCGGGGGGTGGGGTTTGGTGGATAACTCCGTATTTAAAAGTTAAAATGAATAAACCCCTTGTTTGCATCAAATGATAAATTGCGAACTTCCAAAGTAAAAAGTGACAAATTCAGGACTTTCGCTTTCTTTGTCCCTTTGCGTCTTCGCATCTTTGCGCTAGGCTTTGATTTGTCCAGTTGGATGGGCTAGATCAAGGCGGAAAAATGGGTGTGCAATTTAAATGGGATAATGAAGCAAAGACCATTCTGCGCTATGTGGCGGAAGGTAGCTGGAATTGGCTGGATTACCATCGGGCGGTGCGGATTTCGTTGTTTTCGCTTTACAGCGCCAAAGCCCCGGTGGATGTGATTTTTGATCTGCGCGGCGGAAATCGGCTGCCGGGTGGGGCGATAGCGCATCTGCGGACGGTGGGCAAAAAGCAGCATAATACGCTCAGCGGACGAGCGGTCATCATCGGGTTAGACGACAAGACGCTGCGGCAGATTGTACCCGACGGTGGTAAACTGCTCATTTTGGGCGATCAAAAGCTGCACTTCGCCGATAGCGATGAAGAAGCTTATGCTTTCTTGAACTGAGTCGTGCTGTTGCGCCCATGAAGGGGCATGTTAGAATAGCTTCATTACACAGCAACCAGACGGCACAAAAATCGATGACGAACCCCAATTATCGCATGATCTTATCCTATGATATTCACCCAGAAAAATATGAGCGTTACTACAATTATGTGCTGTCAGAATTTGTGCCGGGGATGCAAAAGATGGGTTTGCAGATGATCTTTGCCTGGCAAATCATTTATGGACGCTATCCAGCACGGCAGATCGACTTTATCTGTTACGATTATCACACCTTAACGACGGTCTTGAGCAGCGAAACCTTCAAGCAGGCGGAGGAACGGCTGAAATCTTACACCATCAATTATAAGCGTAAGGTTGTTTACTTCGAGAATCGCTTCCAGTTTTAGGCGTTCATGCTTCATCTGCGTCTTCATCAGGGTCGGTTATTTCAGGCGGCGGCAGGCGACCCGTAATCGTCAGGCTGCGTGCCACGCCTGGTTCACGGCTGACGCATCCCCAGCCTTCTAAGATGTCTAAATAACGCACCACCGTCGCTCGTCCCATAAAACAGCCATCCGCCACTTCGCGCACACTCGGTAGATAAGCATGGGCTGCGTTAAAATCCTCGACAAAGTGGTAGACCCGTGCGGCATTATCGTAACGGCTCTGGCGGTGCCAGGATCGAGGGAATCGCGGCATAACGTTTTATATCTCCGGGTAACAAAATTCCAACGGTTACATCTTAGAACAATTGTTTTATCGCGTCTATAACAGAATCGGGGGAATGCCGTTAGAAATCGGTTTATATGTGTAATTTGGGAACTATTTCTGTGTGTGTATCGTCATCCCTTCAATACTCAAACGAGAAGGAGCAGCGACATCATGACCCCCAAAACGAACATCCGCTTTTTGATCTGTCTTGTCGTCCTCAGCCTCTTATTGGTCGGCTGCGGCAGCATCAACCAAAGCGAAAACGATGAACTTCCGCTCGAATCCCAAGCGCAAAGCAGCGAAGGCGAATCCACATCCAATCAAATTGCCCAACAGCCATCACCTGTGGATGCGGTTAGTGCCTCGCCAGCGGGAACAAGCAGGGCGTTTGCTGCTACCGCGCCAGCAGGTATGGGCGGCGCACCGAGCAGCGCTTTGTCTTTTAATCCACCTGTACAGCAGCAGGCTATCGTGCCTACCCCCGCCGATATGCAGTTTGAAAATCCCGGCACCAATCCGTTTTATGATACGGAAGATGACAACCTCAGTACGTTTGCGATGGATGTCGATACGGGCAGCTACACTGTCGTCCGTAGTTATCTCGTCGGACAGAATCAACTTCCGCCGGAAGATGCGATTCGCCCGGAAGAATTTGTCAACTACTTCGACGCGGATTATGACTCGCCCAGCGGCGACGATGCCTTCGCCATTTATCTGGATGCCGCGCCCACACCTTTTGGCTACGAAGACCATTATGCCCTGCGCGTCGGCATTCAGGCGCGTTATATTGCCCCGGAAGACCGTGATCCAGTGACGCTGATCTTCGTGATTGATGTCTCCGGCAGCATGGATATGGAAAATCGGCTTGGGCTGGTCAAAGAATCGCTGGCGCTGCTGTTGGATGGTCTTCGTGAAGATGATCGCGTCGGTATTGTGGTTTATTCCGATGTCAGCCGTTCACTGCTTGATCCCACGCCTGCCAGTGAGCGCGAGACGATCATGAGCGTGATTGATGCGCTCCATCCCGAAGGCAGCACCAATGCCGAAGATGGCCTCCGCATCGGGTATCAACTGGCGCAGGATACACTGATCGATGGGCAAAATACGCGCATCATTCTATGCAGCGATGGCGTGGCGAATGTCGGCAATACTGGCCCCGACGCGATTTTGCAAACGATCCGTGAAGGCGTGGATGATGGAATCACCTTGAGCGCGATTGGCTTCGGCATGGGCAATTACAATGATGCCCTGATGGAGCAGCTCTCTAACGATGGCAACGGTAATTACTACTATGTCGATAATTTGCGGGAGGCACGGCGCGTGTTCGTCAATAACATCACCGGGACGCTGCAAGTCGTCGGTTATGATGCCAAAGTTCAGGTTGACTTTAACCCGGAAGTGACAGACCGTTATCGCTTGATCGGTTACGAAAATCGGGCGATTGCCGATCAGGATTTCCGTAATGATACCGTAGATGCAGGCGAAGTGGGTGCGGGTCACAGCGTGACGGCGCTTTACGAAATCGCGCTCGAAGCTGGCGCGGCACAGCCGAATGCAGACAGTGTAATCGCGACGGTCTTCATCCGCTACGAAGATGCCGAAACCCGCGAAGTCGTGGAGATCAGCCGTCCGCTCACGGTTGGCGATTTACGCGAAAGCATGGACGATGCCCCTGCGACCTTCCGCGTTCAAGCCGCCGTTGCGGAATTCGCTGAACTGCTGCGCGGCAGCACTTGGGCGGAAGAGGGCAGTTACAGCGCAGTGCTGAATCTGCTCGAATCGGCGCAGGTTGATCTACCGGAAAATAATGAAGCGCTGGAATCGAGCGTGGATGAACTCATCACGTTGGTGCAGGCCGTCATCCGCTTAGGCGACCAATAAAGCTAGCTGCTTCAAAAACGTATCCCCATTATAGTGGCATCGTATGTTGGTAGCGCCGCACGATAATCTGGGGCCACAAACCCCACCCCCGGCCCCTCCCCGAACTCAGGGAGGGGAGCAAAAAAGTTCACAAGGGTTATTTAAGTCCCCTCCTCGTGTACGGGGAGGGGATTTAGGGGTGGAGTTCGAGCGTAAAAGTTTATATACGCTATGTAGATAGACTTACCTATCAATGCGCTACGCTGTACCAAGATCATATTGAACCGAGTAAGTACGCTTTTCCCTTTCACATTGACCACCTCCCATGATTTATCCCTCACTAAAAATTACAAATAATGCCGCCCCGCATCCCCTGACGATTTGGACTATAATAGAACGCATGTGAATGTGGAGAACGTTGTAATGGCGATTCAGCAAAAGATAACGGCGGCGGACTTCTGGGAGATCAGCCAATGGGCGGAAAACCAAGATAAAGACATTGAACTCATCAATGGAGAGATTGAAGAGATGGCCTCTAACCCGCGCACATCCAAACAGGCCATGAATCTCGGACGGCATATTCTCAATTATTTGGACACTAACGACATTAGGCATCTCACGGGCGAAGCAGGCGGTTACACGATGGACGATGGCAATACGTTTGCCCCGGATGTCGCTTTTATCTTTTATGAGCGACAGCGCGAACTTCCCGAAACAGGCTTTAACCCCGTTCCGCCCGATTTAGCCGCCGAGTTTATTTCGCCATCGGACATCAAAGACCCGAAACGGCGTATCTTCAAAAAATTAGAGACGTATCAAGCGCTGCGTGTGCCGCTGGTCTGGTATTTTTATCCAGAACGGCAGGAGGTCGAGATTTATCGTCCCGACCAGCCAACGCAGACGCTCGGCATAGATGACGTTTTAGACGGCGGCGACGTGCTGCCCGGTTTTAGCCTACCGATCAAGCAAATTTTTTAATCTTAAGCATGAAGTCATCGTTCAGGATTGACCTCATCTAACCTCTTTCCCCTTCGCTATCCAACCTTCACAGCCTTTTGAAAATCCCGCCCTATCCCACGCCCTCCGACGATTTGGACTATAATAGAATGCATGTGAATGTGGAGCATGTACGATGGCGATTCAGCAAAAAATAACGGCGGCGGACTTCTGGGAAATCAGCCAACGGGCGGAAAACCAAGATAAAGACATTGAGCTTATCAATGGAGAGATCATTGAAGTGTCAACCAATCTACTGTCTTCCAAAATTGCGGCGCGTATTTTGGGCTTTATCTTCATGTACCTCCAGCAAAACGACATCGGGCATCTCACAGGCGCAGATGGCGGCTACGAAATGGATAATGTGAATACC
>DAOTTO010000093.1:0-3886 GCA_034437895.1 Anaerolineae bacterium | reverse complement strand
CGAATGTCATTAAATTTAGGATTATTTTAGGTCGCCTAAACAGCGCTTTAGACCCAGTTAAACGCCGTTTGAAGTTAATTGGCTGTATAAATGTCCTCATCCCCCGACCCCTTCGCCATGCAATGGCGAAGGGGAGAAAAACGGTTCGCAATGGTTCTTAAAGTCCCCTCTCTACGAAGTGGGGAGGGGATTTAGGGGATGAGGACATCATAAAAGTTAATCAAAGTACGCTATCCAAAACTGAGGTTATGGAGAGGCGGGGGTGAGGTTGATAAAGCATTATCTATCCGAAACTCAGGTTACATAAGAGTTCACACATTTTTAGAAGTCCGTTTTAAGTTTTATTTGATGGAGAAAAATCGATGTATACCCTCGCAACATTGAATCAGCTTCGCCAGCGCTTGAACCTGAGCGCCGGGGCGGAGGATGCCCGTTTGTTGGCAGCGCTTAAAGCCGCCAGCGCCCAAATCGAGCGATACGCCGGACGGGGATTTTCTCCGCGTCGGGCGATGATCGACCATACTGTTGATCGACAACAGCCAACCGAGCTTTTATTAGACGACGATTTGCTGCAATTGATTTCGCTGGCAGATGCAGGCGGGACGATCAATCTGGCGGACGTGCTGACCTTGCCGGGGGATGAGTCGCCGGCGAGTGTGCTGGTGCTGACGAGTGGGCGGACTTTCACTTGGGCGCTGACCCCATTACGCGCCGTCCGCGTGACGGGAATTTGGGGTTGGCATGATCGTCCGTCGCAGTTGTGGCGACTCAGCGGCGATACCGTGCGCGATAATCCGCTTTCCAGCAGCGCGACCACGCTCACCGTCACAGACGCCAACGCCGCCGACAGTGAAGCCGAGTCGCCGCGTTTTCAGGTCGGGCATCTGCTCAAAATCGAGGACGAATATGTGCGCGTGATGGCGGTCAATCTTTTGGCGGGGGACGATACGCTGACGGTGCAGCGCGGAGTCAATGGCACGACGGCGGCATCACACGCACAAGGGATTGCGATTTCGACTTATCAGCCCCCGTCGGATGTAGTGAATCTCGTTTTAAGTTGGGCGGCGTGGCTCTATCAGCAGCCGGATTTCCCGCCGAGCGAACCGATGCCGGAGTCGCTGTTGCGCGGGGTCGAGTCGCTGCGGCGTGTTTCCGTTAAAGTCTAGCGATGATTTGGGAGGCGCTAAAACAATGGGGATATGTAGGGAGCGACCTGTGTGTCGCTCCGGGAAGCATACATAACCTGAGTTTCGGACAGTGTTTTCATTCTATCCCCACCCCTAAATCCCCTCCCCACTTCGTAGAGAGGGGACTTAAAGAACCATTGTGAGTCGTTTTTCTCCCCTTCGCCATGCAATGGAGAAGGGCTGGGGGGATGAGGACATCATAAAAGTTAATCAAAGTACGCTATCCAAAACTGAGGTTACATAGGTGCTTCCCTACACCCGCCAATATAGCCACCCCGACGCTTTAGCCCCGTTCCCATCCCCGCAAATACGCTTCAATCGCGCTCGTAAACGCCTCGTCCAAATCACCGCCGCGCTGAAACTGCTGATTGAGTTCGAGCATGATAAAGCCATGAATCAAGGCCAGCGCCCCCCGCAGCGCCGCTAATGAGTCTTGTTCGCCGCTAATTTCCGCCATAATCGCTTGTAATGGCAGCGCGGATTGGGCTTGTTGGGCGGGGTCGGGGCGGGCTTCTGCTTCCACCGTCGTAAATGCCAGCATATAAGTGACGGGATGCTTTTGCGCGAAAATACGCTGTGTATGGGCGACAGCGGTGAGTTTTTCCAGCGGCGATGATCCGGTGCCGTTGAGTCCGTCATTAATCGCGCTAAATAGACGCTGATTCGTCAGTTCGTTGACGGCTTTGAGCAGTTGGGCTTTGCTGCTGACGTGATGATAAAGCGACGGCGCTTTGATGCCCATTGCTCCGGCCAGTTTCGCCAGCGAGAGGGCTTCAAGGCCGTCGGCTTCTGCCATCTGCCAGGCGGTTTCGATCAGATGGTCGCGGGTGATTTGTGGCGGATGGGGCATGGGTTGTCCTTTTGGATAAATATCTTGTAGGGGCGACGCGTGCGTCGCCCACACAGGTGAGATTAAACGTGGTTGAAGTGCGTGTCTTTAAACGTCGTCGGATATTTCAGGCCGTAGCCGACGGTGCGATCCATGCCGATGTGGGCGAACCAGATAATCGCCACCCATGCACCGAGCGTCCAGCCGCCGGATAGTGACAGCGCAAGTAAAATCGCCGGGAAAAGGTAGATATGGACGAGGTTGTAAAGGGTCGCGCCCATCCGTACATTGACCAGATAACCGAGCATCGACACATCCGGTACGAACAGAAGTGCCGCGAACAGCCAGCCGTTGCAGCGTAGATAAACGTAGGCGACGATGGCGGCGACGAAAAGGACCAGCCCTTCCAGCCGCAGCAGGATGCCAGCTTGCGAAAATGAAAGGGTGTTCTGGGCGGTGGTGGATGATGTTGTGTTGTTTATGTCAAACTCCTTGAAGGCTAACGTCATTAGATTATAAAACTAATGATATTAGTCTTCGTCGGATTTGTCAAGAGGTCAACTTTCTATTGTATTCCGAAGGTTTGCGCTAGGGCTTGCAACACCGCGCCTTCTTCTGGGCTGATCTTTTCGCCACGCCCCAAAAAGCCCGTGCCAGATGAACTGGCGACGTATTCCCCTAGTGTATAGAGGAAGGCTTTGAAATCGCTGCCGTCGGGGTGATCGCCCAAAACTGCCACCACCTGCTGCATACGGACGAAAAATTCCGCCAGCGTCGGCGTATCCGGGCCGGTTTCTTTGCCTGCCACGTCGAGGAAATTCTGCCCGACCTCTTGAATCAGTTCATTATCCGGCACTTCTTTCATCGCTTCACGCACAAAATCCAACCCGGCTTTTCCTTCACGCAGGGCGTTAAAGAAACCGCCGCCGTCTATACTGGTGATATTTTTCAGCACCAAAAAGGGCGCTTGAATAAGATGTTCCATCTGTTCGGGACTAAAGCTCTGCATCGGGGGAATCCTTTCTTAGCTTCGTTTTCTTCATCGTTAAAGTAGGGGCGATTCGCCGAGTCGCCCCTACGAATACGTTGACCATTCAACCTTTTCCAAAGTGTACTTCAAGGAGGCTATTCGCACTATGTTTCGTACTGCGCTCACTCAACTCGCCGCGCTTTCGGTCATGGGCATCACGTTTAATTTTGACGTGGATGCCGTGCCAGAAACGCTCCATCGGGGGCAGCTCCCGGCTTTGCTGGTGCTGCCTATCGACCCGCAGATCGACGGCTTACGTTTTACAGATCGGGGCGCGGGATTTGAAGCCCTCGCTTTCGCCAACAGCGCCCGTACCATCAGTTACCGCGTAAATCATCTCATGTTGATCGCGCCACTGCCATTAGGGGCGGGGATGCGTAGTCATCTGCCGCGCTTGATCGACCTGATTGATGCGTACTTCACTGCGCTTTCCGACCACATTACGCTGGATGGCGCTCTGCTGGAGCCTGCCAAAGTGCAGGTTGAGCCGGGGATTTATCGTTACGGCGGCGTGGATTATGTGGGCTGCGCGTTCCGGCATACCTGGCTGATTAGCGGGTAGCTTTCAGCTATACGGAATGCGCTGCCTGCTCACCACTTTGTCCAAAGGTTTGTTTTGCAAGAAGTAACTGATGGGACACGCACAGAAACGCCTATATCGCGGACACGACATGTCGTGTCCCTACAAATCCCTGTCTTGGTATTTAGCTACAAGCTGATCGCTAACCGCTATAAAGGAGCAACACACATGCCAACCACTACCTACACCATCGCGCTCGATAAAAACGGCGATGGCTTCACCAATATCTACGCGCAGCCGAGCGATCCGCCTAATCTGCT
>DAOTTO010000092.1:0-23249 GCA_034437895.1 Anaerolineae bacterium | reverse complement strand
TACCTCACCCCCCGGCCCCCTCTCCAATACTTGGAGAGGGGGAGAAAAACGCATCTTGAAGTCCCCTCTCCATGCAATGGGGAGGGGATTTAGGGGTGGGGTAAATGCGTGAGCGAAAGTCCTAGAATAGTCTCTCGATCTGCCAAAATCATGCGTTTTCTCCATAAAACTCAATAATAATTTCAATTTTATCATATTCTCGAAGCCCCATAACGTCGAGGTGGTATAACACTATCGGCGGCTTGCGGAGTTAGGCGGGATTGAGCAGCTCTTCAAGCACAACCCCTAAATCCAAATCTGTGCCATTTTGCGTGTGTTTGGCATAATCTTCTGCCGAGAGCATATTTTGTAAATCGGCTTGCAGCGGCTCCAACCTGATCTTCAAAAAGTCGAGATCAAGAGTCGGTAGCGAGGCGACTAATCCGGTCAGTTGAGCGCTGAGTTCGCGCTTGCCGCTGAATAGATACAATCGCGCCGCGCCTGCCAGCAAATGTGGCATCAATGTCGTATCTCCGATAGTACGTCCGAGAATGATTGCTTCACGCAGGGCGTTCCAACTTTCTGCCTTTTGCTCTAACTTAAGTCCGACAAATACCATATTTGCCAGACAGTGCGCGTTGCTGCGGCGGTTGCCGATAATGCGTCCGAGGGCTAATCCCTCTTGTAGATATGCCCAAGCCGCTAAATTGTCGCCCTGACGCTCGGTGACGATGCCGAGATTGTTGAGCAGAACGCTTACCCCGTGTCGATAATTGATGTCGCGGCAGATTTGCAAGCCTTGTTCGTAATAGCTTTGTGCGGCGGGTAGGTCGCCTTCGCTGTCGGTAACGGTGCCGAGATTATTCAGGGTGGAAGCCATGCCGCGCATATCGCCGATTTCGCGGAAGATCGCCAGGCTTTGGCTGTAGCGCTCTCTAGCCAGCGGATAATCCGCCTCGACTTCCGCCACGACACCCAAATTATTCAGAGCGCGGGCGCTGTTTTTGCGATCTTGGGCAGTTTGCGCCAGCGTGAGCGCTTCTTCGCTGTGGCTTTTGGCGGCGGCATAATCGCCAAGTTGATACGCGATAAAGCCCATACTATTGACCGACTCGGCAACGCTGGCTAAATCGTTAAGCTGGTGGGCGATCTGTGCGGCTTCGTCATGGGCTTGGGTGGCGGCGGCATAATCCGAAGTCCGGCTTAGAATATCGCCTAACGATGCCAGCGCTTTCATACGCTGCCGATTGGGCTGATCTTTAGGCAGCAGTTCCAGCGCCCGTTCCAACCAGCGTCGCCCTTCATCATAATTGCTTAAGGCGTAAGCCTGCTCACCGACGAGTAGTGCGTAGGTGATGGTCTTTTCGTGATCGTCCGCCGCATCCCAATGCTCCACCAGCGCCACTGCCCGACCTAGCTTATCCGCGTAAACGGCCTCAATCGCTTGGGCGATCTGACGATGCAGCGTGGCACGTTCTGCCGTGTCCATCTCAGTCAGCAAGCCCTCGCGCAGTTTGTCGTGTGCGAAGCGCCATTGTTCTTCGTCAATCTCTAAAACAGCGGCATCGGCGCAGGTCGTAAGCCACGCAGCCAAATCAACTTGCGCTAGAGTCAAGGTACGTTTATTTTCAATCAAATATTGCATGAGCTTAAGATCAATTTGTCGCCCCGCGACTGCCGCTAACTTCAGCAGATCGCGCATGTGTGCCGGGACACGCGCCAACCGCCGCCGCACAACCTCCATAATGCCGCCCGCGAAAACATGGGTTGGGAGGGTGGTTACGCCGATATTTTCAAGCTGTCCTGCTTCTTCCGCCAGCGCCCGCATAACTTCGATAATAAAAAATGTGTTGCCTTCGGTTTCCCGTTTGAGCAGGTCAATCACTGATTGACTCTGCGCGGTATGCCCCATCATCGATTGACTCAGGCGCACGATTTCTTGGGTGCTTAACCGATCCAGTTTGAGGTGGTGTGCGCCGGGAAGTTCATCTGGCAAATTGTGGCGTTCGTCATCCCGATAATTGACGACGACCAACAGGGGCAGTTCCGGCACGATCCGAATAATCTGTTTGAGAATTTCCATGCTGGCGGGCGACATCCACTGCAAATCTTCCAGCAGCAGTACCATCGCCTCTTGGTGACGGTGGAATAAATCGGCGATTGCTAAGGTTAAACGCTGCTGACGGGCGCGACCATCCAACGCTGGAATATGCGGGAGCGCGATACTGAGTAAATCGCTAATGTCGGGGATGATTTCTTGCAAAACAGCGGCTTCTGCTGACGTAATTTCAACGGCAAGAAGCAGTCGGCGAATCGGCTCGCGCCACATTTGATAAGGTAGGCTGCCGCCGCTGACAGCTTGTCCGCGCAGCACCATTGCGCCTTCGACTAAAGCCATCACGCGCAGTTCGTCGGTTAAACGTGATTTCCCCACGCCCGACTCGCCGCCGATCATCCAGGCCGAACCCAGCGGCGCATCCTGCTCTATTTTGATGGATTTTAAGGCTTCTTTTAAAGTATTAAGTTCTTTTTCGCGTCCCACGAATTCCGCTGCCTGCAAAAAGCTCTCGCGCAGGGTCAACGTTTCGGGCTGGTCTGATGCAAAAGGGGCAAGTGCGATGATGACCTCATGAGCGTGTTGGTAACGTTCTGCTGGATTCTTTGCCAGCAAGCGACCAATGATCGCCGCCAACGTCATATCGACCTGAAGCGCACCTAAATCCGGCGCTGCCGTGAGCAAATCGTGGATCAACATCGTCACATCACCGACATGGAACGGGTGATGTCCGGCGATGAGTTCATAGGCCATTACACCGAGCGCGTACAGATCGCTGGCTTCGCTCACGGGATGCCCTTGCAGCACTTCCGGTGCGACATACGCCAGCGTTCCGACCACCTGCTCCGCATCGATATAACCGCGACTCTTCGCTAGTCCAAAATCGACCAATCGGACGTGATTATTCGCCACCATGACATTAGCAGGTTTAAGATCGCGGTGGATAATGCCGCGTCGGTGTAGATAGGTTAAGGCATGAAGAATTTGCAGCAGCAGCTCTATTTGCTTGGGGAGGGACGCATCTTCCCCCGCCTGAATGAGGGTTTGCGCGTTTTCCAGCAGTTCCATTGTGTAATAAGGACGGCTCTCGTTGGAAGAAGCCATAAAGCCAGCAAAGCCATAATCCAGTACACTGATGATGTGCGGATGCCTTAAAGAGGCAAGAGTCCGAAATTCATGCGCCAGTGCCAGACGAAAATCGACATTGCCATCAGCAAGACGCTCTCTAGAAAGATTAACCTGTTTGAGCGCGACAGCCTCCCCAGTTAAACGGTCAAGAGCGCGATAGACAACGCCCATCCCGCCCGAACCGAGGCTGCCCGTCACGATATAGCGCTTCCCAATTTGCTGCGTTGTGATGAGTGGTGCTGTCGTCATCAAATCGAATCTCCTTACACCATAGTATTGTAAAGGGATTTCGGTAATTTTTCCCCTTAATAAAAAGAGCGACGATTGTCGCTCCCTCATTGTTCCGAAGTATAAAGAATTTTTAGACACTGTTACGGCTTCTTAACCGTCATGGCATCTGATTGCGGATTAAAGTCGCTCGATGATGGTTCCGGTTCCCATGCCGCCGCCGCAGCACATCGTCTGCAAACCGAACTGCTTATCATGTGTTTCCAGCGCATGAAGCAGGGTCGTCATCAGCCGCGCCCCCGAACCGCCCAACGGATGACCGAGCGCAATCGCGCCGCCGTGTACGTTCACTTTGCTCATATCCGGCTCAAGTTCACGCTCCCACATGCCGATAACAGCGGCAAACGCTTCATTGACCTCGAACAGATCAATTTCATTGACGCTCATGCCAGCTTTTTTGAGTGCTTTACGGGTGGCTTCAATCGGCCCCGTGAGCATCAGATGCGGATCGCTGCCGACAGTCACCATCGAGACGAGTCGGGCGCGGGGCTTGAGGCCGAGTTCAGTCGCTTTTTCCGCCGTCATCACCAATACAGCCGCAGCGCCATCGGTAATCTGGCTGCTGTTTCCGGCGGTAGTCACGCCATTGGGTGTAAAAGCAGGTTGCAGCGTTCCCATCTTTTCCACGCTTGCGCCGGGGCGAATGCCTTGATCGGCTGTCACCATCAGCGGCTTGCCTTCTTCATCCACGCCTTCCAGCGGCAGAATTTCACGCTCGAACCAGCCGTTTTGAGTCGCTTTCGCGGCCTTGATATGGCTTTCGTAACCGATACGATCCACTTCATCGCGGCTGATGCCCCATTTTTGCGCGATTTCGTCAGCCGCCATGCCCTGCGGGATCATATTATGGTCGGTCATAATCCGATCTGTGAATGGATTTTGACCACTTGCGCCGAGGCTTGAACCCATAGGTATCCGCGACATGGCTTCTACACCGCCTGCCACCACAATATCGACCTGACCGGAAGCGATCATCCCCGCTGCCAGATGGATTGCCTGCTGGCTGCTGCCACATTGAAAATCAATCGTCGTCGCCGGAGTCGTAATCGGCAGTTGAGCATCCAAAACGACATTGCGGGCGAGGTTGAAGGTTTGTTCCCCGACTTGACTCACGCAGCCCATGATGACATGCTCAACCAGCGCCGGATCAAGATTCGCTCGTGCCAGCACTTCACATACTACATAAGCGCCGAGCCGGACGGGATGCACTTCTCGCAGCCACCCATTCCGTCGGCCTAAAGGAGAACGTACTGCATCAACAATAACGATGTCACGCATAATTTTTTATCCTTTAATCTAATCATGATTTAATTGTCTTTCGCTCTATAATACCGCAATTTGTTGTTAGAATTGCAACAAATTCGGGCGATGCGCTACATTCTCTCGCGTATCAGCATCGGTTATCACCCAACCTCTTCAATCCGTTTTTTAGGAGCGCACTATGCAAAAGTCTTTCAATTGGCAAGCGCTGGTCGTCCGCTTTATCTTACTCACCGCTGCCGGGTTGGTCGGCGCAATGAGCGTCATTGTTTTTTTAGCGCCGTTTGATATTGCTCCGGCAGGCATTTCCGGTGTTGCCGTCATCATGAACCTCAAACTCGGTACGCCTATCGGGTTGGTTACGCTGTTGGGGAATATCCCGATTCAATATTTAGCTTATCGAATGCTGGGCGGTTGGCAGATTGTGGCGGCGACGGTGTATGTGTTGGTTGTGTATTCCATTGGGCTTGATATACTCGCGCCGATTTTCCCTAAAGACGGGGTAAGCACAAACGTCCTGTTGAATGCTTTATTCGGCGGCATTATTGGCGGTGTGGGATCAGGCTTGGCTTATCGGGCAGGCGCGACATTTGGCGGTACTTCTACGCTGGCGCGAATTTTGCAGGAGCGCTTCGGTACGCCTTTGAGTTCGACCTATCTTTACACCAATCTCGCAACGATTGGATTGGCGGGGGTCGTGTTGGGTTGGGAAGGGGCGCTCTATGCAACGGTTGCGCTGGCGATGGACGGGGCAGTATCTGATTATATCTTGGAAGGTCCCAGCGTCATCCGCACTTCCGTGATTATCACCGATCATCCGCAAGAAGTGGCGCAGGTGATCCTCACAGAATTAGGGCGTGGTGTCACTGGATGGGAAGCGACAGGGATGTTCACCGGGGAAAAACGCACGGTGCTTTATGTGACGATTTCGCGTTCCCAGATCAATATCCTGCGGCAGTTGGTTATTTCTGCGGATTCAGGCGCGTTTATGGTGATCGGACAGGGGCATGTCGCTTATGGTCAGGGCTTTAAACGGGTTAAGCCGCGCTTGGGTGAATAATCCAAGTGCGAACATCTCCCCTATACTATAATAACCTCAGTTTTGGATAGATTACCTTGATTAACTTTTATAATGTCCTCATCCCCCGGCCCCTTCTCCATTGCATGGTGAAGGGGAGAAAAACGGCTCACAATGGTTCTTTAAGTCCCCTCTCTACGAAGTGGGGAGGGGATTTAGGGGTGGGGATAGAATGAAAACGCTATCCGAAACTCAAGTTATAATAGCAACATTGCGAGTGAGAGTGAGGGTAAATCATGTTTAAGCGATGGATGGTGTTAGCAATCGTGAGTGCGGTGTTGTTGGTCTTAAACGGAACGACCATAGCGCAAGACGAGTGCGGCCTTACAGCCGATGACTGTGCATTATTAGGGGAATTTGACGCGGTTATGGGTGCGGTACAATCGACTGCCTTTAATCTCGAAGCAGAGTTGGGAGTCGATTATGTCATACTACCCGAACCTGTAGCGCTGCGGGCAGTTGTAAATGGGGCTTACAGCCTGCAAGACACCAACGAAACCGATGATATGCTGCGCCTGATTAACGGCGTGAATGCCGATGTGAACCTTATCCTTGATGTATCAGATTTGGAGACTTTGCTCCCCTATTATATCGACGCTGGCCTGTTGACGTTTGATACACGCTTGGTCGAAGGTGTGGGCTATCTCAATTTAAATAAAGTCGCTGCGCTGGATTACACGGGCAGCACCCCTGTCGGCTGGTATGGCGTGGATTTAATTGCGTTTTATCGTGCATTATTGGATGTAGCTGGCTTTCGCAATAACCCGCCTGCATTAGTGGAACGGACTCCTATAATCGTCGCGTTGGAAGAGATTGCTGTCCTGCAACGGTTAGAAGATAGCGAACTCAACGGTCAGATGCTGGCGGTATTTGATACTGGCATCGAGTTCGCTGATGTGCTGGCAGACACCGCCCGTAAGGATCAATTGATTGAGGGGTTATTGTTGACGCTGCAGGAGCAGTTCGGCGGCTTTTATAGCGAGCAGGAATTAGCGCAGATCAGCGAAAGCTATGCGAATTTATTTACAGGAACGTCCTTTCACTTTAAGCGCATGATCGGCTTGGACGATCATTATCTTCATCGTGCCGAAATCAGTTTCGCCTATACGCCGAATTCAACTGCGGTCTTTGACCTGTTGGATACCCCTGACCCGTTAGGCTTTTCCGCGTTATACTTCGATCTGCGTTTTGATTTCGCGCTGGATTTAACACGCTTTAATGTGATGTCGTTGACGACCATACCACAAGACGCTGTAATTGTACCGATGGATGAACTGCTGCCGGGTTTTGATGCAGGCGGCGCGGGTTTTTAACTTTAGGATGTAGTCGCTTGAAACGAAATCGTTTTTTTCATCTTCCCTTTTTCCAGAAACGGGCAAAGGGTACAGTTCATCACGTCTTCTTTTTCCCTATTTTGGGGTTTAAAAATGTGCTGATGCTTTCGATAGGCTTTATGCTATTGAGCGCTTGCAGCACACGCGCCAACACGGTTGTTGTGCCGACTCGTGTGCAAATCACGCTGGACGCGCCAACAAGTACACCTGTAGCCGCGCAGCCTCTCGCATTTTGGGAATCCGTCAGCGGTATAGTTGCCGCCGATCAACCGAATCAATGGGTCTTTCAGGCGCAGTCGGGCGACCAGATCAGCTTACGTGCAGTTGGGGGCGGGATTGACGTAATTCTAAAGCTGCAATCTGCTGATGGACTGATTCTAGGAGAAGGCAATCCGATTGAGACGCAGCTTGCGACTGGCGGCGCATATACGGTCATCGTCGAAGCAGCAAACGCGGGTAGTTACGAACTCGGTTTAGGCTATACAGATCGCCCCAATCCAAATGATGTGCCGCCGACACCGCTGCCGCAGGTGGTGGGTGTGCCGACTCCTATTCCGGCCTTCGCGCAGGGCAGCAATTTTATTGGCGCATTGGTGAGCGGTGTTCCCGCCAACGGTGAACTCATCACTGATGCAGACAGCATCTATACTTTTGAAGGCCGTACCGGGCAGTACACGCAAATCGAGATGTCGCGCAGTAGCGGCACGATTGATCCCGTAATTCAGGTGTATGACCCTAATGGCGATGTTATGGCGTTAGATGATGACAGCGCAGGTAATGAAGGTGCGATTTTGCGGAATTTACGACTGCCTGCTGATGGCCTTTATAGTATTCAAGCGGGCGGAAACGGCCTAACAGGGGGCTATACCCTGCGGCTGCTCATCTATGACCAATTCGCGCCCGTAACGCCGACTCCGATATTTTTACCCTCGCCCACGCCGCCGACGCTTATGCCAACGGCGACCTTCGCCCCTGCTATGATGGGGCAGCGCTTATCACCCTTTGCGCCACTGATCGGGACGTTACAAAACGTCGATGATGTGGCGATTTTTAGCGTGAATGCCGAGGCGGGTGAAATTTTTTCGATTGCTTTGAACCAGACCGAAAATTCGACCTTTCGCGGCAAAATCGAACTGGTGAATCCTGATGGTGTAGTCGTCGCCAGCGCGGAACCTGCCCGATCTGACCCGACAGGCGAGGCACTCATCGCTGGATTACGGGCGGATATTCCCGGCACGTATCAGGTCTTTGTAACATCGCTCAATGGCGCGACGGGACAGTATTTAATCACTTATGGCGATGGCTCGACACGCCAAGACGTGGAACGCGGGTTAATCGCGCCCGATCAAGCCGTACAAGCCGATATTTCTCGGCGCGGTCTGCGTGATTTGTGGACGGTGGAACTGCATACGGGGGATGTGATTTCGGCTGCTGCCAGTGCCGCCCCCGGCAGCACACTCGACCCGATTCTCGAACTCGTTCCGACGGATGATGAAGATAACATTCTGGCGATTGATGATAACAACGGCGGTGGCGTGAATGCCCTCATCAGCAATTTACGCATCACGGAAGGCGGCTTGTATGTGCTGCGTGTGAAAGCGGCGGGTGCGGCGACAGTCGGCAGTTATACCTTGATCTGGCGTTACATCAGCCTCGCGCCGACCCCAACGGCGCTACCGGGCGTGTTTCCGGTGCTGTCTGTGGATGATTCGGTTGAAAATAATGCCTATAACTTTTATCCGTTTCAGGGACGGGCGGGAGAACGGGTACGGATTCGCGTTCTCGCCGCTGATGGCACGACTTTTGACCCGGTAGCGGCGCTGCTTGATCCATCGGGGAATGTGATCGCGGAAGCCGACGACACCGAAGGATTGAACCCGGTGATGACGGTAGAACTGCCTGCTGATGGGACGTATACCGTGCGCGTGAATGGCTATCTGACCAGCGGCGCGTATACGGTGTTGGTCGAGGAGTTATTTTGATGCGCCGTTAGAAAAGAGTTTGTGATATGATGTGGCGAATCTTATCATTATAGTGACCTAACCCACATCAATACACTATGACTCTACCGGAACGCAACCGAACCGACCAAAACGCCAATCAACAGCGCAAAGAACAATTCGCAGTTACCGCACTCGGCTATACCAGTGTCATTCTGGTCATCAACATGCGCCAATTTATCGCGTCGGAAAGCCAGGGGCTTTTCGATAGTGTGCGCGGCTCAGAGGTTTTTTCCCGTGTGCTGCGGGAAGACTGGCCGCAGCGCCTCAGAAATAACAAGCTGTTTATTCCCTCCTCGCCGGAATTGAAGATCAGCGGCGATGATGCCATGTCGGTGGATGAAACCGGCTTCATGACGGGCATCTTCCGTCAGAACATCCTCAATTATTACTCCGCGCCAGATTACCGCTTGAACAAAGACGCTTTTGATTTTCCCGCGCCGCTTCTGGAAAATCTGCAATTTACCAATTTGTATGAGCCGATTTGGGACAGTTGGGATATTTACCTCCGCCCGACGATGACGGGTATGTTTACGCTGCGGGTGGTGCGGCCTTATACCAAAGCTGTTCCGCTGCGGAACATCGCGCAGGATGTCATCAAGCTGCAAATGTCGTTTGATGTTCACAGTGCATTAAATGAATTGCACCGTTTGGACGAAATGACGAGCATGAATCCGCGTGAATTGGGCAAGAAACGCGCTTCTGTGCAGGCCTTGTTCGATTGGATGCGAATCGACTCGCAACACCCGCCTACGCTGCGTTATACGCCCGTACAGTGGCAGCTTGCGATGGACGTAGGGCGGCATTTTGTGCGCGAAATTGGGGAAATGATTGACCTCAAACACAAAAATACCAAGCCGATTCAACTGCGCGAGCCGCAAAAAGGCACTCAGCCGATTTTCGACTCGTATGTCGTCTATCATCTGGACAAGCTGCTGACGATTCTGCCCAAGCTGACCAACGAATCGGGGTCTAAAGATACACCGATGACCAATAGCGCACGCGATGTCATGCCCAAGGATTTAGAGTCTTACGACGAAATTCGGCAGAATCTTGTGAATCTGTTGGAAGGCGCGATGCTGCGTAAGATCACACCGCCTCAGCGCAACGGCAAAAATGGCAAGACGGATAAATCGCGGCGTTACTTCCCGACTCACGCCAAGGACTTTATTGACGATATTTTCGCCAGCGATATGTCCACCTGGCAGGATGAATTGTGCGTCATGCAGTCGCGTTCCGCATTGATTGTTCCGGCGCGGCGTTCGATGAATGCCGAGTTGTTTATCTCGAATTTGCCGACCAAGACCGATACCAATGTCACTTATGCCGCCTATTGGCAGGCTTTGGAACGGATGATTGAATTCGTGGTAGAAATCCGCGTGTTGGCGCAGCTTTTGGAGCATGACAGCACCGACTTATTGCAAAAATTCGTAACGACATTGCGCCTAATGCGTGAAGATATGCTCAACGATCAAGTGCATATTGACCGTCATCGCGGCGAACTGACCGACTTGGTGAATGCGTCTGCCAATTTAAGCCGTTTGGTCAGCGTGGCGCAAAGCATGAGCAATCCGCAGGTGTGGAGCCGGGCGGAATACAGCGCGGATAAAGCCGAATATCTGGTGCGAGCGATGAAAATTGATGTGGTTTTAGGCCATACCGAGCGCAATGTCGGCAGTTTAACCAGCCTCGTGAATCATGTCGATGAATTGTACTTAGCCGGACTTTCCGAAGATAATAACCGAGAGACCTTCTGGATGTCTTTGGCGTTGGCGGCGCTGTCGTTCAGCATTATTCTGTTTTCGCTGCCGTCGTTTTGGGCGGATATTCAACAGCTTAATCCGCCAGTTATCACCGATATTATTTCGGGACGGGCGATTCCGATGTTGACCATTATCGGCAGCATCCTCGCGCCATTGATTATCCTGATCTCGATGGTGATTTCGCTGACGAGCGCATGGCGCACGTATCGCACCCGCCGCCAGCGCCACTACCGCCGCGAAGGGATGACGCAGAATCAGGTTTAAAATGTAGGGGCTTTATGATGTCCGACCCAATACTCAGCCGTCACCGTTTGCCGCATCCGTATCGGGTGCTGCTGATCGTTTTTTGGATGCTGCCGATTGGGCTGCTCGTCATCACGAGTTTCGTCGGTAGTGGGGCGGTTTTGGCATTATTTGACCCGCGTTTTTGGGGAATACTGGTGCTGATGGGGCTGCCTGCGTGGTATATCTGGCAAGAAGGGGTTGATGTACTGCCGGAAGGACTGCGTATTCGGGTTTATGTCCCGCGCTATCATGCTTACGATGAACTGAAAGAATGGCGGTTGGTGCGCTCTAAGCAGAAGGCAATTTTGACGATTTGGGATGAGTCTCGTGGCAAAGTGCTGGAATGTCACGCTGCACATTTAAGTGATCTACCGAGGCTGTTGGGTGCGCTGCGAGAGCATCTGCCCGGAGAAACTACACCCGGCGCAGCCTATCAATAAGACGCTGGACGGCGCTTTTTTCTTTAAGTTGGGTGCGCTTCTGGTTCATCCGCTGTAACTGGGCAAGATCACGCAGGCGATCAATTTCACGAATCATGATAGTACGGTGAACAGGTTCCCCGTTTACTTGGTACCATTGGTTGCCTAAATAATGAACCTTCGGCTCTTGGGCATAGACCATCACAAAGACTTGCCAATAATCTTCCAGAACTTCATCGGTTGGGAGTGTACCTACGCTCATCGTTATTTACCCGTTGGCTCGTTTTTATCGGCTGTATCGTTCCATGTAAGACCCAAAATGAAATTTAGTTTCTTAATTGTACGAAATAATCGTTACAGTTCAAAGGACGGCGTAACATTCAAAATTGTGTATTACAAAATCGTTCAATTACGCTGAATGTGAAGATTTGTACGAGTTTATCATAACTTGTATCTTGAATGACGTTTTTTTGCTAGAATTTACTTAATTAGGGCAATTATATTAAGTTTATAAAATCCATGACCTACATTGTAATGCGCCGAGGCCCCGAACCGGGCAAAGTCTATCGTTTAGAAATTGAACAAATCAAAATTGGTCGCGGCAGTAAGAATGACATTATTATCCACGATAACGATGTCTTTAGGGAACATTTGCTGCTGATACGTACTTCAGAAGGCTATGAGCTAACTGATCTTACCGACACCAAGACTACTTCCGTCAACGGACAGATGGTGGATGGCGTGTGGCTGCTGCAATCCAACTGTATTATCGAAATGGGCGATGCCATTACGATGGAATATCGTCTCGGCGAACCGCAAGAGGAAATCGTGACTTCCGAATTGGTGAGCGCGACGGTGGCGGCTGCTGCCCCATCACAAGCCTATCTCATCATTTCGCTGAGTTCGCATCCCGATCCCGCCATCTATCCCTTAGAAGGTATGGTGATGAAGGTCGGGCGTGGGCAGACCAACGATATTGTTATCGTTGAGCCAGAGATGAGCCGCGAACATTTCCGGCTGACTCTTACTGGGCAGGGCTATATCATCGAAGATTTAGGCTCGACTAATGGCACGATGGTGAATGGGGATATGCTGATCGAAGGCGTACTGCTGAAACCGGGCGATACGATCAGCATCGGCACAATGGTGCAAATTCAATACAGCGGCTCGCCGGATAAAATCGCCAGCAAATTAAAAACGGATCCGCTGCCTTCATTAGCGGAAACACGCGCATTAGATCCGACACCTAAACGTAAGACATCGCCGGACGACATTCCCGAAGCGATGATTGAAAAGCCGACACGACCCGTCGGGATACTCAAAGGCGGGTTACAGCTTGTCTCCATGCGCGATAAGGTGCTGGTAACGTATGCGCGGGATGACTGGGATAGTATAGTTGCGCCCTTGCTCGTCAGACTAAAAGAAGCACAAATCGAAGTGTGGGTTGAGCAAAATCTGGTGATCGGCAGCGCGGAATGGTATACCTACACCGAACAAGCACGTTTAGAGTGTTGGGCGCTGGTTGTCGTAGTTTCTCCGGCAGCGATGCGGGCGGAATTGGTGCGGAAGAATTGGCGACACTTCCAAAATCGGGAAAAATCGATTGTGCTGCTGATTCATGAATTGGTGGAACACATGCCGATTGGCTCACAAAAATTGTCGCGCATTCAGTATAACCCTGGCCTGCCAGAGATGGCTTATAAGCAGTTGATCGCAGAACTAAAGCGCCAAAAACCGTAATTTCGGCGGACGCACTATCCCGCCGACACCATGCGAAACAGGGTAAGCCCATGCCCCACAGCCGTAATTATGAAGCGCTCTATAAATTAGCCCGTGCGCTGCATCAGCTTGATAAAGGGCTGGTGATGGAGCGCGTTTTGAACGCGATTGCGTCCATGCTGGATTTAAAACGGGGCTGTTTGCTGGTGCTGCGCGATGACAGCACGATTGATGCCCTCACGCCGTTAGAGATGAATTCCCGTCAGCCTTCTATTCCTTATCATGTGTGGGAAACGCTGCTCTCACGCGGGTTGATCGGTTTTGTGCTGCACAGCCAGCGCACGATTGTGCTGCGTAATGTGGCGGCAGATGCCCGTTGGATCAACCTGCCAGAACTGCCCCAGAACGGTTCAGCCGTTGGGATTCCGCTTCATAAAAATGGCGTAGTGTTCGGCGTGATGCTTTTGCTTCATCCGCTAGTCGATTATTTTGACGCGGAGCGGGTGTCGCTCTTAGAGGAAATCGCGGAATTAGCAGCGGCGGCGTTGGGGAATGCACTGGCATTTCAAGTGATGGATGTGGGAGGCGACAAAACTGAAGTGTTAGATAAACATCCAACGGAAGAAAGTCATCAAACAGAGGTTCACGCCGACTCTCCATCCCTCGATCATACTATGAGGGATGGAGAGTCTCACACGGCAAAGCTGGCGTAAGGCCAGTTTAAGAAGTAAGCACAGATAAATAACCGTGAAAAACATTGCTATTCGTAGGGCAAGGCATGTCTCGCCCCTACGAATAGCAACCTGACGTTACAGAGACTTTATCCCGTTACAGGGATGAGGTTCAAATCTGCATTAGCCTGAATGGGCGCATATACAGCAGACATCCATCCGACAATCCCGTTATAATTCACCTGCCACCACGTATTCGTGGCGTTGCGCCCTACGACGCTGGCGGTTTGTCCGACGGGCATTCTGCCGACTTGCCCGAACTGTGTCCCCGGCCCAAGGCGAATCTTCACATTGAAGGGGGTCGCTGTCACGATATAGCCGGTATTCACAACAGGCGCAGGTATCGGATTGGTTGGGTTGACGACGGTGATGCTGTCTGTGCTCAAAAAGACAAACGCTTTGCTCACCCATCCAATCGTGTTATTGACATTAATCTGCACCCAGGTATTCGACGGATTCACGCCGATAACACTGTAGGTTTGTCCGCGATTGATGCGTGTCAAAATGGCACCGCTGGTCGAAGGTGCGCTCCGCACGTTCAACTGGAAGGCTGTGACCGTCGCCGTTGCCCCGGTGGGCTGCGGTGTCGCCGGGATGGGGGTCGGCGCGGGGGCATTCGGCTGAAGGATGGTGAAGTTCAGCGAAGCAATCCCAAACGCCTCATAATATTCCACTTGGAAGCTGTGATTTCCCGCGATCAACGGCAGTGTGACCGAATACGTCTGTCCGGTTGATTCATGCCATTCGTTGATGTAAAGCACACCATCGACATACACGCGCACCCCGTCATCAGCCGTCGCGCTGATCTGGTACGAGCCGCCCGTTAATGCCAGCGTACTCGTCCACCGCGCCGACCAATTATCCGCCGGAATAGAGGCGACTGGCGAACCGAGACCCCAATTCGTCCCCGGATTTGCTTCTGATTGAATCAGCGTGGGCGAACCAGAAAGGAACTGATTCGGGAAATACTGCGCCGTCCAGTTGCCGCTGGCGATGGGGGTCGTGCCTGTGCCGCCAAAAGTGGGGCCAGTTGGGTTGGTGGCGAGATTAGCAAACGAGACATAAGCGTAGGCTGTGGAACTGACTTCCCGATAATCCACCTGAATATGATGTGACCCTGCGCCGAGTGTGACATCTGCGCTGAGGGTCTGCCCAACTTGCGCTGTGTTAAACGTGTTAATCAGCGGGATCGGGTTGAAATCCACCACAATTGAGATGTTATCATCCGCCAGCGCGTAAAAGCGATACGTTCCAGCAGGCAGAACGACATCTGTCGCCCAACGCACGGTGAAATTATCGGCGTTGATTCCGGTGCCGGGCGATCCTTGTCCCCAGTTGAAGGCAATGGCGGTCTCTTGCCGTGTGAAGGTTGTTGGCTCGCTCAAGGTGGGGTTATTATAATATTGGCCTGACCAAACGACATTGGTTTGGGCAGACGCAGGGCTAACGAATGCTATCACAAGCATTCCCAATAAGACGATTGCAAGCATAACTTTGCGAATCATAGGATACATCTCCTTACTTTGACTATCTAATGACTCTTTCGACTATCAAATCATACCTAGATGAGGTTTGCCTGAATTTTTACCCCACGCTTGCCCTACGCTTGCCCAACGCCCAAATTTACGCAAATTTTACACGTCCATAGCAATTTTAACGGTTGGCACGTGCTATGCTCGCATCGTCAAATTAACGGGGATTTAGAGCTATGTTCAAACGTTCAGGGGTTTTTCTATTAGCAACTGTTCTTTTAGGGGTGGTTATGATCGGCATTTTGCCTAGCATTTTGCCCAGCGATTCGGCTGTAATCGCACAGTCGGAGTCATCTGGGGATGACTTCATCACCTATTATGCCGATGTCCAACCGATTCTGGCGGGGAACTGCATGGGCTGCCATGTCGAGGGCGGAATTGGACCGTTTTCGATGGAAGACCCGGCGGTGGTGCAAGAGGCTGGACGTTTTATCGTGGAAGCCGTCCAAACTGGCGTGATGCCGCCTTGGATGCCGGGCGAAGAAAGTCCAGCGTTCAAAGATGAGCGCAGCCTAACGCAAGACGAAATTGATACGATTGCGGCTTGGTATGCCGATGATATGCCGTTGGGTGATCCGGCGGATGTGGTTGAGATGGCGGTGGAAATCCCCCAAGTGCGGGCGGATTTAACGCTGCAAATGCCCGTCGCCTATACTGCCGATTCCAGCCTAACCGATGACTACCGCTGCTTTTTGCTTGATCCACAGTTGACCACTGACCGCTATATCACAGGCTACACCGTGCAGCCCGGCGCGAAACAACTCGTCCATCATGTCCTGCTCTATCAGATTAGTGCAGATGCCCGTTCCGAAGCCGAAGCGCTTGATTCTGCCGATTCGCAGCCCGGTTGGCAGTGTTTTGGCGGCGCGGGGATTCAGCGCGGCACGGATAGCGGGACAGGTGTGGCAGGCAGCGTCGGCTCGTGGACACCCGGCTCTTTACCGATTTTTCATCCTGAAGGTACAGGTGGGTTGCTCCAAGCGAACAGCTTAATCGTGATGCAGGTGCATTATAATCTACACGAACAGCCTGTTCCCGACCAAACCACCGCTGTCTTTCAGCTTGAGGATGAAGGGGCAGACATCATTGCTCTGAGAGGCATGTCGTTGGTCGCGCCAGTGGTGATTCCGTGCGCGCCAGATGCGACAAGCCCGGATTGCGACCTCGAAACCGCCATTCGTAACGAGGTTGCCGAAGACGGTCAGCGTGCGCTCCGCCGGAATGTTGGGTTATTGGGGCTTTGTGGACGAAACCAAGAAGATTATGTCGATCAAGATGCTGCTCAGGTAGCGAGCAGCTGCGATTTTACGGTGCGCGAAGACAGTTTGGCGGTAGCGGTGGCGGCACACATGCACGAGCGTGGGCAAACCTTTATAATTGAGCGTAATCCCGATAGCGCGGATGCCCAAATTTTGCTTTATATTCCTGCATGGGATTTTCACTGGCAAGGGCGCTATCAATATGTCGAACCCATTCTGCTCAACGCGGGTGACACGATTCGGATTACGTGTACTTGGGATAACAGCGACGGCGATAGGTTCATCTTCTGGGGGGAAGGCACAGCCGACGAGATGTGTTTGGGCGGGGTAACGCTGCAACCTGCGGACGAAGGCTAAAAGCTACGCTGAACTGCTCACGGATGCGGTTATAGGCGTGTCCGCCGGGAGTGACATATCCGTCACTCCCTACATCCATCAAAATAGACACTCCCCAATTGGATTTTCTATCGCAAAAACATCATCACCCCATTGGAGTGATTTCGCCTTTGAATTGGTCGATGAAGCGTCAATCATACGAGGCGACGATGCGCCCGAATCTTATGACACCTTTAAGATTTGTGTCAATTGATAAGCGGATTATTGATTAGACGCGCAACAAATGGCATAATCTTTATATTTAGTCGATTGAAGAAAGAGACAAATCACAGTGGACGAAGAAAAACGCGCATCGACGAATGTATTTATTACCGGGGCAACCAGTCCGTTGGGTTTAGCGGTTATGCAAGCGCTCGCTGCTGATGGTCATAAAGTGACCGGTATGGCGGAAAGTAAAGATGGCGCGGCACAAATCCGGGCAGCGGGTGGCCTACCGGTCTATTCCGACCCATTTTCGGCTGGCGAGCTTAAAGCGATGATGAAGATGACAGAAACGCATACAGTGGTGCATCTTGCCAATGCCAGCACCCTACCGTTCCGTGCTGATCTTGATCCCGCCCGTATTCGTGACAGTGCAGTCGCCATTACCAGCGCGGCAGAAAGCAGCGGCGCAAAATATTTGATCTATCTCAGCTATGCCTTTCTTTATAACGAAAACGAATCGGCACTGGTGGCGGCGAATGATAATCCCTTGTTGAAGGCTGCGCTTCATGCCGATGCGACGGTGCAGGATGCCAATATGCCTGCCTGCGTCTTGCGGACGGGTTACATTTATGGCGCGCACATGCCCGACACGATGACGCTGGCGACGATGGTTCGCGCCGGACGGCCCGTTCCCACAGGAGACGGTCATAACTACGCGCATTGGGTCTATTTTGACGATGTTGTCCAAGCCATTCGCGCCGCTGTAAACAGCAAGCCGATTGATGCGACCTATAATATCGTGGATGATGCTCCCGCCACACCCGGCGAATTTTTGGCAGATTTTACCTCCGCGATGGGCTTGCAACCCGCAGTTCGTGTTCCCGGTTTTATCACACGGGCGCTCGGCGGTAAAATAACCAATACCTTGATGGAACTTTCCGCCAAAGTGAGCAATGAACCCGCCAAGCAAGAATTAGGCTGGAAGCCCAAATACCCCACCCATGCTAAAGGCATCGAGCATACTCTCTTTATCTGGCGCTCAGAGATGATCGTTAAGCCGTAAAGACCTTATTGCAAATTATCCGTATAGGGGCGCGGCAGCTTGCGCCCCATGATCGAATTGTGACTCTATTTTTATGCTAAAAGCCATTCTGTTTGATTTAGACGATACATTGATTGACTGGGGACATTTTTCTGAAAATTGGGAGGCGATAGAAGGCCGTCATTTGCGTGGTGTGTATGAACACATCGCCGAGACCAGGCCGATGAAAGGCGGGCTGGAAAAATATACCGAAGAATATTTTAAGCGGACTCGTGAAGCATGGTCGCACGCTCGTAATACGCTTAAAGCACCGCATTTAGGCCGGATTCTGACAGAAACCGCGCTGGCGATGGGTGTGCCGCAGGAACAACTGGAACAGAACGCCTATTTGGAAGCGTATCATTGGGCCCCGCTAGAGGGAACAAGTATCTTTCCTGATGTCATCGAAGGTTTAACCCTCCTACGTGAGCGTGGTTTAAAATTCGGGATCGTCACGAATGCGTTCCAACCCATGTGGCTGCGCGATGTCGAACTTAAAGCACACGGCCTGTTCGATTTTTTCCCTGACTGTCGTTTTTCTGCGGCCGATGTCGGCTATCTAAAACCGCATCCAAGTATTTTTGGCGCGGCGTTGGCCTGTTTGGGGACGACCCCCGAAGAAACTATTTTCGTGGGCGATAACCCCATCGCCGATATTGCTGGCGCACAAGGGGCGGGAATGCGGGCGATTTTGCGCCGTAAAAATCCTGAAAAACCGCTGATTAGTGCGCTGGTTGTGCCGGATGCGGTGATCGACTCGCTGCTGCAAATTCCAGCGATTTTGGATCGGTGGTTTCCTGCCTGATGACCTATTTTTTACCGATTTCCGATCAGAACCTGATTCTCACGGGGTATATCGGCCCGAATCAACCCCTACTTGGTCGGCAAATCGCGGATCGACTGCGGCTCCCCTTCGTCAATATTGAAAACCAAATTGCCGAGCGTGTGGGCTTGCCTGTGGAAGAAATTCGCATTTATTATGGCGAAACACGCTTAAAGTCGATTGAAGCCGAGATTATCAAAGAGGCGATGCTGCGCCGCAGTACCGTGATTCGCGTCAGTGGGCGCACCCTCTTGCATGGGGATGCACTAGCGAAGTTGCAGCAGACCGGCACGGTGATCTGTTTGGTGATTGGGCTGGACGCAATGCTGCAACGGCTGCATCTGCATCTCGGTGCGCGCTATCACAACCCGGAAGAACGGGCGTTGGCGTTGGGGCAGCTTAAGCGCGAATGGGCGGTGCGTAAGATGGAAGGCATCCATGAAATTAATATGACGTATATGGCTGAAGATGAGGTCATCGACACTGTAATCTCGCGCTGGCAGGAATTAGCGCTGGTGCGTGGCTGATACCTCAAGGCGCTGTCGAGCGTAGAACTTGTTATAATAAGACCAGCTTGTAATATCTTATGAAAGAGGAAGTAACGTGACCAAAGTCACCATCAGTCTAGCACAAATGAATATTGCACACGGCGACCCCAAAAAGAACACGGCGCTGATGGAAAAATGGACGATTGAGGCGGCGCGGCGTGGGTCGCATTTGATCGTCTTTCCTGAACTGTGGTCAACGGGTTACGCGCTTGATCGTGCAAGAGACTTCGCGCATCAGTTGAACGCCGGCGTTTTTTCTCAGCTTTCCACCGTCGCCACCCAGAATAAAATCAGCATTGTCGGCTCTGTGCTAGAAAAACGCGGCCTAGAAGTAGCGAACAGCGCGTCATTTTTTGCGCCGAATGGTCGTATGATGGGCATTTATCGCAAAATCCATCTTTTTAAACTTATGGAAGAAGATAAATATCTTCAGCCGGGGTCATCACCGCTGCAAATGGACTTACCTTGGGGCAACACAGCCTTGGCGATCTGTTACGATTTGCGCTTCCCAGAGTTATTCCGTCGCTATGCCTTAGAAGGCGCGAAGATGGTTATCATTCCCGCCGAATGGCCGATGGAGCGAATCGAACATTGGCGCGTTTTACTGCAAGCGCGGGCGATTGAAAATCAATGCTATATCGTCGCCACGAATGCCGCCGGGCAAACCGGGGATACAACCTTCGGCGGTCATTCGATGATTATTGACCCCTGGGGCAAGATCGTTATCGAAGCGAGTGACGAGCCGATTTTGCTTACGGCGGAAATCGAGACAGACCGGGTAAATGAAATCCGCAGCCGGATTCCGGTGTTTGATGATCGCCGCCCTGAACTCTACGAATCGCTTAAATTAGGGCTGTAGTTTCGGGTAACTCGCTGGCGGGGAAATAATTGCAAATCCAGTTGCCTAGCGTAGGGGCGTAGCACGCAATGCACCCTATCACCGCAGTAAGATGGTTGCGGCAGCTTTGAGTCTGTTTGAACATCGCTTGCGTGTTTTCTGGCTTCCTCCTTATTGTCCTATTTTGAATATGATTGAGCGGTTCTGGCGACACATGAAGGATTTAGCGACTGCTAACTGTCTCTTTAACTGATATTACGCACTTAAGGGAAGTTTTCGGTAGGGGCGACTCGCCGAGTCGCCCCTACAAAAGACCACACCCTGCGTAAGCTGAGTCTTTAAGTCTTCTCTCGCTCTTTTGCACAGCATTGAACAGGTTCTGGATGCCCAAAATACCCTTGGACATCCCTTACTGTAAAAAGCGAACAACGCAGATTATCATGTTGCCTCTGCTTCATGCAACTGATAGCCCAGCCACTCAAGATAATCCACGTTTCGCCAGCATAATTTTGCTTTTCTGCCAACTTTAACTCAGGTTAATCAGGTAGGTTTCTGGGTTACTTTGGAACGCACCCTGACAAACAGGGCAGCAAAAATAGTAGCGTTGGTTCTCGTACATCACACTACCAAAGGCTTGCTGCGGGTAAATGATCGCACCACAAACTGGATCATGAACCGCTTCATTCGGTTGATTACGTCCGTCCAACGGCAGCAAGACATCAATCTGCGTTCCTTGACCTCGCTGGCTGGAAATACGAACGCTTCCTCTCAACTGTTGAACACGCTCGTACATACCTAGTAATCCGTAGTGTCCACCGTCAGCGAGACTGTCCAAACGCTTTGGTAGATTAAAACCTTTGCCATCATCCCTGGTAACGAGACGGATTTCATTGGGTTGATAATGAATTTCAATGACAATATGTTTTGCTTGTCCGTGTCGGACTGCATTACGAACAGCTTCCTGTGCGGAACGGAACAATGTGAGTTCATGCGCTTCGGGAACACGACGTTCTTTGCCCATTGTCGTGACAGTCAACATAACACCTTGTTCATTCTCGGCAAGCATTTGCAAAGCTGGAACTAAACCCAGTTCTTCGAGTGCGGGTGGTCGCAGATTAGCGATCAGCCCACGCAAACTATCAACACTTTCCACAGCCTGAGTACGGGCTGCATTTAGCATTCCAACAGCGCGTGCCGGGTCTTTCTCAATCCAACCTGTCGCCAAGTTGATACTCTGTGCAATCGCAATCAAAGATTGCACCGTGTCGTCATGCAGTTCATGAGCAAGGCGTGCGCGTTCAGCTTCCTGACCATCTATTAAGGCATAACGGTAGGCAGCACTTTCCTGATGGGCGCGGCGAACGTGTCCCGCCATGCTTGCCATTGTCTGGCTTAGAATGCCAATTTCCTGTATGCCGCCACAGGGTTGATTGAACGCTACCAGATTCCCCTGAGCGACATCTATTGTCTGTGAAGCCAGCCGATGCAAAGGATTTAGCACCCGGTAAACGAGCCATATATTGGTGACCAGCAATAACACTAAAACTGTGATGGTGACATGCAACCATCCGTTCAACTCTGGCCTCCCTCGCTTAACGCAATAAAGCCGCGTGTCACAGCAGCCGTAACCGCCTCGGTACGCGTCGCTACATGCAGTTTTTGATAGATGTTTTGGAGATGTCCCTGCACCGTGCGGTCAGAAATAAACAAGTCTTTGGCGATCTGTTTATTAGTCAATCCGCGCGCAGCATAGCTCAGAATTTCGACCTCACGATCTGTCATTCCCTCAGTCAGCATGGAGGTATTCTGCCCATACTGAGCCGCCTTTGCCAGCATCTCATCATTGAATGCCATCCGACCTACTGCGACATCTTGCAGCGCTCGATACAACTCGGAGAACTCGGCGGTCTTCAAGACAAAGCCATCTGCGCCTGCATCGAGTAAAGCATGGATATAAGCCGGGTCGTCATACGCGGTCAACACCAGTACGCGCACCTCTTTATTCTCATGACGAATACGGCGAGTTGCTTCAACGCCCGTGAGTTCAGGCATGTGGATGTCCATGACGACCACATCCGGTCGTAATTCACGCGCTAACTTTACCGCTTCAACGCCAGTTGTCGCTTCGCCGACAATTTCAATAGCCATACTCTCCAAATACATCCGCGTGCCTTGTCGGACAATTTTATGATCTTCTGCCAGTAGTACACGAATCATGATTGTCGTTCCATTTCTTCAACCTGCTTAAGAAAATATTTTATTCTCCTATCTTCAAGTATTCCAGTAATTCTCAATTTGAAACATCGCCAAATGGCGCATATCGAACGCGAAAACGCATGATAAGCTCTAGCTTGAACGTATCTATAATCAAGCAAACAGGAGTTTTCTGTATGGAAACCAAGACCTTCCAAGTGCCGAATATGACCTGCAACGGCTGTGTCAGCACGGTCAAAGGAGAGATTGAGCAGCTTACCGAAAAACGCCGTAAAGCCCCTAGCTTTAGATAGGGGGATATAAGGCGTAGAAAATCTTGAAGCTTGAAACCATTGGCGCTATACTTCCATTCATTCAATTGGCGCATTGCACGA
>DAOTTO010000091.1:0-3764 GCA_034437895.1 Anaerolineae bacterium | reverse complement strand
CTATCTACCTGCCGGAATTCATCGAAAATGGTCTCTTGCAGATGGGATGGAATGCCAATGCCCGTATCGATGACTTCTACCTTCCATGCCTCATTGCCATGTTTATGGAGGTTGACCTCAACCTTGCCTTTTTCCGTAAATTTGATGCCATTTGAGAGCAAATTAACGACAATTTGCTTCAGTCGTGCCGGATCGCCTATCAGCATTTCCGGCAGGCTCTCATCCACATGCGTAACTATTTCAAGTCCCTTACCCGATGCTAACACCCGATTTTGCGAGATGATTTCTTCCAGCCACTCACGCAGCACAAAGGGCTTGTGCGCCAAGTCCATCCGTCCAGCTTCAATTTTAGACAGATCAAGCACTTCATTAATCAGCCGGAGCAAATCTTTAGCGTTCACCAACACGCGATCTTGATAATGATTCTGCTCATCATTAAGCGGCCCCGTCATTCCCGCTAATTGAATTTCGGTATAGCCGATGATGGCGTTTAACGGGGTGCGTAATTCATGCGACATGGTTGCCAAGAATTGGCTTTTTAAGCGTGTTGCGTCCTCAGCTTGTTGTCGGGCAACCGCCAGTTCACGATTGGCCTTCACTAAGGCTTCATTTTGCGCCTGAATTTTTTCTTCAGTTTGTTTACGCACGGTCACATCGCGCACGATAGCATGGAAAGCAACGACGCGGTTCTGCTCATTAAAAACAGGCACAACTTTTTGCTCAGCCCAGTACATCGTCCCGTCCGCCGTCAAAACAGGAAATTCCAACAACGTCTCCGGGGCTTTTTGTTTAATCTGCTGAATATAGAAATTGGCGACTTTTTCTTGCCATTCTGGGACGATCAACTCTACGAAGTACATCTTCAACAGTTGTTCTTCGGTATAGCCTGTCTTTTTAACCATAATCGGGCTGATATAAGTGAACCTGCCCTCAAGATTAACGGTATAAATCAAGTCGCTGATTTCTTCGACTAATTGGCGATATTTGATTTCCGTTTCTTTAAGCGCAGCAGCAGTCGTGTGCTGTTCGGTGATGTCTATAGCCACCAAAATCGTCCCCATGAACTCCCCCGCCTCATTTTTCAAGGGAGAATAGACCGTTTCAAACCACAATCCACCGACCTGCACTTTGGTATTAAATGCCTCGCCTTTAAGCGCACGCTCTAAGCCAGTAAGCACATCGGGGTAATCATTGTATATCTCAAAAGCGGAAAGTCCCTCCACTTCACCCGTCTTTAAGCCGAGTTTATCCAGCCCTTTCCCTTGTGATAGGGTAAAAATGCCTTTGCGATTTATCACTGACACGATCACAGGGGCATTGTCGATGACGCGGCGCAGTCTTTCTTGGCTTTGGCGCAGTTCAGCCTCAATCAGCTTACGGGCAGTGATGTCGCGGAAGATACCGCGTGTGAGCGTTAATTTGTCATCGACAAAACGGATATTGATGTTACCCTCCAAAAAGACACTCTCACCCGTCTTTGTGACGAATATCGTCTCCAGCGCAGGAATGCTGATGCCTGACATGAGCATCTCAAAGTTCAAGGCATAATGCTCACGCTCATCAGGATGGATAATGTCGCTAAAGGTCATGCGGCGGGCAGTTTCTTCGTCATAACCGAGCTTTTCTTGCCACGCACGATTCACATAGATGAATTTGCCTTCGGAATCAACGCTTTGAATGAGGTCACTGGTGTTTTCAAACAGATCACGATATTGGCTTTCACTTTCTTGCAGGGCATTCTCAATCAATTTCCGGGCGTTGATATTGGTGGAAACGAACAGAACACTCTCCACTTTACCATCCTCAATAACCGGCGCAACACGGGTAAAGTACCAAGCTTGGGTGCCATGTTCTGCGTCGAACCCAATCGATTCATATTCGCTGGTTTGTTGATTCTCATAAGCCGCATAAATAGCGGTGCGAGCTGTATGATGTGACTCTGGTGGCACAGAATCGTAAAAATTCATACCGATGATACTATCAGGAGTCAGGGTGGAAAAAGTGGCAAGCGCCGGATAATGAATATATAAGATATTGCCATTACGGTTCACCTTCGTCACAATATCGGGGATGTTATCGATCAAAGAGCGCCAGTTCGCTTCTGAATGTTCAAGCGCGGTTTGGGTGCCGCTGATTCTATCGACCATGCTGTTGATGGTACGGCCTAACTGACCAATTTCATCGCGGCCTTTCGCCGGAAGCCGCTCACTAACATCACCCGTGATCTGCAAAGTATTGACCCCAGAACTCAAGCGCCGCAAACGCGAAACAATGAGGACTTCAATCACAACCAAAACAAGTACACCCGCAAATATCGCGCGAAAAAGCGCTAATTTCAGGAAAACAGAAACGCTCTTCTGGCCTTGCGTGTAGATGTCTCTAGGCAGGTCAACACGTAAAATGAAGGCAGGCTGCCCACTTATGTCATTAATCAGCGTGTATCCACTCATTTTTTCATTCGGTAAGACATGCGTGACAAAAGGATCGTCTGATGACAATTCCTCGATCACAGCAAGCACTTCTGAGGGGGTATTTTCATCGTCCAAACGATAGATATGCACCACTTCATCCGGAGTTTCTGAAAGCGCTGTTTGCTGCTGGGTGTTAAACCACTTACCCAGGATCAAGGTGCCTTCGGGACGACCTTCACCCGTCGTGGGCAAAATAGGCGACAATGAAAAGAGACTAATTTCGTCAGCCACACTCAAAAGGCCGCCGCGCACTTCAGCCGCAGGTGAAGCCGCATCGAAGAACGTTTTCGCTTCAATAGCGGCAGTTAATGAGTCGGGAATAGGGATCACATTTTGATTGATCGAGTCATAACCAGTTGCATAAACAATCGTCCCGGACAAATCAACAAAGAGCATAAAGTTGATTTGCATATTCCGCAGGGTAATATCAGAAAAATTTGCCTCAACATAATCAGGGTTTTGCCCCTGAATAAATTGATACGTTTCATCATAAACAGACCAATCGAGCGCCTTGGAACTCAGTTCGTCTAATTGATCTTGCAGCTCATATTCAACATGCGCTACTTCCTCTTGTGCTTGCGCTCGTTCCAAAGTCGCAAAGTCTTGTAACAGTATCCTGCTCGAAAAAGTAGAGGCTACCATAATTGCACCGATCAGAGCGAGCAAAATGATGATGAGTATTTTTAATCTTAGCGACATAGATGATAACTTAATGACTCGAAAAGCTAGGCTTCTTTGTTTCTAGTGCAATTCTTGTGGCGCATCACCCCCGCGAATAAGCTCAAGAAGCTCATTCAGCGAAGATTGTTTAGAAAGACACGCCGCAGCCCCTGCTTGCAAGGCCGCTGCGGTCATTGGGCTGTAGTTGTCCAAACCCGTCAAGGCGATGATTCTAATCGACGGATCACGACGCGAGATAATACGGATCGCTTCCAGCCCATCCATTTCCGGCATCATCAAATCCATCAAGATAATATGCGGTTGGAGTTCAGAAGATAAGCGCACTGCCTCAAAACCGTTACTTGCCTCGCCTACAAGGGTGAGTTCTTTAAAGGGCTTCAAGGAGAAGGCTAATCCCTGCCGCACCATATAATGATCATCTACAATCATAATACGTTTTTCTGCTTTTGCAGTCATCAAATTCCTTGCGCGGACACCCCTGCCTTTAGGCATGGGGAGGAAGCGCAAGTTCTCCTTTCGGACTAAGCGCTTTCGCGCTAAAATACGGGCTGTGGGAAATACGAAGACACTGTTGTGTTGTGCCACGCAGACCCGGTTTGCCCCCACACTTGC
>DAOTTO010000090.1:0-5998 GCA_034437895.1 Anaerolineae bacterium | reverse complement strand
TATCCCCACCCCTAAATCCCCTCTCTACGAAGTGGGGAGGGGACTTAAAGCACCATTGTGAACCGTTTTTCTCCCCTTCGCCATGCAATGGAGAAGGGGTCGGGGGATGAGGACATCATAAAAGTTAATCATAGTGCGCTATCCAAAACTGAGGTTAAAGTAAACACCCTGCTCTCGGACTAAACACCTACTTTTAGGCGCTGGGTGCGATGGGCAGCGTGAATGAAAAACATGCGCCGGGCAGGGGGCTTTCGTTCTCTACCCAGATGCGCTCATGATGGGCTTCGATGACGAGCTTGCAGAAGGCCAAGCCGATGCCGCTGCCTTTATGCCCACGTAGCGGACTGGTGTCTTTGACTTGTGTAAACTTTTCAAAGATGCGCTCATGTTCTTCTGGCGGGATGCCTTTGCCGCTGTCGGCAACCTGCACCAAAACTTTGTCATTCACACAATCCGCAGAGAGCAGAATGCGCGTTCCGGTGGGCGTGTAGCGCAGGGCATTATCCAAGAGATTCGTCAGTACCCGCCGGATTTTGTCCGCGTCGATATTGACCATCGGCAAATTATCGGACGCGATAATATCCATGTGGACATCGGCTTCTTGCATGGCGGGCGACATAGCGATATAGATGCTTTTGAACAGGTCTTTCATCGAGGCTGGCATAAGATTCATATCCATCTTACGCGCTTCCAGCTTGGCGATATCGAGCATACTCATCACCAAATCAAGCAGGTCTTCGGCGCTCTCGTTGGCGGTACGCAGCGTAGTATCCAGCACAGGCACGGTTGGATGGTCTTCAAAATCGGGTAGGAGGATATCAATCGAGAGGTTTAAGGCGCTGATGATATTACTCAGCGGTGAGCGTAGATCATGAACGACCATTTTATTGATTTCGTCGCGGTAGGCGGCAAGCTGGCGTTCTTCCGTCACATCGCGCAGCGTGAGCAGTCGCCCGATAATCAGGCTTGGATTATGGACATCATAAACAGGCGACCCCACTTCGTCGATATAGCGGACGGCAGCGCCTTTGCGGATTTCGGTGGAACGGGTGGTGATGCGGCGCGGCTCTAGCCGTAGAATACGCGCCATATCGGTCAGCGCATCTTGTACGCCTTCTTCCGTGACTCCGCCTGCCGACATGCCTTCCATCAGCGTATAAGCGAAGTTTTGCCCGATGTACGCCTCAAGGTCGATCCCAAGCAATTGTTCAGCCGAGGCGTTAGCATCTACCAATGTCCCGTTACGATCAAGCAGGATGATTCCGTCACGGGTTGAATCGAGAATAGCCCGCATCCGATTGCTGCCCAGCCGAATACGCTCCACCAAGTCATTATTTTCTAAATGCCCCGCCGTCTGAATCGCCAGCAGTTCAATTTTGTTATAATCATTTTCGGTAAAGACATGATGTTCCGGCAAGCCCACGCACAACACTTCTTGTACCAAGTTACCGCGCTTGATGGGCGCGACGATCAAACTGCGATAATTAATCTCGGTATCGGGGGACGTGTTGAGGTAATCATCGTCATGATGAATATCTTCCACAACTTGAATCTTGCCTGTGTTCGCCGCCCATAGTGCCGTACTAGCGGGAATGGGCGGGTTGGCGCTGATGTAGTGTTTATCGTCGCGCCGTAGCCCTTCGATTAGGGTCAAGGTGGTATTTTCCGCATCATATTTAAGCAAGACGGCGCTTTTCCCCTGCATAATGTTGAGCGCGGTTTTCAGGATTAAGCTGGGAACCATTTTTGTATCGGTAGTGAGGGAAAACTGGAGCGAAAGTTCGCGCAGGCTGGTGAGGGTTTCGATCTGGCTCTGGCGTTCTTGCAAAAGTTGAGCATTCTGAATAGCGATAACGGCATGACCCGCAAGGCTTTGGATGAAAACAATTTGCTCTTCTTTAAAGAAATCGTGTTGGGTGCTTTCCACATTCAACGCACCGACGACCACGCCATTTCGCACCAGCGGTACAAGCAGCGAGGAGCGATAAGTCCCTTGTGCCGCGTCAGCGATATAATCCGGCGCAAGCTGATTTTCTGGGACGACGAGCATTTGCCCGGTCTGGACGACTTGCCCCATCAGCCCGGCAGAAGTTTGGCGTGTGATGTCGTATTTATACCAAGTGCTGTAGACAAATTCCCGACCAATCACACGGAACTCGCCCGACTCGGTGATGAGTCCTAATGCCGCAAGTTCGGCCTGAGTCGCGTGAATGGCGGCTTCCAGCACATTATGGATAAGGGGATCCAAATCCAGCGAACTAGAGATTTGTTGGGCAATATCTTCCATCGCTGAAAGCTGACGCAGGCGACGGTTGAGCGCGTCTTCGGTGGTGTTGTACTGTTGGGCATTATGAATTTGCGTGGCGATTTGGTTAGTCGCCATCTCTGCTAAACGCCATTCGTTATCGGAAAAATAACGCGGCTCGTCATGACTCAGCAAGATAATGCCAAGCAGGTCATTATTGGCGATCATCGGCACAAGCGCGAGAGTCACATCGTGATGGTTTTCCATAAGTTGGGCTAAGCCCGCCGATGTATTCCCGTCTTGATGATAGAAAATGCGCGGGCTGGGCTGCGGTTGCTGGCAGATGAACGCTAATTCGGGGATGTCATCGATCACCAAATCGGGGTATTGCGGATGCGGATCGCTCCCATTCGACGTAAAAAAACGTAAGCGTTCTCGATGATTTTGGAGCAAGCCCACATGTACCTGTTCCACCCCCATCATCTGTTGGAGCAGGCTGGAGACACTCTGTAGGACGGTTTCTAACTTCAAGCTGGAGGTGGAAATCCGCGAAAGATGGACAAGCTGCGCCTGTTCGGAGGCATAAAGCTCCAAGGCCTTCAAGAGTTCGGCATTATCTAAGGCGGCGGCGACTTGAAACGACAGTGTTTCCAGCAGTTCCACTTCTGTCTTTTGATATTGATGCGGTTGGTCATGGAAGATGACTAAAAGGCCAAATGGGGCGCTTCCGGAACGCAAGGGAATCTCCACCAGCGATTTAAATTCCCCAATTTTGGCTAAGATGCGGAGCGGGTCATCGGGCAAAAGCGAAGCAATGTTTTCGATGGTACGTACGGCTGTTAAGTCAATCGGTGAGGGATAGTGATGCGCCTCATAGTAATGCTCATGCGCTGAGCTCAGCCCAATTGCCTGTGACAAAAACATTTGCTGGCCGGATTCGGAATCGCGCTGGAAAATGGCTGATTTGTGTGCGCCAGTAAGCTGCATGGCGGTTTCACACGCTGTTTTTACGGCATCCGCATCATCAAGATTGAACATGACATCTTGAACGGTGCGGTTAATTAAAGAGAGATTGTGTGCCATCTCGCTACTACGATCACGCAGCACCGCATTATCGAGGTCAAGCACAGAATTTTCTTGAGTGCGTAAATTGAGTTGGGCATCTAAAGCGGAAATTTCCTGTGTGCGTAAGTTGAGCGCTTCTCGTGTCTGATTTACCTGACGATAGCGCAGCATTTGCAATGCGACCAAGCCCATCAATGTGAGAAAGGACAGCACTCCCGCCTCAAGATACGTTTGTACCAATGCCGGAATCGCGATTAACAGGAGAAGTTCCATCACCCAATAAGTATGCAGCAGTTTGTCATGCTCTAGGCTGAGGAGAGAGCGCGTGAGATTGGCGACCACCAGACCCGCCACCAAACTAACACCGTAACCAGCGACATCGGCTGTTCTGTCTTTTAAGAAGGTATAAAAAAGGCAGGCGATCAGTAGACCTGTGGCGATAATAGCAAAACGGCGGATCGCCAGTTGCGAGGCCGTAGAAGAAGAAAATCCGCGATTTATCCGCACGATAAAGCCAACAATCACACCGACGAACATCACGCTTAAGGCGAGTCCTGTGCCGAGCGTCACCCAAGCGACCATGACCGCTAGATAGCGATAGACAAACCACAGTCCTTCTTCGACGGTTTCTGCCAATAAGTCCGCAAGGGAAAAAATGATGATACACGCCAGCCAATTTAAGGCGATGGGCAGGGTGAGGGCGCTAGGCAAGCCCTCTCGGACTGCCAAAAATCCAATGAGGAGGGCAGCAACGAGAGCAATTAGGAGTGTATACTGGTGCAAAGCCCAGGAAAAGGCGAATTTTCTTGCGTTCACGATTAAGACAGCTTAGTTTCTTAATGATCTCATTGTACTATCGTTATTTACATTAGTACACTGCGAAATTAAAAAATTGGGCTTCACTTCAAGCAACAATTCTTATATAATGTTGGAAGTATAGGGAAACTATCCATTGGGGGATAGTTCAACGGCAGAACGATGGCCTTTGGAGCCACTAATCTTGGTTCGAATCCAGGTCCCCCAGCTTACTTGGATCCAGTTCGAACATTCTGGATGAGGATCGGCGGAGATGTCTCCGCCGATTTTCATTTGTGGTCTGATACCTTCGCGGCGGTTCACACTGCGTATCTCGTCGGTCAAATCCTTGAGATATGCGAATGGAGTCCGCAACTCCAACTCTACACTTCCTTCAGCGTTCACGATAACTCGTTCAACGACCTGACGCAGGAGTTCTTTTTGATCGCTGCGTTCCAGACTATTATACAGCACTCCAATGTTTGCGATAATTCCGAGCGCGGTATCCAAATTATTGATATGAATTTCCTGTTCTTGTTGAACCGTTTCGAGACTCTGGCGCAGTTTGCTTCGCCGATCCTGCCACTCTGCCCATAGATTGTCCCAGACAGCATCTGTGATTTTGCCCGAAGCAAATAATCTCGCCATCCGCGCTTCTTCTTCATCAACGGCTTTCAAGGCAGCTTCAAGCCGCAGCTTTTCATCAGGTTTCAGGTGTCCCAGTTTCTGAGCAAGCTCATGCGTATAGCTTACCCGAATCAGTGGAATCAATTCAGGATCAACCTGAATTCGCATGAGTTCGAGCGGAATCTGTTCATCCACATCACGGCATAGAAAGCTGACACCTCCGGCATTTGCCATGCGATAATAAGGTGTACCACCATTGGTGCGTCCTGCGTTGGAGGTCGATCCTGTCAGCCGAACAAAGCTGCTGCCCTCGCCTCTGCTGTAAAAAATCATACCTTTGAGCAGATAGTCTTGCCTGCGACGCGCATCACGATTTTGGCTGCGCCGTGCAAGGATTTCTAATCCACGCTCAAATTCTTCTGTTGCAACCAGTGGTTCCCAATTTCCACGTATGGTTTTGGGAGGGATATTATTCTTCAAACTCACAACCCAACCCGCATACGTCCAGTTATGAAATGTATTGGAAAGTGTGCTGATGTTGTGTTTACGCTTGCCATTGGCTGATACTTCTACAAAAGGACGACCTGTGCGGTGACGATAGCCTTTCGTGTGAAGCGTCTCTGCAATTTCGTTGAGAGTCAGACGATCTTCCAGCAGTAATTCCCATGCGGTTCGCCAAATGGGTGCGCGTTCCGGGTCAAGTTCAATCCAATGTGCAATTCGCCCCTGTAGTTTCTTCACCTCCTGAGTGGTGCGGGCTTCTACATTGATGTAGCCATCCGGCGCACCATTAGCAAAACCCCCTTGTTGTAGCTTTGCCAGTATTCCGCCTTTGACACGTATACCCAAAAGAGCCGATTCGCGACGAGCTAACGTAAAGGAGAGCGCCACAATCACCCGATCATCAGGATCCATTGGATCGAGATCAGGCTGATTGGCAAAAACAACCGTTACGCCAAATTCATCCAGTTCATCAATCGCACGCAATGCTTCAGTATCATTGCGACCAAAACGGTCAGCACGCTCGACAATCACATGCGAGAACCGTCCCATCCGGGCATCTTCCAGCATTCGCTGGTAGCCGGTGCGCCGAGGTGTGCGTCCGGTTAGTAAGTCGATGTATTCATCAATGACTGGCAAATCCGAGCGATCCAGAACAGATTTCTGGATGAGATAACGCTGTCGCGCCTGTGACGCTTCAGGATTTTGGGCTTCTTCATCGCTGGTACGCAGGTAAACTGCCCATCCTGCGGCAGGTGTAATCGT
>DAOTTO010000089.1:0-3249 GCA_034437895.1 Anaerolineae bacterium | reverse complement strand
TGTGTTCTCCGTGCGCTCTGTGGTTAAATCTTTTTCCAACTTCTTTGGCAAATCTATGAAAGCTACATTTATAAAAGTTTGAGCGGTTTTGCAGATGTAAATCGGCAGTTCGACACATACACTTAGTTCTGCGGATGCGATATATTGCGTCCCTACATTTACGTCCGGCGGAAGACCTGCGACAAGGTGTAACCGACTGCACCTAAGAGTAAGGCTACTAATCCCAACGTCCATACAGCGTAAAGCGGCTGAATGTAAGTTTGGGTTTCCAGATACCCTACGCCGACGATGCGCTCCAAATAGGTTTGCACCAATCCCGCGCCCGCCAATCCAAAGCCAGCAATGAGGATGCCGCCGGAGATCAACCAGAAGGGCAGTTGAGCGCGGTTAGTCCGAGTTTTATTCTCATAGGCTTCGTTCATCGCCAAAACTAACGTCATCACGGCTAACGAAATCAGCGTGACTTGCAAATCGCTTAAGCGGGTACCAAGCGTCCAACGGCTGATGCTGCCGACGGCGCTGAATCCACCCAAAATGCTCAGGCCGCATAAAAGCAGGAAAGCCGCCAACGTCACCCATCCTGCCGCTTGTTTGACGCTTATCGTTATCCAGCGGATAAAAATTACGGCTGCGCCTGCTGCCGCGATTAAGGTGAGAACACTCAAAAAGGCGCTGTTGGCGGAGAGTAAATTGAGCGGGGCAAGAGTCACCAGCGCACCGGTTACGGCAAGAGTCCCCGCGTAAAGATAGACGGCGGTTTCGTCTTGCGCTGATTGGTCGTGTCCAAGTAGCCAAAAGAGAATCGCCGCCGCCGCGATCATCTGCGCGACATTCAGATTGACACCCGCCGCGACTGTCGCCACCGTTTGCGCTTGCAGCGGGTCAGAGGGCGAAATCACGGTTGCAAATGTACACAATATACTGATGAACATGCCCATCAGCCAGACTGCGAGACTGTGATTAAGCGGACGGGCATTGATGGCGATCACGCTTACAAATAAGGCCATTAAAATCGCTTGAATGATTGATAGGAAGACGGGCAGTTCCATGCCGTAACGTCCATCCAATAGACCAAGCGCCCCAAACAGAAACGCGACTATCACAAAGACCGTCCAACCTTGCGCGGTATAGTTTAGTATTCGGGCGGATTGGCTGGCGCTTTCGGCATTTTCAAGCGGATCGGAAGGCACAGAATCGGCGAACATCTTTAAGCCGCTGGCGAGCAATCCCGACATGATGGCTAAACGCAGCAGGACGGCGCTCCAAGGGGCGACCTGATGATATGGGAGCGCACTTGAGAGGGGATCATTCCCTAGAAACTTGACCGCGCCGAGCAATGCCAACAGCGCATACGCGATGAATAACAGCGCCGATTGGGTCAAAAGATTTGCGATTATTTTGGACATAGCTTTTACCGTTCCTGAGTCAGCAAAAACACAATTAGATCGTTGATCTCATCAGCACTGAGCGTTTCGGCGAAATTTTTCTGCATCGCGTCGGGAAAACCTTCGACGATGTGATCGCTCGGATTTAAAATCGACGTGCGGATGTAATCCTCAGCGGATTGCCCGGAAACGCGCTCGGCGGCAGTGGTGGCAATGCCATAAAGCGACGGCCCGACTAACCGAACCTCTGGTTCAAGCGAATGACAGGTAGAGCAGACAGCGGGAGCGCGGGAATAAATCGCTCGTCCGCGTGCAATCGCTGCATCTTGAGGGCTTGCTTCGGGGGCAGTGATTTCGGGCACAGCGGCGACGGTTAAGCTGCCTGATCCGCTAACGGCGATCAAGCGGGGAGGCCAGCGCACGGCTGGTTCTTGTTTGGTCGCCCAATCGAGAAAAGCTAAGAGATTATCGGTTTCGTTTACGGTTAAGCCAAAGCGCGGCATCAGGCGTTGGTCGGGGTGAAAGGCGTTGGGGTTGACCATAAATTCACGCAGATAATCCGCGCCGCGCTGTTCATAGATGTGGGTTAAGTCCGGTGCAAACGCGCCGCCTTGCCCATACAAGGTATGACAGCCGATGCAGCCGTTTTCTTGCCATACGTTGTAACCCGCTGCGACTTCGGGCGGGAGGTCTTGCGACAAAAACCAACCGCTGGTGACGATGACGACTATAAACAAACTAGCGACCACTGAAATTGCAAAAAAAAGTCTTTTTACCACAATTTACCCTGCCATTAATTTATTGATTCGAGCTTTCAGCCGTCAGCTTTCAGTTATCAGCAAAAGCAGATTCATCAACCGAAAAACACAAATCCGAATCGCATCTTTGCCTCATCAAATAGTGCATCCAAATTATAGCAACCGATAGTGTTCACGCCATGAAATGAGGAAATCGGGTGATGAATTGCACTGTGTAGTGATGACAGTTGATTCATCATTGACGTTACGGATTATGCCGCGCCGGGTTCAAAACCCAGCACTAAATCTAAGATTTGAAACCTCTGAAGAGATTGTATTCATCGTTACTGAACCCGTTTATGGGTTTACAGAAACTCGAGCTGGCACTTCAAAACTGCCAGCATTACTTACCTGATCTTATCTATAAGGAAGAGTGCTTTATTTTGTGGGATTTCTGCCTAATAAATGAGGGGAAAATTTAGTCAAAACAGACAACTTCAACTTGGCTATTTACTAATATTTTTGAAGTAATTATAATAATGATAAAAGTGATTATCACAAACAAATCCTTCATTACATTCAGGATACGGCCTTTGGCCCTGTTTGTGATAATGCACCGTATCCAGCCTAATTGCGGACTGGTCACATCTGTAACTTGACTCACTCGCCTTATACATAATGCTGTTTAAGAAAACAATCCAATTATTTGTAGGGCGCATTAATTTGTGTGTTGTTACCTTTAGCGATTAGACCCTATGTTTTAATCCGCGTCACTTCAGTCTATGCGTCCTGTCTTCGATACACGCAAATCTGCCACTGCCCTATCCTTCTATCCAACCGAGCGGTTCAGACGGCTCAAAAGATAAACCTATTACAATCAAAAGAATAAACATGATATAAACTTAATTAATAATATTAAAATATAACATCTATACCAATATTATTTATACTTAATGTTATTTAATGGTATAACAATCGTTTAACAATAATTTAACTTCAAGCATTGAGTCCTAGTTAAACGTTTAATGGTTAAAATAAGCTCACCAAAATGATAGTACTTTCATACTATCCAGTACTTTTAGCCTATGATTATTGGCGAAGAATTGAGACATAAATAAAAAGTGTAA
>DAOTTO010000088.1:0-2260 GCA_034437895.1 Anaerolineae bacterium | reverse complement strand
TAAGGTGTTGTCTCTGCCGACGCGATCACCCGCGCTGTGAACGCCGAAACATTCAATTCATGATCGGCGCATAAAATGAGCGCGGCGTTGAGGAGATAGGCGGCGTGTTCGTCCAATCCCCAACCCTTTGTAAGAATCTGTGCGGTAGAGACACGATATATCGTGTCCGTTACAATGTTATTTATAGGCAGGACAGCCGTTAAAGTCAACAAGCGTAAAATCCGCGCCCCGGTCTTACTCACGGCTTCCGGCGAGAGGTCATAAGCCGCGAAATCATCTGCCGCCGCCATCGCTAACGCAATTTGATAACGCTGCACATAAGCTAAGGCGGGGTTACTCACAAAAATCTGTGATAATGTTTTAAACAGTGTAGGGGAAAATTTTAGACTCTCCCCTACAAATATTTCCGCGTGATTCTCCATCGCGCCCGTCCAAATCAACGCCGCGATTTCTTCCAGCGTGTGCTGTTTTGCCAAGTGCGCCGCATCATATCCACGATAATAAAAGCGGCCTTCGTTGATGAGCGTGATTCCAGAATCCATCATTGGCACGCCCCAATGGAGCGCGGATTGGGCGGCTTTGGCGGGGTCGGCCTGCTGCTCCTTACGGTCAATTAACTTTTGTACATCTTCAACCAGATAGCGCCGGGTGCGGCGTTTGTCGTCCATTGCTTCAGAGCGAATCAACCCTCGACTGACGTAAGCGTAAAGTGTCGCGGCGGTAATGCCGAGCTTTTCGGCGGCTTCGGCGGCAGTGAAATAACGGGGTGTTTTTGACATAACTGATCTTTCGATTATGGGAACAGGATTTTTAACGCAGAGGCGCAAAGCCCGCGAAGAGTCGCAAAGAAACAGGATACTGGATGCATAATAATATATTGATTTTTCAATCAAGATTGACAGCTTTTATCAACCTATTTATGCTGATTATATGATTGTTCCCTAGAAGCGCAAGGACTCAATAATGAGCGAGATAACATCCACCGAAACACCCGATTATTTTTTAGACAGCTTTCCGCGTGACGATTTCCCGCGCTATGTCTGGACAGAACGCCCACAATCACTCCCGATGCAAGCCTGGACGACGGAAACCACCCACCGCGACGGTCAGCAGGGCGGGTTGCCGCTGACGACTGAACAGAGCCTCAACATTTATGACATTTTGTGCGCCTTTACGGGGGATTCCGGCGCAATCCGGCAGGCGGAATTTTTCGTCTATCGTCCCGGTGATCGTGCTGCGCTCGAAGGCGCTTTGGAACGCTATCATGCGGGCGCACCGATTGAGCCGACGACATGGATTCGGGCGACGGCAAAGGATGTCGAGCTGATTAAGGCGCTCGGTGTGCGCGAAACCGGGATGCTGGCGAGCGCGTCGGATTATCACACCTTCCATAAGTTCAAACCGGGCGGGCGCAATCAAGCGATGCAGGTCTATCTGGAAGCGGTCAAAATCACGCTGGAAGCCGGAATCCGTCCGCGCCTGCATTTGGAAGATGCCACCCGCGCCCCGATGGAGTTTATGCAGCCGTTCATCGAGGCGGTGCAGGAAATGGCGGCACCCTATGGCGAGTCGCTCCGGCCTAAGTTCCGCGTGTGCGATACAATGGGACTCGGCCTGCCCTACGACGATGTTGAGTTACCGCGCAGCATCCCGCGCATTTTCCGCATGTTAAAAGCGATGGGTTTGCAACCGGAGGATTTAGAATTCCATCCGCATAATGATACCGGGCTGGTCGTCGCCAACTGCCTCTCCGCCATCCGTGAGGGCTGCGCCGTTATCAATGGCACATCACTGGGCAAGGGTGAGCGCACGGGCAATGCGCCGCTGGAGATGATCCTGCTGCATCTGATCGGCATGGGTTATTTTGCCCCGCTGGAACAGGGGCGAAATCAGCCGGATTTTACCGCGCTCAATGATCTGACGGATTTATATGCCGCGATGGGTGAGCCGCTGCCGCCGAAATATCCGCTTTATGGGCGGGACGCGCACCGCACCCGCGCTGGAGTCCATGCCGACGGATTGAACAAATTCTGGTGGATGTATGCGCCGTTCAATGTGCCGGAACTGCTGGGTCGCCCGCTGGAAGTGTCGCTCACGAAGGATTCCGGGCTGGCGGGGTTGATCTTCCTGATTCGACAGCATCTCGGCGTTGATCTACCGAAGGACGACCCAAACTTATTGGCGATCCATGAATGGCTGACGGCGGAATTCGACGGCGGACGACAGACCAGTGTGGAATGGGAAGAACTCGCGCCGATTG
>DAOTTO010000087.1:0-1844 GCA_034437895.1 Anaerolineae bacterium | reverse complement strand
AATATCTGGTATAACCAACAATCACCGAATATTTTCCGTGTTTCGAGCGGGTCAACATTGTCGCTGCAACAGTGGCAGAGCCAAACTAATCAGGACTGCGAATCGATCACCACTAACGTCCAATTCAGCAACCCGGATGCCAATAACTTCACGATCACGAGTCCGGGTGGACGGCCTGCAACAAGGCCTGTGATCGCATTAAGCGGCCCCACAAACACGATTACGACGACGATGGGGAATCCGGCTTATACATGGAGCGCAATTAGCGGCGTAAGCAATTATGAAGTGGCGGTTTTCCGGGCGGATAATATGGTAACGCCTTATTATTACAGCGGCGTACTGCCATCTACCAGCACTTGCACGGGAGGGACGTGTTCGGTTGAGCCAACGGCCTCTAATGAAAATGTACGGCTGCGAAATGGGGCGCATGTGGTTTATCTACGGGCGGATGTCTGCGGTTGGCGGGGGCCGTTCAACTTTACGCTTAACGCACCAGCGCCTGCCCCTGTAAGCACAGTGAACTTGACGAATGTGAATATCCTGCGCCCAACCGCCAATTGGACACTTTCTGGCGCGGCGACGAATGCAACTTGGTTTAACATCTTCATCATTCGTAAGGCGGATTTTGATGCTGGCAATTATGGCGCGGCACTCGTCAATTATTGGGCTTCGCGGGCGAGTGTTTGCGGCAGCTTGGGCGGTACGACCTGCCAATTGCAATCGACCATCGATTTTCAGGATAACACCCGCTACTACTTTTATGTCCAAAGTTACGGTCCCGGCGGTTACAGCGCTGGCGGTGTATATAATAACGGATGGGCGGGGGCGGAGTTCCGGGTGGATACGATTCCTGATCCGAACCTGCCGCAGAATATCAGTGTGACGCTGAATCAAGGCCGCCCAACAATTCAATGGTCTGATGACGCTAAGGCAACCCGCTTCCGCGTGGCGATCTTCAATTGGACGACGAATGCCTGGGTTTATGGCGAGTATCACAACAAACCTGCCCTCAATTGCAACGGTACAACTTGCAGCTTGCTGACGGATGCGATGAACTTTGCTAATGGCAGTTACAGTGTTTATGTGAATGCGGAAGGCGCTGGTGGGCCGAGCATTGATGGGCCGTTTAGTAATGGGTACAACGGGCCGCAAAACTCGGCAAATACGACTGAACCGGGTGATTTCGTCCTGAACTTTACTGCGCCACAGCTTGTTCCACTCAATAGCCTCGCGCTGACTTATGCCGGTGGAAACGCGACAGTCAGTTGGCAGGGCGTGGCAGGGGCGACTTGGTATTATGTGTTTGTAGGGACGTATGGCGGTGCATATACGGCTCATCTGCAATGGTATTCATCGACGGCGCTGGGCTGCCAAAATATAGGGACATGCAGCGCGACTATTCCGCTGGCGCTGCCAGCAGGTGCCTATTATGTGTCGGTGCAGTCGGCAGGTCCCGGCGGTTTTAGCGTAGGCGGATTGGTTGGTAACGGCTTCCAGGTACTTGGTACACCTGTACAAGTGCCTTGATTGGCGAGATCATAGATTTTAGCCGTTCATAGCATTTAATTTTAAAGAGACAAGGAAAACATCCCTTGTCTCTTTATATTTACACCACCTTTAGCAAAGCCCCAAGTGCCAGCGGCGTATTCGACGTGAATTGATCGACACCCGCCGTTATTAAGGCTGAGAGCGACTCAACTGCCGCGACGTTATCGGCATCGAGCGTCCACGCCGCGACTTGAATCCCCATCTCATGCAGCGCCGCCGCCCAATTAAATCCGTCATCTAAGGAGTGAGTCAGCAGCCCATAGTTGATATAGATGACGCTCACGCCATCCACTAGA
>DAOTTO010000086.1:0-6096 GCA_034437895.1 Anaerolineae bacterium | reverse complement strand
TAGACTTACGGTCAAAATCTTTGCGACTCTTTACGGCCTATGCGTCTAATCTGCATTTAGGTGGTTAAAACTAAAATCAGTTATAATGAACCATCATGACCCACGCCTATTGAAAAGAGAACAGATGGCTTCGCTCGTTTCACCCTCCACCCGTTATAAAGACAGCTTCATCGCCGCCGTCCGCGAATATCACACCGAGGGGCGCTACGATGAACTAGATACGGCTTGGCTGCAAGATCATTTTGATACGTATGTGGTGGACTTGCTGGAACGTAAAGTTTATGCCGCGCCGGGAAAAGTGAAGGAATCGGTTTTATGGCTGGTGGAAGGCGAAAACTTTGTGGGACGGCTTTCGATTCGGCATGAGCTAAACGACTTCTTAAAAACCTTCGGCGGGCATATCGGCTATGACATCCGCCCGACTGAGCGCCGGAAAGGGTACGGAATGCTGATCTTGCGTTTGGCGCTGCCGGAAGCACGAGCGTTAGGGTTGTCTCGCGCTATGCTGACTTGCGATTCCACCAATCTCGCTTCCCGCAAAATTATCGAGGCCAATGGTGGTCAGCTTCAGGATGAGACCCTGTTAGAAGGGCGTGATGTACCGACGCTGCGGTGGTGGATCGCGCTATGAATTGCTATGAATTGATCGGCAAAAAGATGGTAAAGGTGCTGCCCTCGCCGGGAGCCGTCGTCACGTCAATCCGGCCATGATGCCCTTCCACCACTTTGAGCGCAATCGGCAGCCCTAACCCTAATCCGCCGACAGAACGTGCTTGATCGGCGCGGTAAAGACGTTGGAAGATGCGCGGGACTTCATCCTCAAAAATACCCATCCCGCTGTCTTGGACGGCGATGTAAATCATCTCCTGATCGATCCCCGCCTGCACTACGATTGAGCCACCTTCCGGCGTGTAGCGGATAGCGTTGCTCACTAAATTTTCCACCGCCAAATGAAGTTTGGACTCGTTCCCCTTAATTTCGGGCAGTTGATCTTCTACCATCAAGCTAAAGGAGTGGTTTTTGGATTCTGCGGCGCGGCGTAAATCTTTTTCCATATCATACAACATGGTATGAATGTTGAGGTGGCTGAACTGCAAAATACCGCTGTCAAGCATAAACATCGTCGTCATACCGGTGATGAGTTTTTCTAACACGCCGAGCTGCTCTTGGATAATTTTGATCCGCGTCTTGCGGCGTTCTTCATCTTGGGAGCGCTCCAGCAAATAGAGGCTGGTGTTAATCGTCGTCAGCGGTGTGCGGAAATCGTGCGACATCGACTGCACAAACTCTGCGAGAAGGCTTACGCGCTCTTTTTCTAATTGAAACGAAAGCGCCTCTACCTCTGCTTTTTTGCGTTCCGTAATGTCTATGGCTGTCCCTAAGAGGGCTTCTTCGCCATTGAGGTTTACCAGTGTTTGGCTGAGATCAAGCCATAGGACGGTATTGGTGGCAGTCCTCACTTGAATTTCTTGACGAGGCGGTATTTGACCTGTCTTTAGGAATTGTTGATTTTGTCCCATGATAACTTGCAGTAAGTCGGGATGGATAATTCCCCAGAATTTGTCACCAAGCAGCATCGCGGCTGTGTAGCCTGTAATACGCTCTATGGCTGGATTGATATACGTGACACCCTCTTTTTGGTAAAGAAAGACGATCACATCCACCATTTCGATCAACGCCCGAAAGCGCTCTTCACTTTCGCGCAGGGCATCTTCGACGTTTTTAGTCTCGGTAATATCTTGGGCGATGCCTAAAAGCTGGGTGGGCTTGCCTTCAGCATCACGTTGGAAGATTGTCTCGCGTGTGCGGAACCAGCGCCATTGACCATCGGCGTGCATCATGCGGTATTCAAGGCTGGCAATCATATCATCCGCCCAGTGGGGGGCATTTTTGCCATGCGCGGCGACACGCGCAATATCATCAGGGTGGATAAGGAGGGGCGTACTGGTGCGGTTTAGCTTCTGTAATTCATCCGTATCATAGCCGAGAACGCTGCGGCGCGGCTTATTGGCATAAATGGAGCGCCCGACTTTTAAATCCTGCACGTAAAGAATATCCGGCAATGTATCCGCCACTTTTTGGACGAAACGCTCGCTTGTTCTTAGCGCTTCATGAATCCGCGCATTATGTAAGACAATGGCCGATAAATCTGCGAAGGCTTGTAGGATTTCGATGTCGGCATGGCTAAAACGCCGCTGTGGGTCGCTAAAGGCCAACCCAATCACGCCAATGATGAGTCCCTCAGAGCGTAAAGGCAGCCCTACGACAGAGCCAAATTCGCCTTTCGGGATATCGGGATGACGATGCGGCCAATTATCGTAGGAGTCGAGGACGACGATCTCCTCATCGACCCAAACTTTGCCCGTCAAGCCTTCTTTCATGCTCATCACTTGACCGATGTACGGCTCAAACACGCCTAGCGCGGCACTACAGCGCATGGTGAGGTTATCCTTTTCCAGAACATAGAAATAAGCGTGTTCCGCGTTTTCCATGCTGGCGGCGCGTTGAATGATGCTTTGGAAGAGATCATCCAAATCAAGCTGACTCATTAAAGTCTGGGTGGTATCGCGCAAGGCAGTGAGATAAGTTTCGGTTTGCGTGACGACAAGTGCATTTTCTAAATGAGCGATACGCGCTTGCAAGCGCTCATTTTCTGCAAAGAGTTCATCTGTAGAAAGTTCTGACATAAAACTACCTGATTAATTCTGTAACTTTAGCTCAAACTCGATTAGCAATTTACGCCATTCATCAGGAATAGGGATGGTCGTATTGGCGACGTAATCATAAACGACCATCACGATGAGGCCGGTTGCGGCGATTTCTGTTTGACCATCGCGCTCACAAAGCAGTAGATGTTCCATATCAAAGCTCTTGTTCCCTAAGCGGCAGACTCGTGTCCAAATATTGACGGTGCCATCCTTCGCCGAAATCGGTTGTTTATATTCCACCGTAATCCGCCCGACGATCATCCCAACAGCGGAAAGCGTTCCATCCCACAAGCCACGTTCATGAATATAACTGATTCGCGCTTGTTCAAAGTACGTCAGATATTTGGCATTATTAACATGACCGAGCGAGTCCATATCGCCATAGCGGACGGTCATGGGGGTGTGATAGCGGTAGCCTTCGGGAGGGGTGGACATCGACGGTTCTCTTTTTGTAATGAAATTTATATTTCTCTCATTTTAACTCAAATCTAAATTTTCGCCCTTACGTACTTAAAATATTGGCTAGAAAAATAGGCCACCCACGAATTTCCTTCACAAATTTTTCCGATTCCTTTGCCCCTAACCCTGATACAATCATTTTATAACCTAGTTGAAATATCAACCGAGTCTGATTTCGGTTGTATAATCGGGGACTTTAAACGGGTGGGGCTATTTTTTTGAGGGAAAAGCGATCTATGTTGATAAAGCGATTGTTTAAATGCTTGCTGCTGCTACTGTTTGGCGCACTGACGGCTTGCGGCGGAAACAGCGGCAGTGATACGGATAATGCGACGGCTGTTCCGGCGGGGCCAACGCCCATACCGACTTTCGACCCTGCCGCCCGCATGACGGACACGCGCACCGCCAATGTCGGCGTGGAGGCGGATGATGCGGTGCTGGCGTGGATTGCGGAAGGGGTTGCCCCCGGCAGCCAGACCGCCGATAAGCCTGGTCAAATCGTCCTGCTGAACGCGGGCGGTGATGCGCGGGTGGTGCTTGATCTACCGAATGGGACGACTCGTGTTCAAGCCTGTGGGGAACGGGCAACCTCGCCGGATTCGCGCTATTTTGCTTTTTTCGTCGGGAGTGATTCTAACGGGACACTGTATCTGATGGACGGGCGCGGCGTTCCGGCGGCAGTAGCGGAGATGAATCCGGTAGGCTGCTTGGGCAACGGCACGTTTCAATATGCGCCCGATGGCACACGCCTGGGCTATATCGACTTTGCCGCTGATGCACTGACCAGCGAATTCCCCAGCGGGACGCTCAAAATTCATAACACGGGTGATCGCGCCGAGGCGAGCAATTTTGACAACGCCGCAACCTTCGATATGGTCGGGGGGAACGTCGCTTTTATCAGTTTCTTTAATAATAATCAGGGACAAGCCACCGAAGCAGCGATTTACTTGTGGGCGAGTGGCGAACCAGACGAAATCGCTACCCTCTATGCTGACGAAAACTGCCGTTTTACTAGCGCCGGAATCGCCTTCACCGGGGCGGATTCGCTGGCGACGTTGATGGGGCAGCGCTGCGCGGGACAAGGGACGAAGTGGCAGTTGCATACTGTGGATATAGCGGCGCGGCGCGAGACTTTGGCGCTTTCTGGCACGGCAGGCGGTGGATTCGCCAGCAACAGCCGGACGAACACGCTCTTTCCCGCGACTGAGGGCAGCAGCGTATTTTATACCGTGCCGGATGGTTTACAGTTGAACACCGTCAGCATCCGCACGACTCCCGTTGAAAATCCCGCCGAGGGCGCGGACTTGCTGACTTACCTCAATATGCCGCGTTCCAGTATCAACATCTACGGCCTGACCAATAACGCCTTCCCCCATCTCTCGCCGGATGAGCGCTGGTTGGCATTGGTGAATACCACACCCAACGGCGACAGCTCCTTTAATGTACTTGATCTCAATGCCTCTGATCTGCCGCCGATCACCCTCCCCGCCGGAAATCGCGGAGATACGATCTCCGCGATTGACTTCACTGGTGACAGCGCTCAGGCCGTCTTTATCGCAGGCGGAAACAATAAAGCGGATAACTCGCTGTTCTCGCTGGATTTAGCCACTGCTACCGATAATCGCGTCATTCGTGGACGCTATTCGCAGGTTGTCGCCGCGCCGGATGGGGAATCCGCCGCTGTGACGGAATGGCTTTCGGCCGACGCAGGCACCCAGCGCGATTATCTGAATATCTCGATTATCGGGCTGGCGACAGGGGAATCCGCGCCGCTCTTCACTGGCGCAATCATTGCCGAAGGCCGCGCCACCGATCACCGCTTTGCTTATCTGCTGGCGTGGCGCAAAGGCTAAATTGTAGGTTTAACCTCAGTTTTGGATAGCGCACTTTGATTAACTTTTATGATGTCCTCATCCCCCGACCCCTTCTCCATTGCATGGTGAAGGGGAGGAAAACGGTTCACAATGGTTCTTTAAGTCCCCTCCCCACTTCGTAGAGAGGGGATTTAGGGGTGGGGATAGAATGAAAACACTGTCCGAAACTCAGGTTAACTTTGAAGGTGAAGTTGTTTTATCCATTATGGCACACAGGGAGTGGAGAAGCAGTAATAAAATACTGAAAAAAATTATGTATATGAGAATAGGTAAGTAGCTTTAATGAAAGAAGAAAACGAATACAAAGACCTTATCATTGGTGGGAGTCTCCCACCAGTAGATGAGGTATATCTTCAAAATTTCGAGATTAAATTAGGGCAGTCACTTCCAGCAGGATTTCGTAGATTTCTATTACGACATAATGGCGGTGGGCCAAGCAAATATCTTTTTAATTACTATAGTACTGAGAATGAGGAAGAAGCTGAAGGCGATATTCTCCGATTTCTAGGACTTCATGACGATGATCCTAATTCCATCCAGACGAAAATTCAAGGTATTGGTGGTCGGATATCGTCAATATTTGTCCCTGTTGGAACAACTAACTCTGGTGACTTGCTTTGTCTTGGAGTTCAAGATGAAGTTACTGGAAAGATATTTCTATGGAAGCATGAATTTAAAACCTTAGAATTTATTGCGAATGACTTCGATGAATTCATTTCCAAGTTATACCTGCCATGATTGCTCAATATGTAATATTCAGGACTTTCGCTTACCTCACCCCCCGGCCCCCTCTCCAATACTTGGAGAGGGGGAGAAAAACGCATCTTGAAGTCCCCTCTCCATGCAATGGGGAGGGGATTTAGGGGTGGGGCAAATGCGTGAGCGAAAGTCCTAATATTGTGGTTAGCTTCAGAAATAACTTTATTACGTAACTCATTTGGCGCGACAATAGTGAAAGTTGTCTCGATAGAAGGGAAAACGTCTTTGAATTTTCGCATCCGCGTCAAACCTGATGTTACGCCTGTGCTGTGTTCGATTTCAATCACGGCTGGAAT
>DAOTTO010000085.1:0-8362 GCA_034437895.1 Anaerolineae bacterium | reverse complement strand
AGCCAGCCGCTCCGGGTTCAAAACCCAGAGCTACCGAGCAATTTGGAAACCTCTAAAGAGGTTAAGAACCTTTACTTAACCCCTTCAGGGGTTTCCAAACGCTTTAGCTGGCAGTTTTGAACTGCCAGTGTCCAGTGATTTGAGTGTCTGCGTAACGTGAGTTATAAACTCACCTTACGTAGCCAAGAGAATAGGCTGTAATTGACGCAGGGTATCAAAAGCAGAGTGCAAAGCGGACACATAGAGTTTGGCGACAGGATACAACCTCAATATTACCTACATTGACACCCACTGCGACGGCAACACCCTAGCCACATTATTGCGAATAGGGGCCGAAAGCACGTCCATCCACCAGCAGGGCGAACACCTGTCCCACTGTCACATCTTTGAACAACGTCCCGCCCTCGAAGCGCTGAAGATTCACGCCGATGTCCTGTTCGGCGGTGGTAGCATAACCGAGCGCGTCGCGCACTTCCGGCACTGTCGCCCAAACGCCGCCGATATTGCCAGCCGGGACTTGTAACCCTTCCGGTGCGTCGCCAAAGGCCGCCGAAAACACAGGCGAATCATCGACATACCAATACCGCCCGATCCCCAGACTGCCGTCCGGTTGCAGTCTGCCGGGGGCAAGCGCCCACACTTCGCCCGTCTCCTCGCGCCAATAAATCGCGCCGCGCTCGAAGGATTGAATCTTGCCGTTAAAGCCGAAACTCTGCTGAATTGGGCAGCGCAAATTCGTCCGCGCTGCATCTTCGCTGATCCATGCGATGCCGAACAGCGCATCGGGCGCGGTCAAACACAGCAGAGGTTCGCCGCTGCTGCCCCCCGTAACATCGGGCGGACGCTGTTCGACTGCGCCGCCAAGCTGCTCCTGCGTCTCGCCCAAAAACACGCCGATATAGGCCGTCGCGGTTGGCAAAACGGTGGCGGTTGGGTCAATCCCGACGAAAATTGGCGCTGAGGTCATTTGCGCTTGCGGACGATTCGGGTCGGGTGTCGCCGTCGGCGCGAGGGTCGCCAGCAGCTTGACCACCGCTACCGAAGTCGAAGTCGTGCCGTTCCCCCCGCCGGATTGGCAGCCCGTCAACAACAAAAAACACCCGACAACGATGACGTGCGTTAATTTTCTAAACATGTGATCTCTCGTGTGAATTCATAGTCGTTGATAAATGCGCCATCCGCTGCCTGATAGTAGAGTCCGTAGCGGATTTCGGTGGCATCAGGGCGAGTCGGCAGGATATACACATCGCGGATTTGCTCGGCGGGTGTCCAGGTGGTGAGGGGTCGCCAGCCATAAACCGGCGCGGATTGATCGCCCTGCGCGACGACGTTCCCCTGCGAATCGACCAAATGCACGAACACGCTTAAATCGCGCTCCGGCACATCCGACGCTGCCCACATCACCTCCAGCAAAATCCGATCTGCTTCACAGCGTACCTGTGCCGAAAGCATGTTGATTCCGTTAGGCAGACTTGCATCAGCCTGCTGCGGCTGCGTGTCGATGGCGACCAGATGCGGCGCGGCGGTGGATAAATAGAGTTGTTCCGCGCCCAAACGCGCCTGCCACCACGCCAGCGGTTGATTAAACAGCGTGTAATCGGGCGTAATGATGGGAAGCTGTATCGCGCTAAAATCGACTTTGTCATCCACGAGCGTGATCGTTTCTAAGCGTCCCTGCACATCCTTCGCAAACGCGGCGGAAAAATAACGCGGCCCCCATGCCAGCATCACTGTCGAACCATCCGGTGCGTCTGCAATGAGCGCGATTGTTTCTAAACCCGTGCGGTCTGTCGTCAATGTTTTGATGAAGCTCTGATTCTGGATGGTAAGAATCAGGAAAAATATAAACCACCAAGCCACCAAGAACACCAAGACCGGAAAATTAAATCTCTGCGGTCTCTGCGCCTCTGCGGTTACAATTTCTTTGCGAACCTTTGCGACCTTTGCGCCTTTGCGTTTAAATCTTTCTATCTCCATCCCCAAGAACAACCACCCAAACGCCAGACTCAACGTCACAGGCAGAATCAGCGCCGAGAGAATATCGGTGTAAAACGCGCTATGAAAGGCATATGCAGCGAGGGCGCTCAAGCTGAACGTGACAGCGGCGCGGCGTGTTTCGGGTCGGCGCAGCGCCAAACTCAATCCAACGAAGCCAATCAGCAGCCCCGACGGAGTCAGATCGCGCAGGAGGACGGTATTTATCAGTGCGATATTCTTCCCCAAATCGGAAAGCGACTCTGGCAGGCCGATAAAACGATTCGCCTCTCGCCCTAGAAATTGATCGAGAAAGCCCTGCCACGTCGTCGGGTCGCCATAAATCCATTTTTCGCCGCTCATCGCCCTGAGTGGAAGATAGATGTAGGGTAAAAATCCGAGTAGACCTAACGCAACACTGACCCATACAATTTTGGGCATTTCTCGCCAATGAAGGCGGAAAGTGGGACATACGGCATAAAGCAGCGCCGGAATCGCCATGACGATGGCGCGATGATGGGCGATGCCGATTCCTCCGAGCAGCGCCATCCAATAAATGCGTGAGGGAAAATCGGTCAGATGCGGAATCTCGGTTTTCCACAGCGCAAGATTCAAAAGCGCCAGCAAAATCACCAAGCCGAAACTGTAAATTTCCGCGATAGACGCATGAATCCAGACGGTGCGCGTCAGCCCAAAAAGAATCGTTACACCCGCCGCCAGCAATGGCATTTCGGTCAGATGTTCCGCCAGCAGATAAAACAGCGCCAGCGCTACCATGCCCCAAATCCACGCGACGAGCGTAGGAGCCGTCGCCGCATCCAGGCCGAGTCCGCGCAAAATCGTTACCAACGCGCTCCCCGTCATCACATAATGGGGATAGCCTGTCGCATGGAGCGTTCCCCATCGATTCAGGACAATTTGTGTTTCGCCCACATCAATCATATAGTAATCACTTGAGCCGTTGGGGACGGTCTGCAAGGTGGATAAATAAAGCACACCCGTTACGATCAGCGTGAGGGCGAGGCAAAATAGGCGGTTAGTGAAAAGTGTTATCATTATCATCGGCGGAAGGATAGCACAAATCGCGCTGGATGAGAATTCGCTTTGCGTTTGCTGCCGCCCTTTGCACCATTGCGCCGAATCCTTTAAGATTCGTTTGATAGTCAACTTTATAGGAGTGAACTTATGCCCGCCATTGGCGAACAAGCGCCGGATTTTGAACTGCTAAATCAAGACGGCAGCCCGGTTAAACTCAGTAATTTTCGTGGTAAAAAAGTGATCCTCTTTGCGTATCCCAAAGCGGGGACAGAAGGCTGCACGACGCAGGCTTGTGGCTTCCGCGATGAATTCCCGAAGGTTGAATCGTCTAATGCTGTCGTACTCGGCATCAGCCCAGACGAACCGAAAGATCAACTCAAGTGGAAAAAGAAAGAAAATCTGCCTTACGATTTATTGTGCGATGTCGATCATAGTATTTTAGAAGCGTGGGGCGCATGGGGTGAAAAGTCGATGTATGGAAAAAAATATTTCGGGGTCATCCGCTCTCATTGGGTGATTGATGAAAACGGGGTCGTCATTGATGAGCAGATCAAAATCAGCCCGAAGGACAGCGTAGAGCAAGCCCTCAAGTCGTTGAACTAAACGATGCAGTCGTTTGCGTCCTGATTGTAAAGGGACGATAATGAAAAATATTCGGAGATGCCTTAACAACAGGTTGACCCATTTGCCTTGTCTACAGAAAAAGGAGTCGATCCCATGCCCCTCCCATCATTGAACGATTGGGACACTACCCGCGACAGCCTACATCGTGCTGCTCAGGTCGTCAGCGCGATTCGGAAAGCCTTCATCAAGCCCCAGCCCAATGCTTTGCAATTGAGCCTATTCGTTACCCCAACCGGCGTTTCTACGGGTGTCCTTCCCGGCGGGAATGAATTTTCCGTCGATTTCGTGGATGCGACCCTCAATTACCGTGAATCCAGCGGTCAGGTGCTGCGGATTTCGCTCGAAAAGCATCATCAACAAGGGGCGCTGGTCGCTTTAGTGAGCAGCATGAAAACTGTTCAGTTCCAAACGACGCAGCTTGTCGTTAAAGGTGGTTTTACTGATAAGCCGTTTGAGATTGATCGCAAATTAGCGGCGGATTACGCGACGGCGTTATTTGCTGTGTATTCGTCTATCGCTCGTTTTCGGGCGCGTTTGCTCGGCACTATGACCCCAGCGGTCATTTGGGCGCATGGCTTCGATTTATCCACGCTGTGGTTCCCCGGCAACAACCTGGATGAACAATCGCAGCCGCACTGCAATTATGGCTTTTCACCCGGCAGCGCGGGCTTTCCGCGTCCGTATCTTTATGCGTATGTGTGGCCTCGCCCTGACGATTTGACCCAAGCCAGATTGCCCGAACCTGCCCGTTGGAATAGCGAGGGATGGACGGGCGCGATTGTGGATTATGATGTCATCGCCCGTGAAAACCAGCCCGAAGTTGTGATAGAATCACTTTTAGAACAAATCCACCGAATCTTATCAAGCAAGATGCAGCCTTAACCTAAACGTTAAGGTAGATGAGATTGTGCTTCAGGAAGGGTAGACATGGGTGATATTCAAACAGTATTGATTGTGGTTTGCGGCGGGGCGTTGATTTGTGTGACGCTTTTGGGACTGTTGATGGTGAGTTTCCTACGCTTGGCAGGCAGACCGGGAGTGATGGGTGTCATCGGTCTTGCACCGCTGGCGCTGCGTTTTCTGAGTAGTGGTGGGGAAAGTTCTCGTGAAGACGACATAGTTGATCATGTCCCGCGCCGAAGAGCGCAGGTTTCTGCCGAGAGTCTCCGCGTACAAGCGCAGTCGCTTGATTTTGATTCCGCCGTCGCGCAGAAGTTAAATCAGCAGCCTGGTTTCACCGCGCAAAATGCGCCGCCGACTTATCCGGGGCAGCCGCCTGCGCCTTACAATGCGCCGTCGTCACCTAATGCTGCATTCGGTGCGCCGCCGCCCATGCCGGGTATTCCCCAAAAGACGATGCCGCCATCCACCATTCCCACTGCACCGGCTTTTCCCTCGCAGTCCTTTGCGCCGCCGCCCATCGGTAACGTGCCATCTGTTATACCGCCGTCCGATTTTGGTCGCACGACAGAAGGCGCACGACCTGATACGTTGTCCGGTTATTCCCAGCCTTTAGACAATACGCAGTCCAATTCGGGGGATTTGCTGGGGCCATTCACCGCGCCGAGTTTGCGAAATCGCCCACAGAATTTACCAAAACGGGCGAATCCGAGCCGCCCCCGTACAAATCGTAAACGGGAAGAAAACGCCAGCGACGATGAATTATTTGGCGGATTGTTAGATGGCAATGGGGACGGATTCGCGGATTTGTAAGGGTTTCGAGGTTTATCTAAAGGGGCGGCACACGTCGCCCCGATAGGTTAATTATTTAAAGTGAGCGATGACCGCCGCCAGGGCGATCAATCCGCTGATAACGCAGGCCGCGCTTATACTCTTCCAGCAGATCATACAGCATATCGAAGACCACGCCCGTCGTACCAGAAGCCAAACGCAGCCGTCCGTGATAGGCATGTTCCAGCTCATCTGCCAATTCCCAAGGATTTTCCATGTTGGTATGGCGCACATGCGGACTCATGACCAACCCACACAGCACCAGCGGCAGGTAGATGTAACTTAAATCGCCTTCACCATGTCCGCTAAACCACGTCATGATGCGGTTGGCGTAGCTGATGCGTTCCTCCATATTGCCAAGATTTTCCTTGACGCGCTGCTGCAAAATCGGGAACGCCATCAAAACTGCCTCGTACAAGACACCCTCAAAGACATTGTGGCTGATGACTTCATTTCGGTCACACTCTAAGAGCGCTTCATCGCCGCCGATCACTTGGCATAATCCCCGGAACCAGCGCGTTTCTTCTACAATCACATCCGGCTCTCGCAGCGGAGCGACATCCACTGTGTAGGCCATCATCTTGGCTATCGCCATTGCTTCGCCGGGATGCAGCGGCATATCACGGGCGGCAAAACGCTCTACAACCGCTTCATAAAGGGCGGGATACACGCTGCCGAATTGGGCGCTGGTCGCCAGTTCTAAGACCGCAGGCACAAATGGCACGGCCTGACGTGTTTCGTGTTCCATTTCGTCAGTCGTCCAGAGCGTTTCATAACGGGCTTTTGGCTCTTCCGTTTTGATGTCCAGACGTTTGGGCATCACATCAAAGTAGACCGTAAGAATATCGGTTGATTCGTTCCATTTATGGGCGGCATATTCTACTTCACGCAGCACTTGTAACTTAAACGGCGAGACACTCAACACAGACGGGCGAATTCCGCCGCCGGGAGGCCGAATCTGGCGGGCGTTGGGCGGCGCACGATAACGAATCGCCACCCGCACCGGAAAATCTTTACCCGGCTGTGTGGGCGGCTTGGCAATTATGGGCAGACGCAAAACCCCCGCTTCACCGGGCCTGAGCGTGATGGAAACCTGACCTTTGGGCGTATCAATGACGACGATATTGCCTTTACGATCAGTCGTCGGCACACGCACGGCGATCTTGAGCGTGATCGGCTGATCGACCATATTTTGCAGCGCCAGCACGACCTCAACGGGTTGATTCAAAAATGCCTGCCGGGGATACATCCCGACAGCGACTTCCAGAGCATCCATGTTGATGCGTGGGCCGCCCGTAATCGCGCCCAAGACATCCGGGTATATGGGTTGGAAGGGAACTCTGGCTTTATCTATTTTACGGGTATTTATGCCCATGTTGTTACAACACAGTTTATATTTTTGTCGGTAACACCCATTATAGAGGGATAAGTTGCACAATGTCTGTAATCGTAATGTACTATATTCGGTATGAGAACGGTTAGAAAAGGCAAAATTTTGTAAAATCTTTCAATTGTCAGTGAAATGTGCCGGGACATCCGATCTTGCTTTGGCTAGAGTGGCGCTGTTCAGGTCAGGGGGTAGACGATAAAATCATTCCGAACCACAAAACAAATTAGGTCAATTCACCCAATGACTCAACTCATGAAAACCCGCGTTATAAAAGTGAACCCCACCCGCCCCGATGCCGCGGCGATACGGCAGGCTGCCGAGGTGCTGCGTGGTGGGGGATTAGTCGCCTTCCCTACCGAGACGGTCTATGGACTAGGGGCGAATGCCTTGGATTCCAACGCGATTGAGGGGATTTATCGCGCTAAACAGCGACCCGCCAGTGATCCGGTTATCGCGCACATTCACCATCCATCAGAACTTGACTCGTTGGCGATTGATATTCCGGCGATAGCGCGGCGGCTGGCGACGGTGTTTTGGCCGGGTGCGCTGACGATGGTGCTTAAACGTGCGCCGGGTGTTCCAGACAATATCGCTACCGGGACGAATACAGTTGCGATACGGATGCCGAGTCATCCCGTCGCGCAAGCCCTTTTGATCGCGGCGAATCTTCCGATTGCCGCGCCGAGCGCGAATACGTTTACCCGTCCCAGTGCGACTACCGCCACCCATGTTTTAGAAGATTTGGATGGTCGGATTGATTTGCTGCTAGACGGCGGCGAAACGACGATTGGGCTGGAATCAACCGTCATTGACCTAACTGGCGAAAGACCGATTGTGCTACGTCCCGGCGGGGTGCTGCTGGAGCATCTCCGCGCTTTTGTGCCAGATGTGATGCTTGCGCCCAAATATATGGGTGCAAGTGGCAAAACCGATACGTCGGAAGTGGCGGCTGTATCACCAGGGCAGATGATTAAGCATTATTCGCCCCGCGCTGAGTTAATGCTGTTTGATGGGCGCGATATGAGCGTTGTTGTGGCGACGATGCAAAAAAGTGTCCAACGGCTGAACGCGCAGGGTAAGCGAGTCGGTGTGCTTGCGCCAGATGAAGAACATCTTTATTTCGCTAAAGAGGCGCAGGTCAAGCTGCTCGGAAGCCGCGATGATCTGCAAGCGATTGGTCACAGCTTATTCGCGTCGATGCGGATGCTGGACGGGCGCGATGTCGATGTGATTCTGGTACACGGCTTTGGGCAGGATGGTCTCGGCGCGGCCTTGTGGGATCGGCTCTTACGGGCGGCAGAAGGCAAAGTCATCCGCGTGGATTAAATTGAGATACAGGTATGTTTGTTGATATCGTGTTGTTGTAAGGTGTTCGGCAAAATTCACCTAATTTTAATTGATTTTCTTCCAACCATTGTTTTACACGCAGATAGACACTAATCATTTTTAGCACCTCGTTTTACGCTACCTTATCCAACTTTCCTATCTTAATGCCGTTTCGCTTGATGTACATCCAAGGCTGAATCAACTTGTAACCAAATTTTTACACCTCAAAACTCATCTGACCGATACCTGTATTCGTATTTCTACAATAGCAAAGAATTT
>DAOTTO010000084.1:0-9362 GCA_034437895.1 Anaerolineae bacterium | reverse complement strand
TGGCAAGAAACAGGCTTATCAGCGCGGGAAGTCGTGGATAAGCTGGTCAAGCTGGCGCAAGATGCTGCCGCCGATAAACGGGGCAACACCTATGATTATCAAACCAGCCTGATTGAGCTTACGTCATCACGTGGTTTAAAGGGCATGAAAAACCAATCCAAATCTTAGCAAGGTAAGATTTGACTAACATGAAGTTTGATTCTACGAATTCGCCATGTAAAGCGATTCCACATACAATCAAAAGAGATTTGTGCCGAGATACAAGTGGGAGTGGGCCTCCGTGAATAGTCACCCGAAGTTAGCGCAGTGTTTTTTGCTTCTTGTGCTTTTACTTGCCGCTTGTGGTGGCGATAATACAGTCGCAAATACACCAGAACCTGCAACTGCCACGTTGCAGGGTGCGATTGTGCCAACGCGCATTACACCTACCCCTACCAACACAGCCACACCAAGCCGCACACCAACTGCGACACTTACCCCAACAGCTATTCCGACGGAAACGCCGTCGTCTACTCCTACCGAAACACCAACGGAAACGCCGTCGTCTACTCCTACAGAAATACCAACGGAAACGCCGTCGTCTACTCCTACAGAAACGCCTACAGAAACTGCGTCGCCTACACCTACCGAAACACCCACCAATACCGCAACTGCGACAGAAACGCCGTCGTCTACGCCAACCGCGACACAGACGGAAACAGCGACCGCAACAGAAACTGATGTGGCAACATTCACGCCAACCAGTACAGCCACGTTGGAGGCAAGCCCGACATCAGCACAAACACAAAGTGACGATCAAATTGCTTACGGGCAGACTATCTCCGGCACAATCGGCAATAATGCGCCAGAATTCCGCTATACCTTCGAGGCCAATGCAGGAGATGTCGTCAATATTGAACTGAAGGCGACTTCGGGCGATCTTGACTCCTTCCTGATTTTGCTCGATTCAAACGGCGACCAACTGGCTGAAGATGATGATGGCGGCGCAGAAGGATTCGACTCTTTCCTGCGTAGTTTCACAATGCCTGAAAGCGGCATTTATACCATCGTGGCGACTCGTTATCAGACAGGCACAAGCGCCGGAGATTTTGAATTAACACTCAATTCCGGTAGTCCTGTTGTTATCGTCCCCAGCGGCGCGATGAGTTATGGGGAGCGCGTGGCTGGACTATTGAATGATGTCACTTTTGAGCAACGCTATACCTTTACAGCAGATGCAGGCGACGTAATCGGCATTCAAATGAACGCCATTACAGGCAATCTCGACACATTCATCATCTTGTTAGACGAAGCAGGCAATCAACTTATTGATAACGATGATGACCCTCAAGGCGACGGCTTAAATGCTTACCTGCGTGATTTCACCATCTCTGAAGCAGGTACCTACACGATAGTGGCGCAGCGCTATAATGGGGCGCAAGGATCAAGCGAAGGTCGCTTTGAACTGACGCTGACGAGCAATAGGCCGTTTGAAAGCGTTTCCAGCGCAATCTCCGAGACCCAATCAGTGCGTTTTTACACGTTTGCGGGAGAGGCCAACCAAACTATCACGCTCTCGATGGAAGCGACTTCAGGTAATCTCGACCCGTTACTGATTTTGCTTAACCCTGATGGGCGTGAAATCGCACGTAACGACGATCAGCAGCAAGGCAATCTCAATTCACTCATCGACAACGTAACCCTGCCAGAGACGGGTGTTTATACCATTATCGCATCGCACTTCTTCCAAAATTACGGCACATCAACCGGTAACTTTGACCTGCAACTCGCACCCGGCAGAGGCGAATCAACCGTTACTATCTTCCCACGTCCGATTGACTATGGCGCACAAGAAACAGAAACAATCTCGGCAAACGAGAATCTGTTTATTTATACCTTCCTAGGAAGTGCCAACGATGTCGTCACGCTGCGGGTCGCTGCCCAAGATGATTCGCTTGATCCACTCTTGATTCTTTATGACAACAAAGGGAATGAGATCGCTCGTAACGATGATAACCCGCTTGATGCCGACCTCATCACTAATTCGGGGTTGCAAGACTTTGTGCTGCCTGCCAACGGTTATTACAGTATTTCCGTGACAAATTCTACCGACGGTACAGGCGACTTTGAACTCAGTTTGCAACTAGAACAAGCCGGGCAAGCCAGCGAGAATGCACCACGTTATGCCCAACTCTATCCAACTTTCATCAGCGAAACGTCGGTTTATTACGCGGCAGGCGATTGGACGACAACTGACGGTGAAGAATATGCTGCCGATGCTTATCTAACTTTCTTCCTGCCCGAACTCGCGCCGGGGCAAAGTGTTGATAGTGCCACGCTTGATGTCAGTACTTGCGTCATGGTTGCAGAAAATCAGCTCGCGCCAAATGCCAACATTTTTGATGATTTAGATGCCTTAGAGATTAGCCTAAATGCGACATTCGCTACAGTCGCTCAAATAGCTAACGAAGCCAATAATTCAGCAGATACAATAGGGGAAATTTCGGAGTGTGGGACGATTGATGTCTCGACTGCTATTACCCAAGCCTATGCCGACGGCACTTCAATTGTCCAATTCCGCCTGACCTTTGGTAATGATCCTATCCGCAACGATCAAATTGATGCCGTGATTTTCGCTTATCCGAGGTTGGAAATTACGCCGCGCTAATTGCAACGCGGCGTAAATGTGGCTTATTAAGCCTAACGTGTTTTCCGTGCGACAAAACGATACCCGACCCCATATTCGTTATGAATATAGGTCGGGTTTTTTATATCGGGTTCAATCTTGCGCCGCAAATGCGATACATAAATGCGCGGATAATGATGCTCATTCTTATACTCTACGCCCCAAACCTGTTCTAACAATTCGCCAAAGGTGAGCACTTCGCCGCGATGCTGGATAAATGTCGCCAACAAATTGAACTCGGTGGGCGTAAGGCGGATTTCACGCGCATCAATTTTGACACGCCGTGTGGTCAAATCAATCTTTAAGTGACCGTCGTCATAACCCGCGAGTTGCTTTTCTTTCAATTCCGCTAGGCTCGCCCGCCGCAGCAGCGCCCGCACCCGTGCATGAAACTCTATACTCCCAAACGGTTTGAGCATGTATTCATCCGCGCCGCTGTCTAGCCCTTCCGCGATTTCCTCTTCGCTGACGGCATGGGCAGTCATCATCAGAATCGGCACATCTGATTTTTCCCGGATTCGCTGGCAAAGCTCCAACCCATTCATCCCCGGCAAAGCCACATCCATCACCACCAAATCGGGATTATTCGCCTGAAACATACGCAATCCATCCTGACCATCCACCGCCGTTAATACGTCGTGGGAATTCCGTTCCAGATCAAGTTGAAGTAAGCGCAGCAGTTCGCGGTCATCTTCTACAATTAAAACACAAGTGTTCATAATCAAGAAACTCCTAATGAATTAGAAGTTACGCAGTTCACAGTGATTAGTTTTTAGTTAAAGCAGGGTCTACGGGGAAATTTTTATCCTTACTGATGTAGACACTCGAAAGTAATTTGAAATTCTTTAACCGCCAAGCCCACCAAGATTTTGAACTTAAATCTCTGTGTCCTCTGTGGTTCAATGATTTTTCAATTTCTTTCACAACTCTACATAAGTACTATAAACTAACAACTTTTACCGCAAAACTTGTTCAACTGCGTAAGTCCTATGAATATTTCAATTTTATCATCACCCTGTCTACCGCGCTAAAGCCCACTTTAGCCTACGCAACCGCTACACTTCATCTCCTGCCTGTGCTATGCTTGGCGCTTATCAAGACACACAGAATAGGTTTAGCTTATAACGTGTCATCTCCATCAAGCCGTAAATCGCGCTTTCCAACCCAGGTTGAGAAAAAAAAGTATGTGGAAAAGACCTTATTTTCGGCTCGTGAGCGATTCTTAAATCGCCTTCCGGGATGCCTCGTATGGATGGCCTTCAGCTTTTGCATTTTGGGAGCGGCCTACTTCCCACGAGATTTATTCACCATTGCGGTTGTCCTAGCATTCTACTCGATGGTGCGCTTCTTGCTGGCGACTTTCGCAACACTCAAAGGCAGCCAAAAAATCCGCCGCTGGCAGCAGATCAATTGGCAAGAAAAGTATCAAGCGGATCGCAATACGCCCTCATTAGCTTGGGAACACATCTATCATCTTATCATCATCCCAAATTACAACGAGCCGCTGCCACTTTTGGCACAGACCCTGCAAAATCTCGCATGTTCGCCTCTGGCAAAACAGATGATCGTGGTCTTGGCGATGGAAGCAGGGGAAAAAGATGCCCTGCAAAAAGCCGCACATTTGCAGCAACGCTATGCCGCCCCTTTTGCCCAATTTCATATCACGCTGCACCCTGCCGGGCTTCCCGGTGAAATTCCGTGTAAATCTGCTAATCAGGCATGGGCGGCGCGGTGGATTAAAAAAGAATTGGTCGACCATCAAGGATTCAACATCAATCATCTGATCGTTACGACGATGGATGCGGATACGCTTTGGCACAAAGACTATTTTTCCGCACTTACGACGCTGTTTACAACTGATCCGGCACGTCATAATCGCTTCTGGCAAGCGCCCATCCGCTATCACGCCAATATCTGGCAGATCAACCCGCTCCTGCGCCTTGTTAATGCGTATTCCGCCGCTTTTGAATTGGCTTACCTCAGCGGATTCTGGTGGCGACCCATGCCAATCTCGTCTTATTCGCTCAGTTTACGATTATTGCATGAGAGCGATTATTGGGACACCGACGTGATTGCTGACGAATGGCACATGCTGATAAAGGCTTTTTTCGCTAAACGAGCAAAAGTAAGCGTCGAACCGATTTATCTGCCCTTTCTTGCTTATGCCACCACAGGCGAAACTTTCTTCCAAACCCTCCAGAATCGCTACCTTCAAACCTTACGTCATGCGTGGGGCAGCAAAGAAATCGGCTACAGCGTGAGTCAGATTGCCCAACAAAACAAGACACCTCTCATTCCAGCATTCACGTTAATCATACGGGTTGCCCACGATCTTGTGCTTTCTGGTACGGGGTGGATGATCGTCACAGTTGGGGGACAGCTTCCCTTTGTGTTTCATCCCGATTTAGCAGGCGTATTTCTTAAAGAAGGGCTTCATAATCCCGCCTTCGTTCTGATGCAAACCGCCCTTTTAGTCACATTTATCTTGAGCATCTTTATCTGGGTGGTGGATGTTCGCGCACGTCCGCCCCGCAGCCATCCGCCAAGAATACGCGAGCAGTTGCTCACGGTGTTGAGTTTTGTGATGCTGCCGGTGATGATCTCCGCCTTTGTCGCGCTGCCCGTGATCCATGCCCAAACATCCCTGATGCTCGGTAAACGAGCGACTTTTCGTGTCTCACGAAAATTATGACGGATCATTGATGGAACTTGGAGTAATCTGACTTACGACAACAACGGCATTCTTTGGGGGTCACTACAAGTATTTGCTGTACTTACACTATTAAGGAGTATAAAATGATCCAAGAAATAAATTTTTTCGTGAATGACGCATTACCCTATATTAAAGAGCGATTATCATATGGTGGCAAATTAGCCAAAATGTTATTAAATACATTGAATTTGGATAATGGTAATATTAGCATCTATCTCCCAGAAAATTTGCAGACTGAAAGATACCTCCAGTTTGAGTACGGCGGAATATTCCATAATAAAGAAGCAGAAGAGAAACTTGCTAACCTCGTCTTTCAATTTATAAAAGATCATGAGGAAAATTACGTAATCTTTCAAGAAGCACTTGCAAGTATGGATACTCTTTGGAGTTTAGATAATACTAAAAATGAATATATTACTCATGCAAATGAGGTGTATTATTTACTTAATCAAGATAGCAGCTTGCAATATATTATGCGTATGCTAGGAGCAGCCAGATATCCAGGTATAGGGATTTTAACCTCGCACAAAATAAGACTTACTAATAGGCAGTCGATTACAACTAGTGATATTGAAGAATTAGCTCGAAATACACGATATATTCTTGTTGATGCCTATGATCAGGAAAGCTATTTGATATGGACAAGGAAAAGTATAGTGTAGTGCGTCAAGAATTCCGCACAACCCAACAATAGAGTATTGTCCTAGAATTGTTCACGGCCTTAGTTTTATACGCTGAGGCCGTTTTTGTTTTTCAGGTATCCCTCTTAATGGTTTCACAGGTGAACAAACCGACAGCACCGGACTCAGCAACCGGCTGTGGTCATTTATGTGCAAACAAAATGGCCGTTTAATTCACCCAAAAATTGCAAGAGAATCGGTTGATTTCTCTTACAATTTTATGTTAAAAATAGTGTCGTAATGACCTTTGTTTTGCACAAGGCATTTTATGACCACCATTGGCTACTTTTATCGAAAATGATGAGCAGTTATTGGGATACTTAAAGAAATAAGATAATTTCAATGCTATAATGCTGCTTCAGAAATCATTTTTAGAGGCTATTGTGAAAGAACGAGTACAAAAAATTCTGGCGCAGGCAGAATATGGATCACGCCGCGCCTGTGAAGAAATCATCAAAGCGGGTCGCGTGCGCGTTAATGGGCAGGTCATCACCTTAGGTGATAAAGCTGATGCCACCAGTGACATCATTGAGGTCGATAACGTTAAACTCAACTTTATGGATGCCGAGAAGGTCTATTACGCCTATTATAAGCCGCCGAATGTGCTTTCCAGCACCAGCACCAATTACAAAGATGATCGCCCTGTTGTGCGGGATATGATTCCTGTCGAAGGGCATCTGTTCATGGTCGGGCGGCTCGATATTGAAAGCGAAGGGCTGGTCGTGCTGACGAATGACGGCGATATGGCGAACCGTTTAGCACATCCGCGTTATCAACATACCAAAACCTACAAAGTGACTGTGTATGGTCGGCCTAGCGCCCAAGCATTAGAAGAATGGCAAAACGGCATCTTCCTGGAAGAAGGCAAAACGGCACCGTGCTTCATCAAAGTGTTGGATACAGCGCCGGATGTGACGACCTTACGTATTGTGATGACTGAGGGCAAAAAACGCCAGATTCGGCGCGTCGCCGCGCACTTTGGACATCCAGTCAAGCGCTTGGTCAGAACCTACATCGGACAGCTTGGGATTGGCACGATGGATCGTGGCGATTGGTTCCAGCTTACGCCAGAACAAGTCACAGCGATGCAAACGGTTGCATGGGAATTGGATAACATTAAAAAGCGCAAAAAAGCCTTACGCGCCACACGATGGCATCCACGTCCAAGCGCAACCGCAACTACAACCGCTGCCAAGCCTAGAGTTATTGTGAGCGCCGTGCCTAAACCGAAGGCAAAAACAAAATCCAAACGCCGCCGTCCTAACCCGCGTGATCGAAATCCGGGCGGCAGAAATCGCGGGACACGCGGTTAAAGGGCAAGCAGAACGCGCATGAGTACCCTCACTTCTGTTCAAGAGTATGTCGTCAAACAGGAAAGTTTCGGCTGGCGGCGGGCGATTTTACGCGGATTGCTTCGTAATATCGGTTTTACGCTGCTCTGTAAAGTGGAAACGAGGGGATTGGAAAACATCCCCGCCGCTGGCCCCACGATCCTGATGATGAGTCATATCTCGGCAATTGATCCAGCGGTGTGCCTTGGCGCAGTTACACATCGTTACGTGATTCCAATGACCAAGATCGAAAATGCCCAATCGCCTATTTTGGGCTTTTTCGTTTGGTGGTGGGGGGCATATACCGTCAATCGAGACGAAGTTGATCGGGCGGCGCTGCTCAATTCGATTGAACTGGTCAAAAGTGGGCAGCTCATTTTGATCGCACCCGAAGGCACACGCCATCCTGAAGGATTGGCACAGCCCAAAGACGGACTCACATATGTGGCAACCAAATCCGACGCGGTGATTGTCCCCACAGCACTCTATGGCGCGGCGGATTTTAAGCAGCGTTGGAAACGTCTGCGACGGGCGTATGCCGGGGTCGCGTTTGGCAAACCCTTCAAATTCAAGATAGACGGACGATCACGTATCCCACGCGATGAATTGGCGTTGATGACGCAAGAAGCCATGTATCAGCTTGCCATCACGCAGCCCGACCCCAATTTGCGCGGAATCTACAGTGATTTAAGCAAAGCCACGACCAACACCTTAGAATTTGTGAAATCCTAAACTTGCCAAACACACTTTCCGACTTTATGATGCGAGAAGACTTCATCATCAAGGAGAATGTTTCGCGCCGTAATCGGGGGACTGGATAGCGCATGGGCCTGTAAGCAGTTGTTGGTGCAGAGTTTTTAGCAAAAAGTGAATACTTCAACTTATCGCTAAAAGCTAATCGCTAACTGCTCAAACAGGTTGACGAGGTGACGGTTGCTCATGTCAAAGTGAGTGTAAAGGTGAACTTGTTTCGCCCTTTATCGAGAGATCAGCGGATGCCGTCAGGGTGTGTCCACCACCCTTTGTCTAACCCCTCCGTACAATAAAAGCGACCCACGAAAACCGAGCGGTAACTTTCGGGACAGGTGGTAAGCATGTGGCGATTTTCGGCTTGAGCGGGGCTGTCGCGTTTGGCGCTGCATGATAATCCCTGCTTAGTTTGAACTTACCCCAAAACGGAGGGACTCTTTCATGTGTGGAATCGTCGGTTATATTGGTTTTCGTAATGCCACGCCCATCATCCTTGATGGCTTAGGACGCTTAGAATATCGCGGTTATGATTCGGCAGGAATCGCTGTCATCCGCGATGAGCAGATTACAATTCGGCGCAACGTCGGCAAACTCGCTAATCTGCGCGAGAATGTCGCCAATAATCCCCTTAATGGAAATATCGGCATCGGTCACACCCGCTGGGCGACACATGGCGTTCCCGCCGAGCGCAACGCCCACCCCCACTTGAGCATGAACGGACAGTTTGTTGTCGTCCATAACGGCATTGTCGAAAATTATCTGGAACTGCGTGAAGAACTCGTGGCGGAAGGGATTCGGTTTGATTCAGATACCGATACCGAAGTCATCGTCCAGCTCATCGAGCGTTATGGCAGCAGCGGTGGCGACATCACCGACATCACCCGTCAGGCTGTAAAACAACTGCGCGGCGCACACGCTATCGTCGTGATGAGCAAAGCGCAGCCTGATCGCATCGTGGTCGTGCGGATCGGTAATGCGGGCGGTGTAGCAATTGGCTTAGGCGAGAATGAAAACTTTATCGCTTCGGATATTCCCGCCATCCTCGAATACACCCGCCAGATGATTTTTCTGGAAAGCCATCAAATCGCCACTGTCATGCAAACCAGTTATGACATCCAAACGCTGGATTGTACGCCTGTAAAAGCCGATGTCCATACGATTGCGTGGGATCCAGTCAGTGCAGCGAAGGGCGAATATAAGCACTTCATGCAGAAGGAAATCTT
>DAOTTO010000083.1:0-2323 GCA_034437895.1 Anaerolineae bacterium | reverse complement strand
GCTTTACGCCTCGCGCAATGTGCCAATTGAATGAATGGAAGTATAGCGCCAATGGTTTCAATCCTCAAGATTTTCTACGCCTTATATCCCCCTATCTAAAGCTAGGGGCTTTACGGCGTTTTTCGGTAAATACAAGCGCTATGGCTAAGGCAGGCTATCTGTTTTGGCTTCCCCGACTTGGATGCCTGCCAGATGCTCCAGCGCTTTGATGAGGGCGTGGTTGCCTTCGCTGCCAAGTCCCTGTGCTTGCAAGGTGCGATACAGGTTAGAGATCAAACTGGTCGTGATGGTCGGGATTCCCATCTGGTCGGAGGCTTCTAGTACGAGGCGTAAATCTTTCTGCTGCAAATCAATCGTGAAGCCGGGACGGAAGTCGCGCACGATGGCTTGTGAGCCGCGATTGCTCAACATCCAGCTTCCCGCCGCGCCGCCCGCGACAGCATTGAGCGTTTTGCTTAAATCGAGGCCGCCTGCCTGCGCGAACAATAATGCTTCGCTGACCGCCAGCATATTGCCCACGACCAGAATTTGATTCACCAGTTTAACCAACTGTCCGCTGCCGATGTCGCCAATATGGGTGATCGTCTTGCCCATCGCCTGAAAAATAGGCATCGCACGTTCCACCTGCGCCGCCGCGCCGCCGACCATAATGCTGAGGGTACCTTTTGCCGCGCCTTCGCTGCCGCCGCTGACAGGTGCATCCAGCATTTCCGCACCTTTTTGCGCCAATTGCGCCGCGATTTCTCGTGTGGCTTGGGGGCTAATCGTACTCATGTCGATGACGAGTGCGCCAGATTTGATGCCGTGAATCACGCCGTTTTCGCCTAAAATGACCGCTTCGACATCGGGCGTATCGCTGACGCAAGTGATGAGGATGTCACATTGTGCGGCGAGGTCTGCCGGACTTTGCGCGGTTTTCGCGCCTTCCGCGCCGAGTTCATCCATGCGGCTGGTGGTGCGATTCCACACAGTTACGTCAAAGCCGGCTTTGAGCAGATTGCGCGTCATCCCGCGCCCCATGATGCCGAGTCCGATGAAGCCTATTTTTTCAGTCATGAGTCGTCCTAGTCGTCAGGTTTTTGTTAAGCAATAAAAGGGGATGCCATCTCAAATTCTCCATCATCGTAGGGTAGAAGAACAGAGGGAGAATAAATTACGCCGAGGCGCGTTTAATCAAGCGGGGCGGCAGCAGGATATGATGAGCAGGAGGCGTTTCTTCGGAGATAATCGCTTGCAGCATCGTCATCAATGCTTGGGCGATTTCCGGGATAGGCTGGCGCAAGGTGGTGAGGGCAGGGCGCAGATATTGAACCAACGGCACATCGTCGAATCCGATCACGGCGAGTTCCTGACCGATCTGAATGCCAAGATTTTCGGCTTCGTTGAGTACGCCTATCGCGCTTAAATCGCTGACGGTTATGATGGCGGTTGGGCGTTCTTCGGCGGGCAGCGACCACCAATAAATCAGCGCATCTTTTCCCGTTTGGACGCTGTGTTCACCGCGCCAAAGATAGTCGGGACGTGCAACGATCCCTGCCCGATGCAGGGCATCCTCATATCCCGTCACGCGGAAAGCGCCGGAAATCGATTCTTCGGGCCAGGCGATCATGGCGATGCGTTGATGCCCACAGTTCACGAGATAATCCATCGCATCCGCCACGCCGCGCTCACCATCAGTATCCACCCAGGGAAATTCCCATTCCGGGTTAGCGCGTCCGAAACTGACGAAGGGAAACTTGCGCTCCATTAAAAATTGGATGCGCTCGTCGTCACGCTGGGTGCTTGCCAACACAAAAGCATCGACACGGCGGGTACGGATGAGGTCATCATAAACTTCTTGCCAGTTATCATACCCATGCGTAAAAGTCAGGATATGATACCCGGCGGCTTCCGCAGCTTGCGCCAAGAAATAGGTAAAGTCATTCATGACAGAATTGACCTGATCCGCCGGGAGGATATGCCAAGCATACCCGATTAGTTTGGTCTGGTTGGCTTTGAGATTACGTGCCGTCACATTCGGCATGTAGCCGATGCGCTCAATCGCTTCCAAAACGGTGCGGCGGGTATCTGCACTGATGGAGGTGCTTTTGTTATTCAGGACATAAGAAACTGTGGCGATAGAAACGCCCGCTTCCCGCGCTACATCTTTAATGGTTGGCATGAGGACTTTCGTTATTGCTTGGGCGAGATGGATTCGTTTTCATTATATGGATGAACCCATTATTTTTACATTGAGTCTTCGCCTAAAACTTCGGTTTTAAATCCAGCGACTTTTAGGCGATCATTGACCGCACTGTTAGCTACTGCTGCTAATGCAGCCAGT
>DAOTTO010000082.1:0-8715 GCA_034437895.1 Anaerolineae bacterium | reverse complement strand
TTACCCCACCCCTAAATCCCCTCCCCATTGCATGGAGAGGGGACTTCAAGATGCGTTTTTCTCCCCCTCTCCAAGTATTGGAGAGGGAGCCGGGGGGTGAGGTAAGCGAAAGTCCTAATTTATTGTCTGCTGTCAATCCGCACGAGGGCGAAGGGCAGCAGGTCGATTGTTAAACCTAAACCGTCAATGCCTGCCTGCATGAAGGTGACTTGTTGTGTGCGGAAGGCTTCCGGCTCACGCATGGCGGATTCGGCGTTGCTTTTGTCCAGCGATTGCACCCGCGCCGCGCCGCGTATGCCCGTAACGGTTACGCGCTGCGTTTCCGCTGTGAAGTTCGCCAGCACGACACGCACATCATGATTCAGCGCAAGCGCGATTCCTTCCACAATTATCGGGTCGCTTGAGGTGGTTTTGCGGACGTGTCCAGCGGCGTAGGCATTGATGTCCGCCAGCGCGTGATAGACGGGGAACACGCCGCCGGGGATGGAACGAAACTGCTCCGGCAGCGGCGATCCGGACTCGGTTTCCATCACGCCCAACCAGCCTAATATTTGATAATAGGTGATACTTGTCGCGCCAGCTTCCGCTAAATATTTGATGCTGCCCACCGTCCAGCCCGCGCCGAAAAGCGACATCTGCCGCACATCGACCTGCGCCGGAAGTTCATTCGGGTGTTCATCGCCATCGTGGCTGGTCGCTACCGGATTGAGTCCGCCTTTGAACGTCACCGGCCCGACGGCGACTCCGGCTTTCCCCGCGAATTTTTTCGCATTTTGCACAGTCACGCCATGTATGGGCAAAGTCTCGACCAGCGCGGCGTTATCGAAGCTGTGGCGCTGCGGATTCATGGCGTAGGCGACGACATCCAGCGCTGCGGTGTCGGGGCGCTCTCGGTTGAGTTCGGTAAAGTTGGTCAGCGATCCTGTGCCGAATTGGGCAGCAGTGTCGCCCAAAATTTGTCGCGCAAGCTGCACCCATTTGGCATCTGTCGAATTATCGCCTTTGTGGAAGATCAGCCAGCGCACGACGGCGGGTTTCGCTTTGTCCAGCAGAGTCCGAAATTGGCGTAATTCCTGCTCGGCGTTATCGGTGACGTGCAGCGCTAACTCAAGATTGGGGTAACTAAGTTGACTCAAGGCCGATTCGAGGTCGGTTGGCGCGGCATCCAGCGCAAGATCGCAGCGGATGTAGGCCAGATTCAGCGCAGCCAAACGATCTGCCTCTGTCGAGGTTAAAGGCTTGACATCCGATTTTACGCTGAGGCCAATCGCAGGCAGCTTGCCGATGACCTCGCCGATTTCAAAATGCAGCGATGCAGCTTTTTCGTCGGATTCGATGCTACTTTCGGGAATATCCCCACTCAGCTTGATTTGAACCCGTTGGCTGATCTTGTCGCCTGTTTTTACTTCCACCGGAAAAGGGCGTTCCAGCGGCGTGCAGTAGGTTTTATAAGATGCGTCCGACCAGTTGCGCTGATCTTCCATCTCAAAAGCATCGCCTTCCATACGGACTTCGGCCTGAACGCCGGGGATGACCTCATGTGTAATCACGCGCAGATTGAAGTAGGCTTGATGCGGGTCGATGTCATCTGGAAAAATACCATTTTCGACTGTGCCGTCGGTATGTTCGATGACACACGCCTGCCCCGCGAGGGTCGATGGATGCAGCACACAGAAGCCGATGCGATTGCGCTTGAAAGTGGAGAGGATTTCGCCATCCATCTCAACCGTAAGGGTGCTGTCGCTATTCCCTGTAATCGTACCGTTCCAGCCGAAGTGAATATTGCCCTTCTGATGATCGGCGCGGAAACGAAGGGTGAAGGAGTCCGGCTGGCGTTCAATTTCCAGATTGCTGATAACGGGCAGAACCGTATCCCAATTATGATTGCGTACCGAGATATACAGCCGCAGTAAGATCAAGCGGTCATTCAGGCGGATATAACGTAGATCGCCTTCCTCAAAAATCATCGAAAGCGCCCCAGCGCGCAGCGGGATTCGTGCGGGCAGGGATTTGTCTTCGCCGTAATACAGCACATTCGTGGGTAGTAGATTCATGAATCATCTCCGTTTGGGTCAGATGGCTTTTAAAGTCATAAGACATATACCCCGAAGACGCTCAAAATGCACTACGAGAAAATAAATATTGCTCGACCTAAACCCCAGCCGACTCGGTTGGCTGGCGTTATTATGGCATGGACGGCCTCGGCTCACTGCGCTAGATGACCGACAGTGCGGGTGTGCTGCAGTACCTCGCCAGCTATGACCCCTTCGGCAGTCCCTTTGAGGCTTATAACGCTGTGGCGGATCCCTCCATCGGCTTCGGCTACTGCGTCGCTTGGGCAGATGACCGACGACAACGGCCTACAATACCTCCGCGCTCGCTACTATAAATAGACTTGCGAAAGAAATTGGAAAAAGATTTAACCGCAGAGACGCAGAGAACACGGAGAATTTAAGTTCAAATACTTGGTGTCCTCGCTCCGTTTAGACGGTTAAGAAAATTGAATAAATTTCATGGTTTTACATCTATACACAAGTCGTTTTAACTTTCCAGCCATTTGACCGCATCAAGGGCGAAATAAGTCACGATCATATCCGCGCCAGCCCGTTTAATACTGATGAGCGACTCTAACGCACAGCGGCGCAGATCAATCCAGCCATTGGCGGCGGCGGCGTGGAGCATGGCATATTCCCCGCTGACCTGATAGGCCGCTGTCGGCAGGTTATAGGTCTGTCGCACCGCGCTCAAAATATCAAGATTCGGCAGCGCCGGCTTGACCATCAAAATATCTGCACCCTCCGCGACATCCAGCGCGACTTCACGCAGCGCCTCGCGCCCATTGGCGGGATCCATCTGATATTGATGACGATCCCCAAAAGACGGAGCGCTGCCTGCGGCCTCACGAAACGGGCCATAAAAGGCGCTGGCGGTCTTAACGGCATAACTCATCACGGCGACATGCTGCAAGCCGCTTTCATCTAATGCACCGCGAATCGCCCCCACCGCGCCATCAATCATGCCGGATGGGGCGATCATATCCGCGCCTGCTTCGGCATGGACAACGGATGCCTGCCGCAGTAAATCGAGCGTGGGGTCATTCAGGAGATAACCCAGCGGCAGATACGGCGTAAAGTGCGCTTCGTCCGGCTGATTAATTACGCCGCAGTGACCATGATCGGTATATTCGCAAAAACACATATCCGAGATTACGATTAATTCCGGCGCGGCATCTTTAATGGCGCGGATGGCGCGGGGAATCACGCCGTCAGGGTGGATGTTCTGGCTGCCGTGTGCATCTTTATGATCGGGAATGCCGAACAAAATCACGGCTGGAATGCCAAGCGCGGCGATCTGACGTGCCTGCATGGGTAGTTGATCGACGGAATAGCGAAACTGCCCCGGCATCGCCGTGATCGGTGTATGCAGATCATCGCCATCCTGAACAAACAACGGATAGATAAAATCGGACGGCGCGAGGTTCGTCTCGCGCACCATACGGCGCAGCGTAGCGGATTGGCGCATCCGGCGCGGACGGGCGATGAGGGTTTCGTCATTCTTTAAGGGCGAATCGTGACTCGTCCCTAAATGGGCGCGGATTTTTTCATTGATTGTCAAAAGTGTTCTCCAAACTGGTTACAAGCGCTTCTAAGGTAAATACTGACGGCATAACCGTCACGTCTAAGCCGTAATCCAAAGCGGTTTGGCGCGTGGAAGGGCCGATGCAGGCGATGACGATGCCTTCTAAATCTGGCAGACTGTTATTCTCGGTGGTCATGCGCTCCACAAAACCGCGCACGGCGGAAGAACTGGCAAAGATAATGGCATCCACCGCCTGCCGCCGGAGCAGCGCCGATAAATTAACGCCATCTTGCCCGGCTGTCGTGCGATAGATCGCTATTTTATCGACATAAACGCCCATCAAGTGCAAATCCTCTACGAGCGTCGCCGGGGCGATTTCAGCTTGCGGCAGCAGCACCCGCATTCCTTCTTGTGGGATAATCGCCCGTGCGAGGGCTTGGGCGCGATAGTCATTCGGGAGCGCGGCGGCTTTTACACCGAGATAGGTTTCGACAGCTTTTGCTGTAGCCGAGCCGACGGCTGCGATCTTCACTTTAGAAAAAGCGGTAGTCGCAAGGTTCAAGGCTTGCATCCGCTGCGCGAGGATGGGCGGGGTATTGGCACTGGTGACAATCAACCAGTCATAATGGCCTTTAGCAACTTGAATCAGCGCTGCATCGAGCAAAGAAAAATCTTCGATTAGGTTGATCGTGATGCAGGGATATAACAACGGCACCGCGCCATGCTGACGCAGCAAGGCTGTTAATTCTTGGGCTTGATGCGCCGCCCGTGTGATGACGACGCGCTTACCTTGCAGCGATGTGCGGCTTATGGGTCGATCTGACTCCTGAAAAATTTCCATCATAACACCTCCAATGCGCCTTGATTTATGCTGGTTTGGGCAAGGGCGAGGCCAGTCCCTTCTGCGGCGCTGATTGAATTATCAGATATGGGATAAATGCCGCTGACATCCATCTGGCGCGACCCATCAAGTGCGATCACCCGTCCGCGTAGATGCAAGTCTCCATTTTCGATAATGCCAAAGGCCGCCACAGGCATAGCACATCCGCCGCCTAATCCTCGCAAAAACGCCCGTTCCGCCGTGACAGCGGCATAAGTCGCGGCATGATTGATCGGGCTGAGTAAATCGCGCCATTGATCTTCATCCCGACATTGAACCGCCAATGCTGCTTGCCCCGGCGCGGGGAGCATGACCTCCAGCGGTAGTATTTCTGAAGCGACACTCAGCCGATTCAGCCGTTCCAATCCGGCGGCAGCCAACAAAATCGCGTCATAATCGCCATCCGGCGCGAGGGCTTTGTTGATTCGTGTATCGATATTGCCACGAATATCGATGATTTTTAAATCGGGTCGCTGATGCAGAAGCTGGGCTGCACGCCGACGGCTGCTCGTCCCGACGACTGCGCCAGTGGGCAGTTGAGCCACCGTATCTCCTGCGCGGCTAATCAGCACATCAGCCGGATTGCCCCTTTCCAGCACCGCGCCGAGTGTCGTGCCGCTGGTCGGCTGCGTCGGTAAGTCTTTTAGGCTGTGGACGGCAAGATCAATCTCGCCTCTTAAGAGCGCTTTTTCCAGACCGGAAGTAAACACCCCTTCGCCGCCGCTTGACCGCGCCATTTCTGGCAGTGGAATCGTCGTGATTTGGTCGCCAATCGTCGTGATGATTTGCGTCACGATTTGCACATCAGGCCACGCCGCTCGCAGCGCTTCCGCTACAAGTTCGGTTTGGCGCAGCGCTAACGCTGAACCGCGTGTGCCGATGCGGATGAGCGATTGGGGATTAGTCACCAGCCAACGCTCCCGACGATTCGGCTGTGGCAAGATCGTGCAGCGCATCCAAGCCGACGCGCATCACGAAATCGCCAAAGGCTTCGTTTTCTTCTCGTTCATCGCCGTAATAGGCCAACAAAGGGCGCAGTGTCGGCACGAGATCGCGCACATGAACTAAATCCAAGAAAGGCCGCGCCAGCCGTGTTCCAACCGGGCTTCCGCCCAAAAAGATGCTGTATTTTTCCAGTGAGCGCCCTACAAAAGCGATTTCGGCGACATAAGGCCGCGCGCATCCATTAGGGCAGCCTGTCATGCGGGCGACAATCGCCGCATCTGCGATGTTCAAGTCGTCAAGGGTGTCTTCTAATTCGTCAATCACCTGCGGGAAAATGCGCTCGGCTTCAGTAATGGCGAGGCTGCATGTCGGCATGGCGGGGCAAGCCAATGCGGAACGACGCACAGCGCTGATCTGCTCCACCCGACGGACACCATATTCTACCAAGAGCGCATCTACGGCGGCGCGATCTTCCGGCGCGATTCCGGTCAGCAAAATATTCTGTTGGGCGGTCAAGCGGCTGTTGAGGCCAAACTGCTCAATCACAGCGCGCAAGCCAGAACGCAGCCGATAGTCGCCACGATCAACGATTCGCCCGTTTTCTACCGGAATGCCGAGAAAGTACAGTCCTTCGCCCTGCTCGTTCCAGCCCAGATGATCGTAAACCTCAAACGCTGGCATCGGGCGCAGCGCTTGAATGGGAAAATTCACGCGGGTACTGAGTTCAGCGCGGAACCAATCCACGCCGCGTTCTTCGAGGATATATTTTAGGCGGGCATGTTTGCGATTTTCCCGATCACCAAAATCGCGGTGAATCGTCACAATCGCCGTGACGGTTTCGATGACCTGTTCCGGCCTGATAAAACCAACCTCGTCCGCCAGCCGCGCATAAGTCGCGTCGTTGGCGTGGGTCATGCCCATGCCCCCTCCGACCAACAGATTAAAGCCGCTTAATTCGTCGTTTTCATCAAACAGCGCCACCAAACCAACATCATTGGTATATACATCCACGCAGTTATCGCCGGCATAAGCGATGGCGATCTTAAATTTGCGCGGCAGATAAGTGCTGCCATAAATCGGGTCAATGATTTCATGATCGTCGATGAGCTGCTCGCCATCCAGCCAGATTTGATGATAGGCGTTGGTGCGTGGATAGAGCGCTTCGGTGAGTTTAAAGGAGAATTCCTGCACGGCGATGCGCTGCGGATCGGCTGTCGGAGCGGGGCAGACCATCACATTCCGCACAATATCGCCGCAAGCCCCTAGCGTCGTCACGAGGGCATGGTTCAAATCGCGTACTGTGGTGGCGAGATCGTCCTTCAAAACACCGTGAAGTTGAAAGGCTTCGCGTGTCGTGATTCGCATTGTGCCGTTGCCATAACTGCTGGCAAGATCGTCATGGGCGATGTACTGCTCTGGGGTCAGTTGGCCTCCGGGTAGCTTAGAGCGAATCATAAATTGGTGATGATCGGCTTTACGGTCAATCTTGCGTTCGTCGCGGTCTTCCTGCTGATAAATGCCATGAAACTTCAGCAGCTTTTCGGCTTCATCCGTAAAATAGCGCTGGCTGTTGCCCACTTCTTCGCCCAATGTGCCGCGCAAGCCGCGACTTTCCGCTTTAATTTTCTCGTTGCTGATCTTTGCCACATCAACCCCCCAATAGCTTAGAAAACAAAAACGCCCTGGCTGTAAGCCAGAGCGCGATTTTGAACTCAATTAACGAAAAACGTTAAATACGCACGTCCAGGCTACAGCCGCAGTGTGATCTGTGACAACACATCGCCATAACCTTAGCTGAACAAAACATGCGTTGGATTTTCCCGTGAAATTTGGAACACTTGAGATGGTCACATATTATAAATAGGGGAATGGATTTGTCAACGGCTTGCGGCGGGGAAATGCCTGTTATCGCATTCTCGACTTTATCCATTTGCGCGACTTTTTCCTCTTTTCTGCTCAAGAATGGATAAATTCCAGTTCAGAGGTTTTAAATCTTGGGTTTAGCGCGGGGTTTTGAATCCGGTGTGGCATATTGCGTAACGTCAGTTTTTAAGCCGGGCAGATTTGACAGTGCCATTCGCTTGGAGTTCGACAAAATCGGGCATACTTTGCAGGAGTTTAGTGAGAGTCGCATGTCCATAACTGCTTGTTTGAAAATCCGGTTGCGCTTGAAGAAGTGCCGAACCAAGCGCTGATAACGTGACCCATCGATTGGCATCCCGCGGCGCTTTGGCAAATGCTTCTGACACAAGTTTTTGCAGATCATTTAGCTTTGCTTGTTTTGGCGTGATCTTGCTTTTAAGCCGTGCTGATTTGTCAGCGTTACCAAGTTCGACAAAATCGGGCATACTTTGCAGGAGTTTAGTGAGAGTCGCATGTCCATAACTGTTTGTTTGAAAGTCTGCTTGTACTTGGCGGAGCGTAGAACCAAGCGCCGTTAATGCGACCCATTTATTGGCATCCTGTGGTGCTTTGGCAAATGCGTCTGTTAGGAGTTTTCTTATGACAGCTTGATCGTTTGATTTTGGAGGTGCGGGTTGTTTTGGTAGAATGACGGGTGCTTCAACGGGTACTGAAAGTAATGATTCGGCAGGTAATTCTCCACGTCCCATGAAGATAAATTTATCACAAGCGCGAATAAATGCCTCGGATGCGTGTTGGTAGCCTAAGCCAATGACGACTTTCTTAGATTCATGAATTTTATCACAGAGGGGGATGTAATCGGCATCATTGGTCACCAAGCAAAAAATGTCTATCGGCGTGCGATAAAGTACTTCCATAGCATCCATGATGAGTTTCATGTCCGATGAATTTTTTGTTTTAGAAGCGTTAGTCTGATGTCTAATTTTAAAGTTATTTTTCTCAGCAAGTTCATGCCATTTTTGCAAATTGGGTCTTTCCCAATCTCCATAAACAGCCCGCACCACAAGCTGACCATGAAGAGGAACTTCTTCAAGAATAAGTGGCAAACTTTTGTAAGATATATTCTCGGCATCAATGAGGAGCGCTATTTTGGATGACAAGGAGACCTACCATCTTTTATAAGGAATTCACGAAACGTAAGATAGCATAAAGCTAAAGTAAGCACAACGTTTACTGAACAATCCGCCTAATTCGACCTCTGAGTCGCAATAAAAGATGTCCGTTTTATCACGCAACTAAACACAGCATTAGGAAATTTATTAACTCACGTTACGCAGACACTCAAATCACTGGACACTGGCAGTTCAAAACTGCCAGCTAGAGGGTTTAAAAACCCCTGAAGGGGTTAAGTAAAAAGGTTCTTTAACCTCTTTAGAGGTTTCCAGATT
>DAOTTO010000081.1:0-3639 GCA_034437895.1 Anaerolineae bacterium | reverse complement strand
ACACCGGACGGCACTTGGTCGGCGGCAGCGGGTCGCGTCGATATGGAAGAAGATGCCCCTCCTACTCTTGAAAGCCGTTTTCGCATCGGCAGCACCTCCAAAACTTTTGTCGCGGTGGTCGCGCTCCAATTGGTCGAGGAAGGAGTCATTACATTAGATGACCCCATCAGCATGTGGCTGCCATCCGACCTTGTGGAAAATTTACCCAATGCTGAAACGGCAACAATCCGTCAGCTTTTGAGTATGCGGAGCGGCATTCCCGAATATCTCCAATACGCTTTCTTTAACGCTGTTCTTGAAGAGCCGCAGCATCTTTGGACAGCCACGGAAGTGCTGACCTATGCGTATGACAAAGAAGCCTATTTTGAACCGGGCAGTGCTTTCCGGTATACCAATACCAATTTTGTCTTGATGCAGCTTGTTCTCGAAGCCGCCACCGATCAACCGCTGCATGTTTTGGTGCGTGAGCGGATTCTTGATCCACTTGGCCTAGAGAACACGTATACACAAATTCAGGAAGACCTGCCCGATGGCATTGTTCACGGATACTCTGATTTAGATGGCAGTGGGGAACTGGTCGATGTGCGGGATTACAACGATGGGGCTGGATTAGGAGATGGGGCGCTGGTTTCCACAACAGGCGACCTCACCCGTTTTTACCAGGCACTTCTGCAAGAACGCACTTTATTGAGCGAAGAGTCGATGCAGGAACTGCTAAACTTCCAAGATACGGGGGAAGATGGCAGTTACAGCTTCGGATTAAACGAATACCAAACATCTTGGGGAGAAGCGGTTGGTCATCCTGGAGGCGTTATCGGATTTAGCGCGATTGCCCTTTATCTGCCCGATCAAGAGCTTATTTTCGTAGGGCTTTTCGCCAATGATGCGACGGATTTGTTATCCATCGTGACCGACGGCTTAACCGCTGTGCTGGGTGAGTTGTAAATAACCTGAATTTCGGATAGTGTTTTCGTTCTATCCCCACCCCTAAATCCCCTCCCCACTTCGTAGAGAGGGGACTTAAAGAACCATTGCGAACCGTTTTTCTCCCCTTCACCATGCAATGGCTGAGGGTCGGGGGATGAGGACATCACAAAAGTTAATCAAAGTACGCTATCCAAAACTGAGGTTAAATAGACATTTGCGGGAATCTGAATCAAAAAGAGCGCATCCTAGGGTGCGCTCTTTGCGATGTCAGATCATCAGGCACTAGACGCGGGTGACGTAGGAAGAGTCTTCGGTCTTGACGCGAATAGTATCGCCCACGTTCACGAACATCGGCACTGTAACCGTAAGTCCGGTTTCGACAGTGACCTTTTTGGTGGGATTATTGGCGGTGTTGCCAGCGACAGCCATATCAGAATCGGTAACTTTATAATCAACGATGGTCGGCAGTTCATAATCGATGATTTCGCCCTCATAGCTGTTGAGGGTGAGGCGCATGTTTTCCTTCAGATAAACCAGATCATCGCCAAAGACATCGCGGCGCATCTGCGGCTGTTCATAAGTTTCGGTATCCATGAAGGTCAGGAATTCATCGTCGCCATAGAGGTATTCCACCTCGACATGATCCATACGGATGTCTTGCACACGGTTGCCGGAAGGATACGTGCGCTCAAACGTAGACCCGGTACGCATGTTGCGAACCTGAACGCGAATCGTCGCGCCGCCGCGCCCCGTCTTGTTATGGGTGTAATTGATGACCTTAAGGATATCGGTCTCTTCGAGATAGGTCGTGCCTTTGCGAAGTTGGTTTACATCAATCATTGCTTATTTCTTATTGCTCCACTGATTACGATATGGCGCACAGTATATCAGAAAACGGATTGAGTCGAGAGTGTTGATGTTTTCAGCGTCTCGCTAGAGCGCCGCATCAATTTCTTTGCGAATCTTGGCGTTTCTCTGCGCCTTTGCGGTTTATGTTGAACTCTTGTCGCTTAAAACCCGCGTCCATTGCTGGAACTTGTTCCGGGGAGCGTATTCAAGAATTCTTCATTCGTTTCATATTGGCGGAAGTTATTCAGCAGTTGCTCGGTTGCGCCCACCAGCCCGACGCTTTCGTTTTCTGCCAGATGACTCCACATACGCCGCAGGGTATACACGCGCTGCAACACATCCGGCCCCAGCAGCAGTTCTTCACGCCGGGTCGAGGATTGTTCGATGTCGAAAGCGGGGAAAATACGGCGTTCCTGCAACTTACGGTTGAGATGCAGTTCCATGTTGCCCGTACCCTTAAATTCTTCGTAGATGACATCATCCATTTTGCTGCCTGTATTGACGAGGCAGGTAGCGATGATCGTCAGGCTGCCGCCTTCTTCAACATTACGCGCCGCACCAAAAAAGCGTTTCGGCGGCTGCACCGCGGAAGGATCAAGACCACCGGAGAGGGTTCGTCCGCTGCTAGGGACGACGAGGTTATAAGCGCGAGCCAAGCGGGTGATGCTATCGAGCAAAATCACGACATCGCGCCCGACTTCGACCAGACGTTTCGCCCGTTCCAGCGCCATTTCCGCCACGCGCACATGCTGATGAATCGGATCATCAAAGGTTGACGCGATCACTTCCGCATCTACCGAGCGATCCATATCGGTCACTTCTTCTGGACGCTCACCAATCAGGGCGATCATGAGATGGACATCCGTATACTTTTCGCTGATGGCGTTGGCAATATCCTTGAGGACAGTAGTTTTACCCGCTTTCGGCGGCGACACAATTAGCCCACGCTGTCCGCGACCAATCGGCGCGATTAAATTCAACATACGAGTCGATAAAATGCGCGGGTTGGTTTCTAAATTAAAGCGTTCAAGGGGGAAAATTGGTGTAAGGTCTTCAAAATGCGGACGCTGCTTGGCTTCTTCAGGATTTAACCCGTTGACGGCATCGACCCGTAAAAGGCCATAATATTTTTCCGAGTCTTTAGGATCGCGCACTTGCCCGATAACCATATCGCCTGTGCGTAGATTAAAACGCTTGACCTGCGATTGGCTGACGTAAATGTCATTGGGGCCGGGAAGGTATTTATCCGCCCGTAGGAAGCCGATGCCATCATCGACGATTTCCAGCACGCCGCCGCGCAATTTATGGCCTCGGCGTTCAGCTTCACTCCGCAGCAAGCCAAGGATCAAGTCTTGTTTTTTCAAGCGGCTAAAGCGTGGGACACTGTTTTCCCGTGCTAAGCTGCGTAATTCGTCTAAAGTTTTGTGTTCGAGTTGAGCAATTTCCATAGTGTTTGGTCGAGCGGCGAGGATAAATAAACCGTCGTGCCGCCGGCCTCCTTTCATATTTTGGGGGTATCTAAATAAAAAAAATAATCAGTTCATGGTTAGTTTTTGGTTTCAATAGCGGTGCGATCCAGCGCGAAATAAGTCATACGCAAGATCAGAGCAAATGTCCACCTAATTTAGGGTAAAATCCGGTCTGCGCGGGCGGGCAGCAGACACACCATAGGTTCAGGATTTTCGTGGGATACGGGGGTTTCCCCGGATTATTTTCGTTAAAGCGCGTGGTCTTTATGGTTCAGGCACAAATATAACATAATTTTCCTGTAAGGTCAAATAAATTTTTAGATCGGATGCAACAGATGCAAACTGCCTGTTCAAAGAAATGGTATTTTCGATGTTGACCAGTCGATCTTGCTTA
>DAOTTO010000080.1:0-17805 GCA_034437895.1 Anaerolineae bacterium | reverse complement strand
ACCCGTTCCCGCACTTTTGCCGAAGGTTCGCCGCGCTCATCGCTCATCAGCTTGTCGTGTTCCACACGCGGCACATCGAGATGAATATCAATCCGATCCAGCAGCGGCCCCGATAGGCGGCTTTGATAGCGCGTAATCATGGTTGGTGAACAGGTGCAAGGGCGCACGACATCCCCGTAATAACCACATGGACACGGATTCATCGCGCCGATCAGTAAAAAATTGGCGGGAAAAGTAATACTGCCTTTGGCGCGGCTGATCGTCACGATTTTGTCCTCAATCGGCTGACGCAGCACTTCTAATGTTTTGCTGCCGATCTCCACAATTTCGTCTAAGAAAAGGACTCCGCGATGGCTGAGGCTGACTTCACCCGGTTTGGGGATCGAGCCGCCGCCGATGAGACCGGGCTGACTGATGGTGTGATGTGGCGCACGGAAGGGGCGAGCTTGAATCAGCGGTTGGTCGCTGCGGAGCATGTCGGCGACGGAATAAATGCGGGTGACTTCTAATGCTTCTTCTAACGTTAACTGTGGCAAAATCCCCGGCATCGCCCGCGCAAGCAGTGTTTTGCCGACACCCGGCGAACCCGAAAGCAAAATATTATGATTGCCGCCCGCCGCGATTTCCAGCGCTCGCTTGACGTGCTGCTGACCTTTTACGTCGGCGAAATCGACAATGCCGTCTGGCAGGTTGTCGCTGCTAGTGACCGTCAGTGCTTCGTGTCGATAAGGCCGAATCGGCTGCAAGCCATAAAGATGCTCGACGAGTTGACCGAGCGACTGCACCGGAATCACTTCGATTCCGCTGACGAGTCCGGCTTGCGGCGCATCTTCGGCGGCGACGTAGGCCGTCTCGAAGCCTTCTTGATAGGCCGTATAGGTTAAAGGCATCGCGCCTTTGACGTGGCGGATGCTGCCGTCAAGCGATAATTCGCCGATAAACATCGCTTTTGGCAGGGAAGGCAGCGGAATCTGGTCGGTTGCCGCCAGCACGCCTACCGCAATCGCCAGATCATAAGCGGGGCCGTGTTTCGGCAGGTCAGCAGGGGAGAGATTGACCACGTAGCCTTTATTGGGAAAACTCAAGCCGCTGTTTTTTATGGCGGCGCGAACACGCTCCCGGCTTTCTTTTACAGCGCTGTCTGGCAGGCCGACAATCGTAAATGTGGGGATTCCGGCACGCGGGTTAAAATCGGTCTGCACTTCCACCATGCAACCCTCTAACCCAACAATCGCGCAGGCGTGAACAATCGAAAGCATAAATTCTATCCTTAAGCCCTAAAACAAAAGATCAATTCCAGTATATGCCGATGTGCCGAAATGCGCGTGTTAAGTTTGAATGGTCTACCGTCGAATGTTCTAACCTGCGTTAGAATAGCCGAAAATTCTTTTAAGTTTTCTTGAGGTCGTATGACAGAACTTAACCTCGCAACTTATGTGCTTTCGGAACGCGGCGCAATCCAAAATTGGCTGGCCTGTGGGACGGTGACATCGCCGCTGGAAAATCTTCACGAGTCAATTAAGCCGGATGGTACACCGTTTGGCGCCGGCAATCGTTGGATTTTGAATTATTGGGCGTGGCATCCTGAGTCGAACCGTATCAAACTGCGGATTTACAATAAACTGCCCCCATTTACTTGGGAGCCGGGGGAGCGCCCGCACTTAAATGCACCCGCTGTCGCTGGTCAGCCGTGGCGTTACAGTGCGGCGGAAGAAGATCAAGCGATTGATTTTAGTTTGTTCAACTTTAATCCGACTTTGATGCAGGGCTGGCTTTATGCGGGTTTGCAAGTCGATAAAGCGGTCACTGTGCAAGCTGAACTGCTGACGATTGGCCCGGCGCGGGTGTGGTTGAATGGCAAGCTGCAAACGCACTTCAAGAAGCGCTTTAGTTATGTCGCGCTGCAATTTATCCCCCTGACGCTGAAGCTCAAGCCGGGAATGAATGACCTTTGTCTACATGGGGAAATGCTGGGTTGGCGCGAGGCGCGTCTAGCGCTTGGCCTGCGTTTTAGTGGAAATCCTTCCGTTCAAGTGTGTTTGCCTTTGGGCGATGGTTTAGCCGAGGCGTGGCATCAGGCCGAAAATAGCCTTGCCCATTTGCAGATCAAACAGTTTGCGTTCCCGAATCTGCCCGGAAAAGTATCGCTTGATGCGTCTGCGCCGGAATCGTTTACCTTTACAGCCGAAATTGGGCTTCCTGTTCCTAAAACACCTTGGGCGATGTTGAACACACTCACGCTGCCCAAAGGCGAAGCGACCATCACCCTCGCACCCGGCGAAAGCGCTGAACTGCCGATTACGCCCGAAGTGGCGGAGTCGATGTCGGGTATCCCCGGTGAAAATACGCTCACGCTGACCATTCGTCCTGCTGATGGAACACCGTTGAGCCTGCACCGCGAAATCTGGGCGGCGAAAAATGAGTACAGTCATCAACCTTATGGGGATTATGAATCGCGCCGTCATGAGGCGTTAGATCATCTCGCTAATATGCCCTATGATGTACCCTCCGCATTGGCAGCGCTGGAACTGCGGCGAATCCGGCATGTGCCTTCCGAAGCGATTGCTTTGGCGTGTGAGTTTATGGAAAATCGTTGTGATTGTGCCGATTTTTATGCAATTGGGTTGTTGGCGCTGATGTATAAACATGGCGACTCAGACGTTATTCATTCCCCAGATCGTGAGCGGATCGAAACCGCCTTCCGTAACTTCAAATACTGGCTGGATGAACCCGGCCTCGATGCGATGTGCTACTTTACTGAGAATCATCAAATTCTTTTTCAAGTAACGGCTTATCTGGCGGGGCAGCGCTGGCCTGATTGGGTGTTCGTCAATAGTGGTCGTACCGGGCAGGAGCAAAAAGAACGCAACCGTCCGTGCATCGGAAATTGGATTTTGCGGCGCTTACAAGGCAGTTTTTCCGAGTGGGATTCCAACGCCTACATGACGCTCGATGCGTTTGCGATGCTAGCGTTGGTGGAATTTGCGGATAGCGCTCGGTTGCGCGAGATGGCGACTGCACTGCTGCACAAAATTTTCTTCATGATTGCTTGTCAATCGTATCGTGGGACGCACGGCAGTACGCACGGACGCTGTTATGTCGCTGGGTTAAAATCCGCCCGTGTGGAAAACACCTCAAACTTACAGCGGATCGGTTGGGGGATGGGTATTCTGAATGGGGAAACCCGCGCTACCGGACTCTTGGCATTAGTGAAGAATTATCAAGTGCCAGAAGTGATTCAGCGAATCGGCGCGGATGTTGAGCAGACAGTCGTGACACGGGCGCGATCTTTCGCCTCATTTCGGCCTAAGTTTGATATGCGCGGTGATTCATGGGATGTCCGCACCATCACGCGCAAAACACCCGACACTATGCTTTCTGCCGCGATTGATTATCAACCCGGCGAATTTGGGATTCAGGAGCATCTCTGGCAGGCCACGTTAAGTCCAGAAGCGGTTGTATTTACCACTTATCCCGGCAATAGCCAAGAACACGGCAACGCAAGGCCGAATTTTTGGTCGGGGTCGGCACGGCTGCCGCGTGTGGGGATGGTTGATAAAACCGTGATTTGCTTGTATCGGTTTGAAGAAAATGTCGGACTCGGATTTAGCCATGCTTATTTTCCGGCGGCGATGTTCGAGGAAGTCAAAATTGAAGGCCAGTGGGTGTTTGCGCGAGTCGGGGATGGCTATATCGCGCTGTGGGGCGATGGCGAACTCGTTTTGACCGAAACAAGCCGCCATGCCGGGCAAGAACTTCGCAGCCGAGGCGGAGGCCATGCTTGGATTTGCCATGTCGGAAGCGGGGTGGAAGATGGCGATTTTGCGGAGTTCCGCGAAAATGTGATGCGCCACACGCCCCAAGTTGAAGGGCTACAGGTGACATGGACAACGCCAGAGAATCAGCAGCTTGTTTTTGGTTGGGAAGGGCAGCTTATGGTCGGTAATTCGCCGCAAAATTGGGATGACTTTCCTCATTATGAAAATAGCTATACCCAGACATTGATTGATGACGAGACAATGGCGATTGAGCATAATGGTGAAATTCTCAAACTGGATTTAAAACATGGGCGTATTCTAAATGGTTAAATTTAGTTGCGAGGATGATTATTTCAAGCCATAATCTACCTGTGGTGTATTTTGGGTTAGAAGCAAGTCCCTAATGCAAAAATGCTGCGAATAGACAAACAACCTTTTTAGAAATCAGGAGAATTTGCTGTGAAAAAGTTGGGTCTTTTAATTTTGTTAGTGCTGCTAGTGGGGATCGCAACCTCTGTAAGCGCACAGGATGCGGTTGAACTCCGCATTACGTGGTACGACGATGGCAATGAAGGTGAAGTCTTACGTGATTTGCTGGATCGCTTTGAAGCTGAAAACCCCGATATTACTGTCGTGATTGATACCATTGACTATGGTGACGGTATTCAGCAGCAGCTTCCGGTACAGGTGCAAGCGGGTGAAGCCCCCGATATGGCACGTATCACCAATTTTACGCCCTATTTTGGTTACTACCTTGATCTGCGCGAATACCTAGCAGATGCCGATTATTGGGATGCCAATTTCGCGCTTGTGCTGCCGGCTTTCCGTGATGATGCTGAAAGCGATGCCATTTATGGCTTCCCGACACAATTCACCGTGACCGGGCCGTATATCAACCGTACCTTGTTTGAACAAGCAGGCATCGAAGTCCTCAGCGACACAAACGACGCAGTGACTTGGCAAGAATGGACAGATGTTGCCCGTGAAGTCGCAGCAGCAACCGAAACCCAATATGCGATTGCGATTGATCGCAGTGGACATCGTTTCGCTGGTCCCGCGATGAGCGTGGGCGCGACTTATTTCGATGATGAAGGCAATTTCACAGTCGATACTGAAGGCTATCGCGCTTTCGCCGAACTGCTCAAGAGCTGGCATGATGAAGGAATTACCCCGGCGGAAGTCTGGCTCGGCTCCGGCGGCACGTATGCAGCGGCAGCCGATTACTTTATCAACAGCCAATTGGTATTCTATATGTCTGGCAGTTGGCAGATTCAACGCTTCACCAACGACATCGGCGATGCCTTTGATTGGGAAGCTGTCCCGAATCCGACTGGCGACGGCGGCAGCACGGGTATGCCCGGCGGCGCGGCACTAGTCGCATTTGCAGCGACTGAACATCCGGCGGAAGTCGCTCGTGTCATGGAATATTTAGTGCAAGAAGATGTCCTCGGCGAATTCTCTGCCCGCACTTTGTTCATTCCAGGTCATTCTGGCTTGGCTGAAGCGGGTATCGCCTACGAAACCGAGTCTGAAGCTGCGGCACAGGCTTTGAACATATTCGTGGCGGAAATCCCTAAATTCCAAGAACAAGCCTATCAATTGAACTTCAGCCCGCTTGGGTTTGTCGTTTTCAACGAAACGCGTGACCGCCTGACACAATGGATGCTCGGCGAACTTACGCTTGATGAAGCTATTGAGCGCGTTCAAGTTGCGATTGATGAAGCGGTAGCAGCGGCGCAGTAGATTGCGCTCCTAATAAGTAAGATCGGATATGTTTTTGTAAGGGCGAGGCATACCTTGCCCTTACAAAACATCCTGTTTTTGCAATTCTTTACCGAAGGTTATTTTCATCCCATTAAATATTTTTAAAAAGCGACTTTTATGGCACGATTGGCCTCTTCCTCTGAACCGCGCAAGGCTTATTCTCGTAATCCGATTTCGCGGGTGCTTTCCAGCATTTTTGAGTTTTTCCTGAGCATTATTGATGCGGTTATGCTGCCATTGCAAAAACGGATTGGCATACGCGGTATGGCTTACGTGTTTGTGCTGCCGAACTTATTGATTTTTGCTGTTTTTATTTTGCTGCCGATGCTGCTCAATTTTTATTATGCCTTTACGGGCGGCACTCGATTATTTCCTCAAGACCGTCCGTTTGTGGGGACGGAAAATCTGGAACGACTGTTTGAGTGCGAAAACTTTTTGATCGCTAATTCTTGCCGGGAAGACCTTTTTTGGCGTGCAATTGGCAATACAATATTCTTCGTCGTTACGCAGGTCGGTTTGATGATTTTAATTTCGCTGATTACGGCGTTGGCGTTGAATCGGCGTATCATCGGGCGTGGATTTTTCCGCAGCATTTTCTTCTATCCTGTGCTGCTATCGCCCGTAGTGGTCGCCCTCATCTGGAAGTGGATTCTTCAGCAAGATGGGCTGCTGAATGCGTTATTAGTCGCCTTCGGGGAAGAACCGAGGCGTTTTCTATTAAGCGCGGGATGGGCGCGTTTTTGGGCGGTGGTGATTAGCGTCTGGTCACAGATGGGTTTTTACACCTTGATTCTGTTGGCAGGTTTGCAGGCGATTCCGGCGGAACTTTACGAAGCATCAGATATTGACGGCGCAAATGGATGGGATGCGTTCCGATTCGTGACGTTTCCGCTGTTGATGCCCACGATGATGGTGGTGTTGGTGCTGTCGCTCATTCGGGCGGTGCAGGTGTTTGACCAAGTGTACGCCTTTACAGGTGGCGGACCCGGAACAGCAACGCAATATATGGTGCAGTATATTTATGATACAGGTTTCGCGAACCAGACCAGTAATTATGGTTTGGCGGCGGCGGCTTCGATGGTGCTGGCAGGAGCGCTCCTCGCGTTTACGGTCATTCAACTTCGCTTGGGGCGGTCGAGCGCGATTTCTGAATAAATCAAGATTGAGCAAAAATTATGAATGCAATTGGTGATTATTTATCCCGTACACACGGCAAAAGCCGCCTCGATATCAGTGACATCTTCACGTATCTTTATTTGTCGCTGGGTACAATTATTATGTTTGGGCCAGTCATTTGGTTGGTCATGTCTTCGTTTAAATCCTCGGCGGAATTGAGTAAGTTCCCGCCGCGCTTCTTTCCCTATCGCCAAGAAACGGTAGCAGTACCAGGCTATGATGAGCCGCTTGACCTGTATGACGTGACATTGGAAGATGGCACAGTGCGTCAATTGGCTCAGGTGCGGCGGGTAGGTATTGAAGCACAGATGATTGATCCTGCCAACCCGGAAGAAATCATCCGTGTGAACATTAACCAGCGCAAACCTGTCGAAGAAATTAATTTTTCGCTGACGAATTACAGCAATGGCATTCAAAAATTTAATTTTTGGATTTATTTCGGCAATAGCGTGGTCGTCACAATCGGCGCAACAATTCTGACTCTGCTCGTCAATAGCATGGCGGCCTTTGCATTGAGCAAATACAAATTTCGAGGCCGCGATACGATATTTTTTATCACGATTGCCACGCTGATGGTGCCGCTTTCGGTGATTCTCGTTCCTGTATTTCTGGTGATTACGCAGATCGGCTGGAACAACAATTTACTCGGCGTGATCGTTCCAGGCGCGGCGACCCCGACGGGTGTTTTTCTGCTTCGTCAGTATATGCTAACGATCCCGGATGAACTGATTGATTCCGCGCGGATTGACGGCGCGAGTGAATGGCGCATTTACCTACAAATTATCCTCCCGTTGGCGCGGCCTGCGCTGGCGGTCTTGACGATTTTCTCGGTGATGTGGCGCTGGAATGACTTTTTGTGGCCTTTGATCGTATTAAGCCGCAGCGAATATTTTACATTGCAAGTCGGGCTGAATTCGTTCCAAGGCGAATTGCAGGTGCAGTGGGATTTAATCTTATCGATGACGGTCTTAACGCTGCTGCCGATTACGCTGGTGTTTGCGGTTTTGCAGCGCTATATCACCACAGGAATCGCCACTACTGGCATGAAATAATCTGAAAAATTTCCTAATTTTTAGCGTTTTTACGACGACCTATAGCCGCTATAGGTCGTTGTGCTTTTTTCGTTAAGTTACTCACAAGCTGAGTTTTTAAATCCGTGTTAGGATAAGGCTTAAGATCATCGTTTATCATAAAAATTAACCTGTGCAGGGTGTTTTCTGACAATTTGGAGTTAGAAAAATTAATTATTTTGTACCGCAATCAATTAGGCTAAAAAGAGAGTCTGCCGTGTGCGGATTTCTGTGGGAGAGGTGCTGAATGGCAGAACTAAGTGAAGTGCAAGTCCTTGTTGTCGACGATAATGAGATGAACCGCGATATGCTGTCGCGTCGGCTGGAAAGACAAGGTTATCAAGTGCTTGTGGCAGAAAACGGGGTACGCGCTTTAGAAATGATGACCGAGCATAATTTCGATTTGGTGCTGCTCGATATTATGATGCCTAAGATGAATGGCTATGAGGTCTTAGAGCGCGTTAAAGGAGATGAGAATCTCCGCCATATTCCAGTGATTATGATCTCGGCAGTGGATGACTTGGACAGCGTAGTGAAGTGCATTGAGTTAGGGGCGGAAGACTATCTTTTTAAACCATTTAACCCGGTATTGCTCAAAGCGCGGGTGGGTGCGAGCCTAGAAAAAAAGCGCAGTCGTGATCTCCTCAATGGCGCTTTGATGGAACAATTAAGGATACCCGTAGCAGCAATCTTGGAGCAATTAGAACAGCTTTTAGGTGATTCAGCCTTAAGCACGACTCAAAAAGAGGCCTTAAAGGATATAGAGATGGAAGCCAACGCGCTTAAGGGATTATTGTATTAAAACATCGCTACCTTAATCGTTATGCGTCAGGATGCTGTATTGTAAAAGGTGCTTATGGAAAATTTAACGTTCAATCTTAATCTGATTTGGGTGCTTATCAGCGGAACGCTGGTTTTTGTGATGCAGGCCGGGTTTCTTTGTCTGGAAACTGGGCTGACCCGAAGCAAAAATAACATCAATACAGGCATGAAAGTGCTGGCTGATTTCGGCTTGACGACGATTCTGTATTGGGTGGTGGGCTTTGGCTTGATGTTTGGCGCTTCTGCGGGTGGCTTATTCGGCACGGATGGGTTTTTGCCGGATTTTGGCGACCTGACCCAAGATCGGACGCAGTTTTTTGCCTTTTTCTTTTTTCAAGTGATGTTTTGTGGGGCGGCTGTCACGATTCTCTCCGGCGCGATTGCCGAGCGTGTGCGTTTTTCCGCTTATCTGGTGATGGCGGCTGTAGGCTCGGTGTTGGTATATCCCGTTTTGGGGCATTGGATGTGGAATGGGTTACAGCCCGGTGCGACCAGTGGCGGTTGGCTTTTTGAAATGGGTTTTAGAGATTTCGCGGGGTCAAGCGTCGTCCACAGTATGGGGGGCTGGACTTCGCTGGCTATTCTGTTGCTGATCGGTGCGCGTTCCGGGCGTTTTCCTAAAGATGGTCCGCCATGTAAGATTCCCGGCTCAGATGTTCCGCTGGCGACATTAGGTGTGTTTTTGTTGTGGTTTGGCTGGTTCGGCTTTAATGCAGGCAGTACCTTAGCCGTGAATACCGATGTCGTCCGCATTATCACGAATACAGTGATTGCGGGTTCTGCCGGGATGATAGGTACGCTGCTGATTGGATGGCTGATTCGCAAACGTGCCGAAATTGATCTGCTGCTTAATGGTACGCTTGCTGGCACAGTTGCTATTACGGCCAATTGCAATGCAGTCAGCATCACTGAGGCGATGATTATTGGCGTGATCGGTGGCCTAGTCATGCTTGTTGCCGATTCTTTATTGGAGCGTTTCAAGATTGATGATGCAGTAGGGGCTGTTCCCGTACATTTAGCCGCAGGCATTTGGGGAACATTAGCGGTTGGTATTTTTGGCGATTCGTCGCTGCTCAATACGGGTTTATCGCGCTCTGAGCAAATCGCCGTCCAGTTATTAGGCATTGTTGTGGCGGGTGTTTGGACATTCGGCATCAACTATTTATTCTTTAAAATTTTTGATCGATTTTTCCCGATTCGTGTCACTGTCGAAGATGAGCAAAGCGGGTTGAACGTTTCTGAACATGGCGCGACGACTGAATTACTTGATTTTTTTACGGTGATGGATGAACAATCGAAAACTGGCGATTTGAGCCTGCGTGTACCTGTCGAGCCGTTTACCGAAGTGGGGCAGATTGCTTACCGTTATAATGCCGTGATGGATGCGCTGGAAGAGGCGATCACGCGCACTGAATCGATTGTGCGTACCGCGATGGACGGAATCATCACATTTTCTAAAGATGCGCTTGCTGTGATGACGATAAATCCAGCTGCCGAGACGATTTTTGGCTATCCCCGTTTACAAATGGCCGGTCAGCCGGTTTCGCTGCTGCTGCAATCGCCTGATGATTCAGGTAAATCAACCGATTTAAATTTATGGAATCGGATGCTAAGTGATTTGGCTTCTGCGACTTCCTATCGAGAGATTGTTGGACGGCGGGCGGATGGGTCTTATTTCCCGATGGAAGTGTTGGTAACAGAAGTTACCGCTGGCAGAGAAAATTTTTATACTGGGACATTCCGCGATATTACCGAGCGTAAAGAGGCAGAGGCCGCCCTACGCCGTAGCGAGGAGCAGTTCCGATTATTGATTGAAAACGCTTCCGATCTGATTACGATTGTTGGCGAGGACGGCACTATCCGTTATCAGAGTCCGTCTGTAGAGCGTATTTTGGGGTATCGTGCTGGGGAATTGGTGGGCGAAAATCTTTTTGCTTTTATCCATCCCGAAGATTCGGCTTATTTGGTCGATCATCTGACGATGTTGATGCGGAAGCGCGGTTTAGGTGGATTGCTTGAATTCCGATTTTTGCATCGTAACGGCTCATGGCGGATTCTGCAATCCGTTGGCAATAATCTCACCAATGCGCCGACCATCAACGGCATTGTCTTTAATTCACGCGACTTCACCGAACAAAAAGAAGCAGAATCCGCGCTGAACCAAACCGAGGCGAACTTAACCGCCCTCATCGAAAATACGCAGGATTCGATCTGGTCAGTCGATAGTGATTATCACGTATTAACCTGTAATTCCACATTTAAGCTGGTTTTTCAGGCAACCTATGGTCATGAGTTGCACATTGGCAGCGACATTTTGGCGTATTTGCCGTTGGAAGTCGCTGCGGAATGGAAAACAAATTATGAGCGTGCTTTACATGGGGAGCGTTTCATCTTAGAGGAACGGATTGAATTCCCGAATGTCGCGGTGGATATAGAAGTTTCTTATAACCCGATTGTCAGTGCCGACACCCTCATTACTGGGGTCTCTTGCATGGCACGCGATATAACAGATCGCAAGCAATTTGAGCGCGAATTACAGAAGGCCAAAGAATCGGCTGAATCGGCTAATCGTGCTAAGAGCGCGTTTTTAGCGAATATGAGCCACGAATTACGCACACCTTTGAATGCTATTATCGGCTACAGCGAAATTCTGGAAGAAGATGCGGATGATATGGGGTATACCGAAATCGTCCCTGATCTGGTTAAGATTCGCTCGGCAGGGAGTCATCTGCTTGATCTGATTAACAACATCCTTGATCTTTCCAAGATTGAAGCTGGAAAAATGGAGCTTTATCTTGAGACGTTTGATATTGAGAAAATGCTGGATAATGTCATCACGACCATTCAACCCTTGGTCGATAAGAATAAGAATATGCTCAAGATGGAATTGGGTGAAAATTTGGGGCTGCTCCATGCCGATGCCACTAAGGTGCGACAGACTCTCTTTAACTTGTTGAGCAATGCCACCAAATTTACGCAATCTGGTACAATTACCCTTTCCGTCCGCCGTGTGCTTGACGAGGGTGAATGGATCGTCTTTAAGGTGTCGGATACAGGCATTGGCATGACCCATGAGCAGATGGAGTCGGTGTTTAAAGAATTTACGCAGGCTGACGTTTCTACCACACGTAAATATGGTGGGACGGGCTTGGGGCTGACGATCAGCCGCCGTTTTTGCCAGATGATGGGCGGCGATATCACTGTTGAGAGTATGATCGACGTAGGGACGACCTTTACCGCGATCTTGCCTGTGCAAGTGATCCAAGCGGAAAACGAGAAGATTGCTACGCGGGAAATACCTATCAATCTGCGGCCTCTTAAGACGACAGGCAAAGCTGGCAAAGTACTCATCATTGATGATGACCCCTTCGTGCGTGAATTGGTATCTCGCTCGTTGGCACGAGAAGGATTTATGGTGGAGGTTGCTTCCGATGGGGCGGAAGGTCTGAGAATGGCAAAGGAAATCTTGCCGGATGCGATTACGCTTGATGTCATGATGAGTGGGATGGATGGATGGTCGGTACTCGCACTGTTAAAAGCGGATCCGATCTTAGCCGATATTCCTGTCGTCATGATAACGATTGTGGATGATCGTAATCGCGGTTTTGCATTAGGGGCATCGGGCTACTTGACGAAACCGATTGATCGTAAGCAGCTTGCCACTTTACTCAGTCGTTATCGTCGTACAGAAGATGATACACGCTCTTCCGGGCAGATTCTCATCGTAGAAGATCACCCTGAAACCCGGGAAATGATGGTGCGGACGCTGGAAAAAGAAGGCTGGCAGGTGCAAGAAGCCCAAGATGGCCTAGAAGCGCTGGAGCGAATCAGCGTTACAGTGCCGGACTTGATCCTGCTTGATTTGATGATGCCCAATATGGACGGGTTCGAGTTTGTGGCAGAACTGCGAAAAAATGTGGATTGGCGAACAATCCCGGTAATTGTCGTTACCGCGAAAGACCTGAGCGCTGAAGAACGTCAACAACTCAACGGCTATGTGGAGCAGGTGTTAACCAAACATGCCTATGACCGTGACGAACTTCTCAACGAATTGAGTACATTGGTTCGCACACAAATTGGACGACAAAACGACAGGAATTAAGGAGATTTACAACTATGGCAAAAATTCTAGTCGTCGAGGATAACGAAATGAACTTAGATATGCTCTCGCGGCGTTTAGAACGGCGTGGACATGAAATCGTTATTGCGACGGATGGCGCACAAGGCGTTGATCTGGCACAGCGTGAGCGACCAGCGCTTATTCTGATGGACATGAGTTTGCCCGTACTGGATGGATGGCAGGCGACTCGTCAGATCAAAGCTAATCCTGATCTCAAACATATCCCGATTATCGCGCTCACAGCCCATGCTATCGCCGGAGATCGAGAAAAATGTTTGGCGGCAGGATGTGATGAATATGAGAGTAAGCCCATCAAATTTCCCCAATTGATGGAAAAAATTCAGATGTTTTTAGGCACTGAGGCATAAAAATAGACAGCACACCCGTAGAGATGCCCGACAATCAAACGACGATTCTTGAAACCCACGCGCTGACAATTGGTTATAAATCGGCGCGTGGGCAGCCGCGTGTTGTCGCCGAAAATATCAACGTGTCGCTTTTGCCGGGGGAGTTGGTGTGTTTGATTGGGCCCAACGGCGCGGGAAAATCGACCTTGATGCGAACTATCGCGGGGATGCAGCCGCCGCTGTCGGGCATCGTCCTTTTAATGGGCGATAATGTGGCTCTGCTGCCGCCTAGCGACTTAGCCAAACGTCTCGCCATTGTGCTGACGGAGCGTGTCGAAATTGGGATGCTGTCGGCTTATGGGCTGGTTGGCTTGGGTCGCCATCCTTATACCGATTGGTCTGGTCGGTTAAGTGCCTATGATGAGGATATGATTCGCTGGGCGCTTGAATCCGTCGGCGCGGTTGATCTGGCGCATCGCAATGTGCATGAATTAAGCGATGGTGAGCGCCAAAAAGTGATGATCGCACGGGCATTGGCGCAAGAGCCTGCCCTGATTCTATTAGATGAACCCACCGCTTTTCTCGATTTACCGCGCCGTGTCGAGATATTGCAAGTATTGCGTGGTCTGGCGCGTTCTAGTGGACGAGCTATTTTGCTTTCCACGCACGATCTCGATTTAGCGCTGCGAAGTGCAGATCGAATCTGGCTGCTGCCGAAGGAGGGCGCTTTACAAGTGGGTGCGCCCGAAGATTTAATCCTCAGCGGTGCATTTGAATCCGTTTTCCGTAGTGAAGGGGTTGAATTTGACCCGCAAACAGGCTCATTTCGGCTGAATACCCGTCTGCAACGTCAAGTTATTCTTAAAGGGACAGGAATGGCGGCCTTATGGACAGCACGAGCGATGGAAAGGGCTGGTATCGCCATTGTGTCGGCGGGGATAAGTGCGCCATTCGTTGAAATTATAGGGGAAGCGCATCCTCAAATTTGGAAATTGACTTATGCCACCGAAAGTCAGGACTATACCTCGCTCTATGCCTTAATAAATGCTTTGAAGACCGATTGAATCTGGTTTGAATGATCGATAAAACTTCGTCCTACGCTTTGAAATCCAGAGTTATCACTATAATGATATAAAATTTCATAAACTTTTCGGTTAAACCTTATCCTAAAGTGTTATACTCGCGGGGAAATTTCTAACGGAGATGTAGACGTATGCTCGCCCCAACCTCCTCCAATACCAATATTATCGGCAGACGCTATCAACTGCATAGTTTGCTCGGTCGCGGTGGGATGGGCGCTGTCTATCGTGCGGCAGATCGTCTTACAGGGCAGCAAGTTGCTCTTAAACGGGTGATTAATCCTGAAGATACAATTGAATTTTCCTCCAGCTATAATCTTGGGGATTTTCGCCTTGCCCTCGCCCAAGAATTTAAGCTGTTGGCCTCGTTACGTCATCCACATGTGATTGAAGTGCTAGATTATGGGTTTGATGGCGAGCGCCAGCCTTATTTCACGATGGAACTGCTTGAACATGCCCAAACCGTTCTGGATGCGGGGATGGGCCGTCCGCTTGAACTTAAAATCAGCTTAATTGCCCAAATGCTGCAAGCGCTAACTTATTTACATCGACGCGGCATTTTGCACCGCGACTTAAAACCCGCCAATGTGCTGGTGATTAATGATGAGGTCAAACTGCTCGATTTTGGGCTTTCGGTCATGCGCGACCACGCCCATGATGACAGCGGCGCGACGGCTGGCACATTGGCCTATATGTCGCCGGAAGTCCTCATCGGCAACTCCGCGACGGAAGCCTCTGATCTTTACGCGGTGGGGATGATTGCTTTTGAGCTGCTGGCGGAAAAATATCCCTTTGATTTACTCGATATTGGTGCGTTAGTGAACCACGTTCTTTACAGCGTTCCTGATTTTAATTTGTTGGCGCTGGAACTGCCGCTGACGATAGTTTTGCAACGCTTGCTGCAAAAAGAACCGCCGGATCGTTATTCCAGCGCGAATGAGGCGTTAGCTGCCTTAAGCAAAGCGGTTGAACAAAACATTCCCCTAGAAACCGTCGCCACCCGTGAAAGTTTTTTGCAAGCGGCGCGTCTCGTCGGGCGGGAAGCGGAGATCGATCAACTTTCAACTGCCTTGTTTCAAGCAAGTCGAGGTCATGGCAGTACATGGCTGGTTGCTGGAGAAAGCGGGGTAGGGAAATCGCGCTTGGTCGATGAAATTCGCACATTGGCGATGGTCGAAGGTGCGATTGTTATGCGTGGGCAGTCCGTCAGCGAAGGGCAACTGCCTTATCAAATTTGGCGCGGTGTATTTCGTTGGATTCCGCTGCTGACGGAATTGGAAGATACCGACGCGGGGCTGATTAAACTGCTCGCGCCGGATACGGTAACGTTAAGCGATCAGCATGTTAAAGAAGCTGCCGAACTTGATCCACAAAAAGCGCAAGGGCGCTTGTTGAAGGTGCTTGAGGCGATGCTGCAAGACCAAAAGCATCCCGTGGTGATTTTTCTGGAAGATTTGCATTGGGCAAGCAGCGAAAGCCTAGTGCTGCTCTATCAGTTGGCGCAGTTGGCGCAAAATCTGCCGCTGCTGATTATCGCTAGCTATCGTGACGATGAGCGCCCGGATTTACCGTCGCTACTGCCTGATATTCCTATGTTGAAGCTGAATCGCTTGACGGAAGAGATGATCGGCGAACTCAGTGAGGCGATGTTGGGCGAGGTAGGCCGCCAGCCGCAGGTACTCAATTTGCTCCAACGCGAGACCGAAGGGAACGTCTTTTTTCTGATTGAGGTTGTGCGGGCGCTGGCGGAGGAAGCTGGACAGCTTGATCAAATTGGGAAGATGACGCTGCCGGAGCATGTATTCGCAGGGGGGATGCGCCTCATTATTCAGCGGCGATTGCAGCATATTCCCCAATATGCTCATGAACTGCTGCAATTGGCTGCCGTCATAGGTCGCCAGCAGGATTTGATTCTGCTGCGGAGCATCGGGCCGGAGATTGATCTGAATCGCTGGTTGCTAGATTGTGCTAACGCGGCGGTGCTGGACGTGCTGGATGGCGGATGGCGCTTCGCCCATGACAAGCTGCGCGATGGCGTTTTAGAAGGTTTGACGGATGAAGAAAGAGAACGGATGCACCGCCGTGTTGCAGAGGCGATAGAACTGCTCTATGGGGATACTGAAAGAGCCGCCGCCTTAGCTTATCATTGGGGGATGGCGGGGGATGTCGCTAAAGAAGAACATTATGTCGCGCTGGCAGGCGAACAAGCCCTCCGCAGCGGCGCTTATCAAGAGGCGGTCTCGTTTCTTGAACGGGCGTTGATGCTGACCACACGCAGTATTTTGGGCGAAAAAGATGTGCTGATACGCCGGATTTATTTGCAACATCGCCAAGCGGAAGCCTATCTCGGTTTTGGCGGTTATCATCAAGCACAGCGGCTTTACAGCAGCAGTTTGATGATCGCGCAGCAGCTTAATGATGTACAGGCCGTCGCACGTTCCAACAAAGCGTTGGGTGATGTGGCCTATGCCTTGAATGAATATGTACGGGCGCGTGACTATTATAAGAAAGGTCTCACGTTGTATCGTGAGATTAACGATCAGGCAGGTATCGCCCAATCACTCAACAGCTTGGGCAACATTGCGTATGATCTAGGCGAACAAGAAGAAGCGAAGCAGCTTTATCAGCAGAGTCTTGCGATTTCTCGTGAGATTGGCGGTCAGTGGGGGATGGCGGGGTCGGTTTCAAAAACAGAATCGACCAATGAGGATAAGTCTGCACAGATCAAGATACAGGAGCAGCTTCTCCTATCCTTGCAATCGCAGATGGACGCAGACGATAAGCACGGTATGGCAAATACGCTTTTTAAGCTCGGTGAGGTCGCTTTTGATCTCAAAAATTATGTCGAAGCACGGCAGTATTTTCAGCGTTGCTTGGGATTGCGGCAGGAAGTTGAGGATGTATCCGGTGTGATCCAAGTATTGAACTCACTCGGCGCAACGGACTTAATGCTCAATGATTACGAGGATGCCATGATCAATTATCGGCAAGCCCTATCGGAAACCGTAACAGGCGGATTCACGGTGCTTGCGCTGCACACGCTAATGGGGATTGCGCGTCTTTATGTGGCAGATAAGAAAAATGAACAAACCTTAGAATTATTGGCATTCGTCTTATATCATCCTGAAAATGATGCCGCGCTTGAGGATGAAGCAGAACGCATGGCCTTCGATTTAGAAAGCGATATATCCTCCAACGTAGTGGAGGCTGCTTGGGAACGGGGTAAAGCACGCTCATTAGAGGAGATTGCTGGGCAAATCCTTGCGGTGCGCTAGGCGGTTCGGCTTGACATTAAGGCCGATTGACCACTATAATGCGCGTCTTGAATTTGTCCTCAATTGAGTTTTTAAGGAGTAGCCTGTGGGCCCCCTACCAAAGCGTAAAGTCTCCCGCAGTCGCCGCGACAAAAGACGCGCCCATGACGGTCTGTCATTGAAGCATCTGGTGAAGTGCGAAACCTGCGGTGCCTATCATGTCGCGCATCACGTTTGCCCCAAGTGCGGCTCGTATCGTGGTGAGACGATCATCGAAGTTGAAGAAGCGTAAGTTTGGGCTTATGCCTAACTTAACCAGTGGTTGAAGAAGCCGCGCCCTCTTTGGTGCGGTTTTTTGTTTCCAGAAATAGTAAGGTCAGTATAGACGTATGAGTGCAAAATTAGCTTTTGTTTT
>DAOTTO010000079.1:0-2124 GCA_034437895.1 Anaerolineae bacterium | reverse complement strand
CGACAATCCGCGCCAGACGATATACACTCAAACTACCGTTTGATCGTCGGAGGCCACTTTCATGAAAACCCGCCTGCTCTTTATCCTCATGCTTACGCTCATTTTGCCACCCCTGATTCTTTCCGCACAGGAATCAACGCCGGAAGCCACATCTTCACCGGATACCGAAGGTTGGCCTATTGTGCAGCGCTGCGTCGGCGAACCGATCACCCCGCCAGACAATTGGACGTATGATGGAACAATTTTGATGACTGGTTGGGCAGGGCTTCATGCAATGAATAGTAATCGGGAAGTACCCTATATTGTTGCGCCACATAGCATCCCCGGTGGCGCACTTTCGCCTGACGGTGCATGGTATGCTTTACCGCGTGGCAGTATTTCTCAAAATGACAACTTGGTTGATTGGGCGTATATCGTTGGTGACCTGACTCTCTATTCGACAGATTTACCTATTCAAGAAAGGCGGATTAACTGGGATGTGCTTTTTTATGGCGGCTCCGAATTCACAGCCGTTAATCCAATTGTGTGGTTGGATAATGAAAGATTTGTGTATTATACCGGGTCAAAATGGCGGGAATTAAATCCTGTGACTGTAAATCTTTTTACAGAAGAAGTCACAGCTTAGGAAATTGATATTAGTCCTAGCTATGCTTTTTTTCCTTCAAACGATGGAATGCGTTTCGTTCAGCACATGAGCTTATATGATTTGCCCTCTGGACAGCTCATAAGACAGAGTATTCTTGGTAATCTAGTCGATTGGTCTCAAAATAGTCATTATTTCGTTAGCGCCGGTAGTGGTCTATGGCTATATGATCGAGAGGGTAATCTTTTAGACACGATTTTTGCAACATTGGAGGAAGGTCAGATTATTTCAGTCTTCGGTCATGATAGCGATAGCCCTAATTTAACTTGATCCGCAGATAATCGTTATTTGGCGTTTGAAGTATATAGCGGTTCAATTGTAGATAGAGGTCAAAGAGTTTATGTTGCGGATGTTGAAAACCAGTACATTATTGATACGTGTTTGATGGCCTCTGAGGGAATTGCTTGGTCACCGACAGCACCTCTTTTAGCCATGCTTGCCCCCGGACGAAATCAACGCCCCTTGTGGGTATTGGATGTTGAAACGAATTCGATATATACAATTGCTTATCATCAAGCAGGTGTAGATGATGGTGTTATCGGCTGGCGAGCAGGGGAGTGATGGCGACACGCAAAGAGAATGAACGTGCTTACCCAAATTGGAAGGATTTGCCGGATGGTGGACGACGCTACTGGCGGCAGCGTCCGGGAAGAGATTTCGGCTGGTGCAGATATGTTAAAATAGTCGATAAAGACGAAAACACGATCAGCTTTGTACAGGAAATTTACGATGATGCGGATAAGCTGATTGAAACGCATCAAAAATATCCGGTTGATAGTGGACACCGCTATTTAGAGACAGGACAAGAACGTGTTGACGATAACGAGCAAGAGCATCCTTGAAAAATTAAATGCCTATCTCAACCAAGAAATCACTTTGGCGCAGTTGGTGGATTGGGCAGAAACGGGCTTAATTGATCCAGAAATTCCAGAGCGTGAAAATGTCGATCTCATCATGGATACGCTGATGTATATTGGCGCGGCGGACAGCGCCGGATTTCCGTTGACATGGGATGTTTTGACGGAGTTTTTTGAAAAACTCGGCGGTAAAGTGCGGGTAATTGTTGAAGTGGTCGCCTAATTGCTCATGCTGAGGCACATAATTCGATTTTTGCGGCGATTGATTTTTCACGCATGGCGGGCGGTGCGCTGGACGATTGGCCTGTTCCTCTTTTTGATGCTCATCCAATATTCGAGCTTTCCGCTGGGTTTGCGCTGGAATGCCGTCGCCGTGATGACGAGCGATCATCAGTTTGATTATCTGGCGTGGGAGATCGACGCGATAGCCAGTAAAGCGGCGCAGGTGTTGTGGGGCGTACAGCCCTATATGAGCGAAGAAGATCGCAGCCAAACCGTGCGCGATTATATGGCGGATATGGCGCTGGCGCAGGATTTGGAAAATCAAGTCAATGCCGTTTTCAGTGATCCGAATATCACTGACGCGCAAGCCGCTTCCGCCGATTTACGTGCGGAGTGCGATTC
>DAOTTO010000078.1:0-4447 GCA_034437895.1 Anaerolineae bacterium | reverse complement strand
TCGAGCGTTTGCTTGAAAATCCCTTCATCCGCAAATCAACCCAACAAAACCCTTGACTGATCTAATAGCTTGACGATGCTTTAACCGACTATTAAGCAAAAGCACCTATTTAGGCACTCCAAAAGGGGATAAAAATCAAATGACAGATATGCGATACTGCTAATTGACGATTATTTGTCCTGTAAGACAATTTTGGGGAATGACTATGAGCAAACAATTTGATCTTATCGTAATTGGAACGGGTTCTGCCGGGAGTTCAGTGGCAAAAAAATGTGTAGGGGCTGGTTGGAAAGTCGCCATTATCGATTCGCGGCCTTTTGGCGGAACCTGTTCGCAGCGCGGTTGCGACCCTAAAAAAGTGCTGGTTGGCGCGGCGGAAGTGGTCGATTGGCAGCGCCGCATGAAAGCGAATGGTGTATCCGGTAAGGATGTCCAAATTGACTGGGCGGAATTAATGCGTTTTAAACGCACTTTTACCGAATCTGTACCCGATAGAACCCAAAGAGAACTGACAGAAGTGGGCATTACAACCTTTCACGGACGGGCCCAATTTACCGATGCAACGACATTGCAAGTCAATGAGGAAACACTGACCGGACGTTATGTGGTTATTGCGGCGGGTGCAAAACCGGTTGATTTAGGCATACCGGGGATAGAATTTGTGACGACCAGCGACCAATTTTTAGATTTGGACGCACTGCCCAAGCGGATTGTATTCATCGGCGGCGGTTATATCTCGTTTGAATTCGCGCATATCGCGGTACGTGCAGGTTCTGAGGTTACGATTTTACACAAAGGTAAGCGCCCCTTAGAAGGCTTTGATGCTGATCTCGTCCAGCAGTTATCCGAGGCTTCGCGTGAGGTAGGCATTGACCTGCAAACCGAGATCGAAGTCACGAAGATAGAACAAAAAGATAAATCGTTCCTCATCCATACCTCGAAGGACTCAAAGCCTATCCCAGCCGATTTAGTGGTACATGGTGCAGGTCGTGTCCCCGATATTGATGATATGGCATTAGAAAAAGCAGGGATCGAGCGCAGTAAACGCGGCATAGTCGTGAATGAATTCTTGCAGAGTGTGTCAAATTCGGCTGTCTATGCGGCTGGAGATGCCGCAGATTCCGATGGGCTTCCGCTAACACCTGTTGCCAGCGCAGAAGCATCAGTAGTCGCTCGTAATTTGCTGGAAGGGAATAAGACTAAACCAAACTTTACTGCCACACCAAGCGTTGTTTTCGCTATACCACCTCTGGCTTCCGTCGGCCTTACAGAAGAAGAAGCCAAGGAGCAGGCCTTAAGGTTTAAGGTCAATTATGAAGAAACCTCCGCTTGGTACACGTCGCGCCGTACCAATGAAAAGCATACAGGCTTTAAGATATTGGTAGAAGAAGGCAGCGGGCGAATCTTGGGGGCGCACCTGCTCGGCGCACACGCTGAGGAGGTGATTAACCTATTTGCGCTGGCGATCCGCCATAATCTGTGTGATACCGATCTGACAGATATGCTTTACGCTTATCCCACTTTTACTTCCGATCTGGGATATATGCTTTAGCATTTTGTGTTCCTTTGGAGGCGGCGATTCCTTTTTACTTTTAATCGCTTGACGATGCCTTAACCGCCTATTAAACTAACGCATCTATTCAGGCATTCCATAACGGGATAAACAACAGATGACCGATACCCGATTCATCAATCCAGCAACCATGCCCTCCCCACGCGGTTATACGCAGGTGGTCGAAACGGCGGGAGGCCGCACGATTTATATCGCCGGACAAGTGGCGATGGATGCTGCTGGGAATCTCGTCGGTGCAGGCGATTTAGCCGCCCAAACCCGGCAGGTGTTCGAGAATTTGAAGGCCGCGCTGGAATCTGTCGGCGGGAATTTTTCTCATGTAGTGAAGTTCACAATTTTTATGCTCAATGTTTCGCAGGTACAGATCGTGCGCGATATTCGTGATGAGTATGTGAACACCCAAAGCCCACCCGCCAGTACTCTCGTCGGCGTGACCGCGCTGTTCCGCCCTGAATATGTAATCGAAATTGAAGCTATCGCTGTTATTCCCGCCTAACCATAGAGGAAATATGTCCGATTTACTGTCTTACTTCCAGACCCAAAAACAAACAATGGTCGATCTTTTAACCGAACTTATCAATCACGAGAGTTTTACGCAGGCCAAAGCCGAAACCGATCAACTCGGCGCGTATATGGAATCGCAGTTTAACGCGCTCGGTGCATCGTCCGTCACGCGCATTCCGCAAACGGAAGTGGGCGATTTTCGGCTGGCGAAATGGAACGAAACCGCACCCGGCAAACCGATTCTGTTCCTCATCCACATCGACACAGTTTGGCCTATCGGCACGTTAGCCGAACGTCCGCCGCGCATTGACGACGAAGGCCGCTTATTCGGTCCCGGCGCGATTGATATGAAAGGCGGCATCACCGTCGTACTGAGTGCGCTGCGCGGACTCAAAGAACGCGGCGAGATGCCCAACCGCCCGATCTGGGTGCTGATGACTACTGATGAAGAAGTCGGCAGCATTCATTCGATTCCTGTGATTCGGGAAGTCGCGCCGTCGTGCGGGTTGGTATTGGTGATGGAACCCGCCACCAAAGAAGGCGCACTCAAAACATGGCGGAAGGGAATAGCCACCTATGAGATGAAGATCGAAGGCCGCCCGTCTCATGCCGGAAATGCGCCGGAACAGGGCATTAACGCTATCGTTGAATTGGCACAGCAAACGATGAAGCTCAACAGCATGAACGACCTCAAAAACGGTATTTCGGTTTCGGTCACGATGGTCAGCGGCGGGTCAGCCAGCAATGTGATTCCCGCCCACGCCAGCGCCCATATCGACACGCGCTTTCTCTCGATGCGGGCGATGGAAGGCTTGCAAGAAAATATCCTCAGCCTTGAGCCGTTCCTCCCCGGCGCAAAAGTGGCGGTGGAACTGCTCCACGCCCGCGAACCGATGGAACACAACGACCAGATGAAGCGCACCTATGCCCAATGCAAGGCGATTGGCGAAAGCTACGGTCTGACGGTACGCGAGGATGGCAGCGGTGGCGGCAGCGATGGCAATATCACCGCCAGCATGGGCATCCCCACCCTCGACGGATTAGGGCCGCAAGGCGATGGCCTCCACGCGCTGCATGAGCATGTCGTCCTGAATAATTTGCCGCTGCGGGCAGCCCTCATCGCAGGGATACTCAAAGATTGGGTGTTTGAGGCTTAATATTTTTTAATGCCAAGACCCAAGGGACACCAAGAAGGCTCAATAAGTATTTCTTGGTGTTCTTCGTGACTTGGTGGTTCAAAATTCTTCTTGTTGTTCGGCCTCCATCGCATCACGCACCTGGATGAGTTCATCCCGCGAGGTGATGCTCCGCAGCGTGACGATCCAATCATGAATCGTCGGACTCATCGCCCGAATGTCGCGCACGGCGGGGCCAATCGGGTCTTCGCCACCAATCCCCGCGATTCCACCTTGATAGCCGCCGTAAAATGCGAAATATGCTTGATTCAGCTTGCGGATCTGGTAGCCATTCGCATAAAAAATTTCACGCCGCGCCTCCATATAGGCTTCGACCTCATCAATCAACCCATCAGTGATCGCTGTATACGCATCTGTTATGGCAATGCTTCCGGCGATTTCTGCCAGATCACGCTTGCGCTCCATCGCAGCGATGTGCGCCATATAATGATCGACCTTCATTCGCGTCTGATTCATCGCATAGCCAAAATCGAAATCGGGTGTTTGTTGTTGCGCGGACACGCGATTTTGTGTCCCGACGGTTACATTCTCAGCTTGCGTCACCAATTCCGGGTAATACCGCGCCATCACGCTCTGTGCGATCTCTTTACCGAACAAATCCGCCACCGTCTCGTTGATAATCCGCGCCTCGCCCATGAAATCATACGAGAGTCCCAGCGGATACATGAAAAAATAATGATGCGACCACTCATGCGAGAACGTCTCTATCGCCCAACGCAGATTCGACGTTTCCAGAATCATCGCCGGATACAGCGCGATCCCGCCCAGCGGCACAATCAGCGTGGAGACATCTTGCGCCGTATCAATTCGGTCTTCCAGCGCGGCAATCTCGTCAATCGGCATCGGGTCAAGGTTGATCGACACCTCAAACCGGATTTGGTCACGCGGCGAGACGATCAACAGGTTCGGCACTTGCGTAAAGTGCATCGCAATCGGCGGAATAAGCTGCCCCGCCACGCCGAATCCTTCATCCACCAGCACCGCCGCGACCTGCCCTTCTAAAATCGCCTCCATCAAGGGCTGGCGACTCCGCAAATCTGCTCGTAAAGAATCGCGCTCCGCACGTAAATCGGCGGAAGCGGCTTGCGCGTCAGTGATATTCGGATCACTGAAAACGGCATTGACTTGATTTTCCAAATCCTGCGCCAGCGCCATATCCGCCATATAATCGCGC
>DAOTTO010000077.1:0-7330 GCA_034437895.1 Anaerolineae bacterium | reverse complement strand
CGTTGGCTACAACGATCTCCCGCTATGGCGGCAGGCATTACTGACCATCTCTGGTCAATTCGTGACGTACTCATGACTGTTTCTGTACCTGCCAACTGTGTTTAGGGAGACTGCCAAATTCTACTTATGGAAGAAATTCTCACACGATGGCAAAGAAAATATGGCATAGATTTTAATACCAATAATATCTATACAGGTATTGGCATAGATGACCGAGAGCGAAGTGCAAAAAACGGCAACTATAATATTGTGATAGGTGCAATTTCTTATACACAATCTAGGTGTGTCGATGATTTAGACATTATTTGTACAGAGGTTGTACATTTTCAAGATATATTAGGAATTTTAGTTACGCAAAATGTATCTCAATCGAATGGAATGCCAAGCGCATTTACACAATTTTCCGATGCTTGCGTCTACTTTGGAGCATCTGGACTGGGCAAAAACCTCAGAATTGCAGTAATTGGAACTACAAATACCTCAGATATTCTTGCACGTTGCCAGCCATCAATTAACCCACCAGTAAGTCCTATGAATAGAAGTCAAGTTGTAGAAGCACTAACCGATAACCCACCCCTTGCAGATGTATATATTACGGATTATGCAATAATTCAGAACTTAGCAAATCAAAACTCATCATTACTAACAGCTATACCGCTGCAAACAAACGATGTTCAGCGTTATATTTTTATGTTGCCAAGCGATCATGAAGGTTTAAGGGATTTAATAGACGAAGAATTACGTGCAATGCAGGCGGATGGAACATATACCGAAATCTTTAACCAATCATTTAGCGGTTTCGACCCAATGCCAACACCACCTCCCAACTTTAGATGATCAGTGACATGTATTATTTACAACGGTGGTAAATTTGTAATCTCTAATGTAACGGCGAATCACCAACCCCTTACAAATTGCAAGGGGTTCGTTTTGTCTCGCCTTAGATAATCGCGCCGACGCTCCGCAGATGCTCTTTTACGTCATCAACTTTGGTCGCCATCATCACATGCTCGATGCTGATGCACACCAGAATCGCTATCCCGCCGAGGACGTGCTGACCGTCACGATAAAGCAGCAGCAGCAAAAATCCCGCCCCTGCCTCGATAATCGAAAAAATAATGCTCTTGGGATCAGGTACAAAATAAAACGAGGGCAGCTTGGCGAACCACGCCATCTGTACACTATGGACGACGAGAGTCAGTACGGAGAAAAGCACAAGGCCGATCAGATGTCCGGCTGTCCCGCCGATGGCATTCACAATCGCCAGCCATGCCAGCCATGCCGCGGCTTCCAAGAATCCGGTGGCGAACAAAATCGGCACAGCGTTTTTATGCGGCGGCTTAGGGCCAAACACTTGCACCAGCGTCATATAAACGGTGATGCGCTCGATCTCTAGCCCAATGATGAGCGCCAAAAGACCTAACGCGGCCTTTGATGGGTTCGCTTCGGTCAGTGCAATCCACAAAAACACGCCTGTCACTTCCGCGATGGTCGCTACCGGAATAATCAGTAAACCCGCTAACTTGCTCATGCTGTTTTCCCCTTAATTGAGCTTTTTAATGATTATAGCCCTACTCCGCTATACCGCACGGAAATAGACAAACAAAAAGACGAGCGCCGCCCGTCCTATAAAAACTGAGACTTATTAAATGGATTTATTGGTTCTCTTGTGTATCGTCATAATCGGGGATACCCGGTATGAGGCAAGCACTACAGGCTTGTTTTACGTTTGAGGCGAGAGGCTGCTATGGAATGTGCCTCAACAATGAGTTTTTTCGTGATTTCTACATTTTCTTGTGACGGGTTAAGAATGCAAACAAAATGCTGTTTTGCATAATGAGGATGAGGTAGGAAAACATCAAGAACAGCATAGTCAACGTTTTCAGAATCATCATCCCCAAGCAGCGATTTAAAAGTCTCTCGGCTTACGCCGATATTGACTCGGAAGACCCCTTCCCGGTTAAGATTGGATACACTGTCAAACTCATTGTCTGAATGTCCAATGGTCACAAACGCCAGACGATGATCGTCGCCAACGAAGAAAAAAATGTAGCCAAAATTCTCCTCTCGCTGAACATTAGCCAATTTTGCTACGAATGCTTCCACCTCTAATTGGTTCATGATGATGCTCATTTCTCCATAGCAGGGACATGGTGTGCCATCGCCTTTTTCCAATTTCTTTTGGGTCTACCTTTCAATATGGCCCGTTTATTGGTCGTCTTCGTCAGCGTCATCATCCGCCATGCCGGGAATCAGATGCAGGAAATCATCAAAATAAATGTATTTTTGTCGGAGTTCCTCAAGCTCATCATGAAGATCAATGATGGTCAAATCTAGCCCGTTCAATTTATGGATTTGGTCGCGGATAATGCGCCGTGCGTCGCGGTTGTCGATTAACTCTAGCGCCTTTTCCAGCGCAAACATGATATGTTCGGCCTCGGTCATGATTTAATCCTCGTAATGGGGGGCGGGTTGAAGTTCTTTAATTGCCCGTTCCGCTTGCAGCGCCAATAAACCGATTTCGCTGTTAAGGCGCAGCGCAATCTGTTTGGCCTCTTGTTCGGTCAGAGCGCCGTCTAAAAGTTCCTTCACAATTTCTTTTAACTCACTGCCGATTTCCATCGGAGTACGATAGGGTTCATAATCGGCAGAACTTTCGTTTTCGCGGCGATCAATATGCTGTTTAAGTTTAGGTGAGATGGCCTCAACATCGCGGCTTTTCGGCGCTGCGACGGTGACGGGGATTTGGCTTTTTTTGAGCATCTGGTAGACGACAGCGCACGTCATCGCCCCGCCGACCACTGCCCCACCGAATGCACTCAGGAATGTTTTCATCAAGTGTTCTCCTTTTCAACGACTAGAATATCTTCAAGTTCGCAGTCAAAGTAATCCATCAATTTCTCTAAAATCTCTCCGTCATACCTACTTAAAAACCCGTTCATGTAACGAGACAATGTACTGGCAGGCACATTGATCTCCTGTGCAATCTCATATTGTTTGATCGACCTCCCCCACTCTTGTTCTTTTTCCTTAATGAGTTCGTTGAGTCGTATCTTCAACCTTCGCATCGGACTCTACTTTCTACAGTCTAGCGTTTTAAACGCTTTTTGTCAAATACAAAAATACACTAATTAGCGAAATAGCTAATTTCTAATCTGAAATTGGCAATTTGAAATACGATAATTATAGTGTGTTAAATTCAAAAGAGGACATATCCTAGACCAAACCAGTCCACAGCACAGATAATGTCGCATTATGCCCTTTATTCAATCGAAAGCGTCTTTTATGACCGACGTAAAAGCCTCTGTTCAGCAGCAGTTCGGGAATGTCGCCGCCAATTATAGCACCAGTGTCGTCCATGCCAGCGGTGAAGACTTGACGCGCATGGTGGAATCAGCCCAGTTACGCGGCAGTGAGCGCGTCCTTGATGCCGGCTGTGGCGCAGGACATACCGCTTTAGCCTTTGCGCCCCACGCGGCGGAAGTCGTCGCGTATGACCTCACGCCTGCCATGCTCGATCAAGTGGATCGGCTGGCGGCAGAGCGTGGAATCACCAACGTCGTCACTCGTCAGGGTGATGTTGAAGCGCTGCCGTTTGAAGAGTCTTCGTTTGATCTAGTTGTCTCCCGTTACAGTGCCCATCATTGGCCTCAACCGACGGCTGCGTTGAGTGAATTCCATCGTGTCCTCAAACCGGGTGGGCGTTTCCTCTTAAGCGACATTGTGGCGTGGGATGCCCCCGCGCTGGATACGTTTTTGCAGACCACCGAACTCCTGCGCGACCCCTCGCACGTCCGCGATCATACGTCTAAACAATGGTCGGCGATGCTGGCGGAAACACATTTTACGGCGGAAATCATCTTTACATGGGAACTGCCGCTAAATTTTGATGCGTGGGTGACACGGATGGCGACACCGTCCGCCTCCGTTGCTATGCTCAAGACCTTGTTTGACGGCGCACCCGCCGAAATCCGCGTGGCGATGGATGTGCAGCCGGATTATTCGTTCAGCATCCCCGGTGCGCTCTTGGTCGGGCATAAACGTTAGGCAATTAGGGTCGGATCAAACCGCAAAGGCACAAAGATCACAAAGAGAAAGGGATGATCTATTTTCCTGCTCTGAAAATACTTTGCGATTCTTGGCGTTCATTGCGCCTTTGCGTTTAATCTTCACCCTTTGCTCTAAAAAGACTTTATTTTCATTGCTGGATGTGATGTTATTTCGATGATATTTCATAGGAATTTGGAGGTTCAAAAAAGATTACGCGCCCTAATATCAATGCGAAAAAGTATCAACCTCGAAAAAATACGGTGATGCTCTATAATCGGTCAATCGCCTTTCAACATCCTTACACCCTTACGTGTCTAAAAGACCGAAGTGCTTATGATGTCTAACCGTCCTTATCTGCGCGTTTTAATTTTGATCGCCCTGCCGATTGTGCTGGCAGCGGGTTTTATTGCCGCCACCCGCGCTCAAGAGGCAACGCCGGAAGCGACCTCTGAAGCACGGATTCCGCGTGCGACGGTGCAGTCGCCTCGGGTCGCCATCCCAACCACCCTTTTGGAACGCATCGAAGCCCGTTCCGGCCCCGGCGATACGTATGCGGCGGTGGGCTGGCTGGCGGCACAAACCGCAGTCAATGTGATGGCGCGTAACCCAGCCGGAAATTGGGTGATGATCTTCGCCGAGAGCGGCGGCGAGAATGGTGAGGATGTCACGGGCTGGGTGATGACGGGCTTCATCAATACGGGTGGATTACAACTGAGCCTTGTCCCCGCATGGGATGTCGCCACTGCTGATGTGACCGCCCTTTCCGACCCCAACTTAGCGCGGCTTTATGCTGCCCCGATCATCCCGCACATCAGCGAGGCGATGCAGGTGCTTTATAATCGCGGGCAAATGATGGGGAACATCGCAACGGTTGTCAAAATTGGCGACAGCAACAGCGCCAATACGTATTATCTTACGCCCCTCAACACACAGCCTGTCGATTTGGGTGCTTATGATTTTTTGCAAACGACAGTGAACTTTTTCGCTCCATTTATTCAAACGGAAAGTATTGCCGCCCGCGTCGGCTTGAATGCCTATTCGCTATTTGATCCCGCTTGGGCAGACCCCGCCCAATGCGAACCACGCGAAACACCGTTGACGTGTGAATATCGCATCCGTCAACCAGCCATCGCTATTGTGATGTTCGGTCCCAATGACATCCGCGCCCTGAATTCCGAGCGCTATCGTGAGCAGATGGAACGACTCGTACAGGAATCGGTTGATGCTGGGATCATCCCAGTTTTGACGACCTTCAGCAGTAACGAAGCCGATGAAGATTTGCGCGTTCAAGCGCTACGCTTTAATTTGATTTTGATCGAGGTCGCCAATACCTATCAAGTGCCGCTGATTAATCTGTGGGCGGCGGCGCGGGCATTGCCCAATTATGGCATCGGCGGCGACGGCGTTCACATGACAGTCAGCGGCGGACGCATTGATTTTACCGCCGGACAGGAAGCCTATTACGGTGTCAGCCTGCAAAATTTACTTGTTTTGGTGACACTGGACGAAATCCGCCGCGCTGTGGGCATGGAGTAAGATGCTGAATCAGCGTCACAACCAACATAGAAGATTTGACGCAAAGGCGCGAAGAACGCAAAGTGCCGCAAAGGATTTTGAACGTGATTCGCTCAGTGATCCATCCGCTAAATGCTTTTAACCACAGAGCGCACAGAGATTTGATTGAATTCCCCTCTGTGTTCTCCGTGATCTCTGTGGTTCAATCTTCAAGTATTTATCGGATAAATTAGGCAATCCGTTTTTTCCACTAAAACAGGAGTTCATACGATGACGACATTTACCTTACCCAATATTCCCGGCGAACTTCACTGGCAAAATCTACCGTTGAATTGGAAAAACGAGCCAGCCGATAACTTGACCATCACCGCTGGCGAAAGCACTGACTGGTTTATTGATCCCAATGGGAACTTCACCAAAAGTAGCGCGCCGTCTGCCCTGTTTACGCCGCCTGATGAAAATTTTATGTTGAGCACTAAAATCACCGTCGATTTTAAATCAACCTATGATGCGGGTGTGCTGCGCCTGCATGAGAGCGATACAGTGTGGGCAAAAGCCTGCTTTGAATATTCCCCGCAGGGCAAGCCCATGATTGTCTCGGTGGTCACACGCGACTTTTCCGATGATTGTAATTCAGTCGTCATCGAAGGCAGCAGTATCTATCTGCGCGTGGCACGTAACGGACAGACGTTTGCTATTCATTATTCAGAGGATGGCAGTTTTTGGTCGCTCGTCCGTTATTTTACGCTCGGCGCATTGGCGAATCTGCAAGTTGGCTTTTCATCGCAAGCGCCCACCGGGCAGCAGTGTACAGCCGTTTTCTCGGAGATCAGCTATCGAGAAGGCATCCTAAGCGACATCCGCAGCGGCGAATAGCACCAAAATTGGAACCACAAAACAGAAGTAGAATCACGAAAGAACTTTAAAAATCTAACCACCAAGAACACCAAGAATTGAATTTAATCCTCTGTGTACTTCGTGTTCTCTGTGGTTAAACACTATGTGGAGTAGAACATGAACCGATTTCTTTTAGTCGGCTTTAGCGCACTTTTGCTGATACTAACGGCCTGCGCGGGAAACAGCGAAGAAAGCGATCCAGCGGCGGCAGTCGAAGCGTTCTGGAATGCCAAAATCGCGGGGGATGCCGATGCACTGCGCGGCGTGATGTGTTCAGCGATGGAAGCTGATGTCGAGATGCAGGCGATTTCTTACGCCTCAGTCGATGCCGAAATCCAGGATATGGCCTGCGAAGCCGACGGCGAGAATGGCGACTTTACGATTGTGACGTGCGAAGGCAAAATCATCGCGCTTTACGGCACAGAAACCAGAGAATTCCCGCTCGGCACCTCGCAACTTGTACAGGAAGACGGCGCATGGAAATGGTGCGGCGAGTCTGCACCCGCAGGAAATTAAATGATGTTGTGGCAGTGGATACGGCGGCATCTTTTCACGCGGGAAAATGCCTTCGCGCTGGCTTTGTGCTTGATCGTCCTAGCGGTCATCATCGTGACAACCGATAGCGCACCGCAGTGGATTTATCAGGGCTTCTAGGGAGTGATGAGTAGGAAGAGTGTATTGATGAGAGATTCTATCCACAAATACCTAGATAACCTGAGTTTCGGACAGTGTTTTCATTCTATCCCCATCCCTAAATCCCCTCCCCACTTCGTAGAGAGGGGACTTAAAGAACCATTGTGAACCGTTTTTCTCCCCTTCTCCATGCAATGGAGAAGGGGTCGGGGGATGAGGACATCATAAAAGTTAA
>DAOTTO010000076.1:0-11640 GCA_034437895.1 Anaerolineae bacterium | reverse complement strand
GAGGAACGTATCGGCCTCGCAGCCTTGGAAAACTTGAATCCTGAAATTTACCATTATTACGCGCTCCAAATTCCAAGCGAGGCGGAAGTGCAAGCCCTCGTCGAAGCGGTGCAAGCCAGCAATGCCCAAGCGACTCCGCTTGCACAATCTCGCGGCGCGGAAGGCAGCGACATCGTCAATGTCTCCGGCGGAAGTTCATCAAATGGGGTGCAAAACAGCGGAAATACCAATGGAGTTAGCAACAACGGTGGCAACGACATATCAGGTTCGGGTCCCACGCCGACCCCTGCGCCCACTTGGCTGCCACGCATCATCACACTCGCACCCGTAAATCCGCTGCCTATCCTTCCAATATTACCGGTTTTCATCTCTCCACCCACTCGAAGGCCTTAATTGAGATGTCATGTGGCAGGGATGATGTGCTTAATCGTCCTTGCCCTCTCGTAAAAAGCAAATTCAAAAGGATACCTCATGAAACGCATCATCTTTTTCGCCTCCCTAGTCGTGTTATCCATCGGGATAGGCCATGTTGTGACGGCACAGAATTCCACTGAAACCGCCTGCGCGGCTTTGATTCAAGCCTCATTTGATAGCTTTGCTGAAAGCTGCGTCGGCAAAGAAGCCACCACCGCCTGCTATGGCTACCGTAATACCAGCGTCACCTTTGCAGACGACATCACCGACGCGCCGGATTTCGCTATTGCCGGAGATACTATTGATCTGGCACAAGTACAGACGATCAGCACCAGCGCCTTTGATCTCGAAAACGAAAATTGGGGATTAGCCGCGCTGAATGTGCAGGCCAATGTGCCGCTGGCGTATACGTCCAGTGAGCCGGGGTTATCCGTCCTGATGTTTGGCGACGTGACGCTGGAAAATCAAGTGAGCGCCGATCAAGCCTTTTTGCCGAATGAGGGTGTTACGGCAACCGCACTTTTGGCGGCGAATGTCCGCAGCGGCCCCAGCACCGATAGTCCCGTTCTGGTGAGTTTGGGCATAGGGACAGAAGTGACAGCCGATGCGCTAACCTCTGATAATAGTTGGCTGCGCGTCACCACTGCCGATAACCAAGTCGGTTGGGTCAGTACGCAGCTTATGGGAGCGCCTAACGGTGGCTACTCGGAACTCCCTGCTTATGACACCACCAGCCGCACACCGATGCAGTCGTTTACCCTCAAGACCGGTACTGCAATGGCCGATTGCAACAGTGGTGCGCTGGAATCGATTGCTGTGCCGCCGCTTTTGGTGATTCAGGGACCCAATAACTTGACGACACTGGTTGAAGTGAACGGCGAGGAAATTGCGATTAGCTCCACGATTGCGCTGCGGATTTTGGACGATAACACAATTCAATTGATTACGCTTTCCGGCGATGCGCGTGTTGGCGGCGTGGTTGTGCCAGCGGGTTTTACTGCGAATGCCCCGTTAAATGAAGATGGGACAGCTATTGAGGGATTATGGAGTTCACTGCGCCCAATCAATGCAGAGGAACGCGCCTTCCTGACGACACTGCAAGGGCTAGACCCCGATCTTTACCATTTCTATGTCTTTGAACTGCCGAGCGATGCCGATTTGCAAGCCTATTTGCAAGCCATCAGTGGCAGCGGTAATGTTGCCGCGACACCTGTTCCACCGCGCAGTGACATCATCAGCGGCCCGATTGTGCCTGTGTCCAATGGTGGGGCAACACCTGAACTTGTATTAGCATCGGATACACCTGCCCCTACTTTTATCCCAGGTCCCTCGCCAATGCCTCCAACGCCTTAATATAAGTTATGCAGTTGACCTCTTAGTAGGAGAGGGTCTGAGACTCTCTCCTACGAAAATGGCGTTTAAGTGCGTAGGTTCTATTTAAGTATGCTCTATGTAAAGTAGGCATGAAAAAGCGTTTTGAACCACGAAGGCGCGAAGTTCACGAAGAGGGATTGAAAATGAGTGGGTTTTAATCGTGATGCTTCTGTATTGAGCGAATAACTTGGTGTTCTTTGTGTCTGCTCTGAAAACACTTTGCGATTCTTGGCGTTCTTTGCGCCTTTGCGTTTAACCTTCGCCCGTCGCTCTGAAAAGACTTCATTTTCATCAATGGGTGTGATGTTATTTCGGTGATAATTCATGAGTATTTTGTAGTTCAAAAAGTGCTTTAAGCGATTTTTCTATAGCTATTGGTCGTAGGGGCAAGGTAAGGTATCCTCGCCCCTACGATAGCGTCATGGTACAAACGAAGATGAGGCAGCATGGACGATCTCAGCGGCAAGGTCATCAAAGGCTACGAACTGCAAAAAAGGATTGGCGCGGGTGGTTTTGGCGCGGTGTATCGTGCTTATCAGCCGCTCGTCAAACGCGAAGTCGCCATTAAGGTCATTTTGCCAGAGTTCGCCAGCCAACCAGAATTTATCCGGCGGTTCGAGGCAGAAGCGCAGTTGGTCGCCCGGTTAGAACATCTGAATATTGTCCCGCTCTATGATTATTGGCGTGATCCCGAAGGCGCGTTTTTGGTTATGCGCTGGCTGCGCGGTGGAAGCCTGCGTGATCTTTTGGCGCATGGGTCACTCACGCTGGAGCAAATCGCCCACATCCTCGATCAAATCGCGGCAGCGCTTGCCGTCGCCCATCGCAGCGGCATAATTCACCGCGACATGAAGCCCGATAATATCCTGCTGGATGAAGAACGCAACGCTTACTTAGCAGATTTCGGTATCGCCAAAGACATCTTCCAACCTACGTCAAATCTGGATGAAGACGGCGATGAGCCTGATACCGTTACCGGATCACCGTCGTATATGTCGCCAGAGCAGATTATGGGGCAGACGTTAAGCCCACAGACCGATATTTACAGCCTCGGCGTGGTGCTGTATGAACTGGTAGTCGGCAAGCCGCCGTTTGAAGCCCCCGCGCCGTCCATGCTGATTATGAAGCATCTGACGGAACTCCCGCCTTCGGCTCATGTTGAACGTGACGATCTCCCCTCAGAGGTGAGTGATGTCATCCATACCGCGATGGCGAAAAAACCAGAGGAGCGCTATCCCAACACCTTAGCAATGGCGCGTGATTTTCGGCTCGCCATTTTTGGCAAAACAGCAGAATCCGCTGCCGCCCCAATCGACCCTTACGCGACTATCCCCATCACCGAGAAGTTCCTCGGTTATGACGGTCTCGCGCCAGAAAATCCGTATAAAGGCTTACGTGCCTTCCAAGAAGCGGATGAAGATGATTTCTTTGGGCGAGAGACACTCGTAGAACGCCTGTTGAACAAGATCAAAGACTCGCGCTTTATGGCGGTGGTCGGCCCCAGCGGCAGCGGCAAATCCAGCCTTGTTCGGGCGGGGATTCTGCCCACGTTACGGCGCGGCAGATTAGAAGGCTCGGATACGTGGTTCGTGGTCGAGATGATGCCGGGGGCGCAGGTCTACGATGAATTAGCGGCGGCGCTGCTCAAAGTCGCCGTTAAACCGCCGGAAAATCTGGTTGGCTTGCTGCGGCGCGATGGATTAGCCAGCGTTCTTGATAAGATTTTGCCAACCGATAGTGAATTATTGCTTTTTATCGATCAATTTGAAGAAGTGTTTACGCAAAATGCCGATGAAGCCTCCCGTTCAGCTTTTTTGAATACGGTGTTAGAAGCCGTCCGCGTTACTAACAGCCGCCTGCGCGTGATTGTTACGCTGCGAGCCGATTTTTATGATCGTCCGCTGCTCTATCCTGATTTTGGCGAATTAGTGCGCGAAGCCAGTGAAATTGTCCTGCCGATGAACAGCAACGAACTGGAACGCGCCATCACCTTTCCGGCGGAAAATGCCGAATTAGGGCTGGAAATGGGCTTAGTGACTGCGATTGTCACGGATGTTTCTGAACAAGCGGGTGCGCTGCCGCTGCTGCAATTCGCGCTGACGGAGCTTTTCGAGCGGCGTGATGGACGCTGGTTAACGCTGCAAGCCTACCGTGACATCGGCGGCGTGAGTGGTGCATTGGCGCAGCGGGCGGACAGCCTGTATGAAACCTTAGACGAGGCCGGAAAACGTGCCGCGCAGCAGGTCTTTTTGCGGTTGGTGACGCTTGGGGAAGGCGCGGAAGACACCCGCCGCCGTATCCAACAGGCCGAACTGCTTTCGCTCAAAGACTCAGATACAATCCAGCAGGTGGTTGATCTGTTCGTCAAGTATCGCCTGCTCACGCTGGATCGTGATCCCTCGACCCGCGCTCCAACCGTCGAAGTCGCCCATGAAGCGCTGATTCGACGCTGGACATTGTTACGGGGCTGGCTAAACGAAAGCCGCGAGTCTTTGCTCGTCAGCCGCCGCCTGACCACCGCCACGGAAGAATGGCTGAACACCCACAAAGACAAAAGTTACCTCGCGTCCGGCTCACGTCTGGCGCAGTTTGAAGCCGAAAAAGACAAAGACAAATTTTCGATGACGACGGCTGAATCGGAATATTTAGAAGCCAGCCTCAAACAGCGCGATGAGCTGCTGAAACAAGAACAAGCCGAGCAAGCCTACAAAGCCAAAATCGAAAAGAACTCCAGAGATCGCTTACGGGCGCTGGTCGCTGTCATGAGCGTGGCGGCGATTATCAGCGTCGGCTTATCGGTGTTCGCCTTTAATCAGAGCCGAGTCGCTACCGAAAATGCCGCGACAGCCACCAACGCGCAGGGGCAGGCCATCGTCGAGGCTAATAATGCCGCCACCGCACAAGGTGAAGCGCTCGTCCAAGCGGATGTCGCCGCCACTGCCGCCGCCGAATCGCTGAGTTTGGCGCTGGCTTCCGGCGCACAACTCGCCCTTGCCCGTGATGACACCGACCTTGCGATTGCGCTCGGTGTAGAAGCAAATACTTCGTCGGATGCCCCTCCGCAAGCACTTCGTACCTTAGCCGATGTGGTCTTCTCACCTGGAACGCAGCGGGTGTTGGCTGGACATACCGATTGGGTGCGTGATGCCGCCTTCAGCCCGGATGGACGAACCGCCGTCACTGCCTCATCAGATCGCACTCTGATTTTGTGGGATTTGGCGACTGGCGAAATCATACAGCGCTTTGGGGGAGACAGTGACGGACACAGCGACTGGGTGTGGGCGGTGGCTTTTTCGCCAGATGGGGAGACGATCATTTCCGGTTCATCGGATCGGACGTTGATTCTATGGGATGTCGCTACAGGCGAAGTCATCCGCCGTTATGGGGCAAATGGCGATGGACATCAGGATGTAGTGAGCAGCGTCGCTTTTACGCCGGACGGGATGCAAATCGTCTCCGGTTCTTGGGATAAAACATTGATTCTATGGGATGTCGCTACGGGTGACATTATTCAGCGCTTTGGCACAGTCGATGGCGCAAGCGGCGGACATACCAATAAAGTGAATGCCGTCGCAGTGGCTTCCGGCGGGTTGGCGATTTTCTCGGTGTCGGAAGACGGCACGATGATCGTCTGGAACGCCTCCAGCGGACAGCCGATTCTGCGCTTCGATGATGCCGATACTGGGATTGGTCATAACGGCGTGATTCTCGATGTCGCTGTGCTGCCCGATAGTTCTGGAGCGATCACGGCAGGCAGCGATTCTAACCTTATCCGCTGGAGTCTGGAAACAGGCAATATCGTGCGCGTCTATACCGGTGGGCATACCGGGCGTGTTTTTGGGGTCAGTTTGAGCGCGGATGGGCGGACGATGCTTTCCGTTTCGGAAGACCGCAGCGCGATTTTATGGGATGTAGAAACAGGCGCGGTTTTGCAGCGCTTTACAGGCCACAGTGGGCAGGTCTTAACCGCGACCTTTTCCCCAGATCGACAACATTTCTTGACGACCAGCAGCGATCAAACCGCCCGTCTTTGGGATTTGACCAGCGGCGCACAGACCAACGTATTCCGGTTGCACGACTTTACAGTTTATGCGCTTGCCCTCAGTCCTGACCAGCATACCGTTATTTCGGGTTCGCTGGATAACGTCTTGCGTGTGTGGGATTTAAGGTCGGGCGAAATCCTGCGAGAATTAGTCGGGCATGAACGCGGCATCACGGATGCTGCCATCAGTCCCGATGGCGAAAAATTGGTTTCTTCCTCGCTGGACGGCGCTGTCATCTTTTGGGAGTTGGAATCGGGTGAAGAAATCCGCCGTTTTGAAGGGCATGATGAAGGCCAAACTGTGTGGAGTATGGCGTTTACACCCGATGGTACACGCCTCCTGACCGGATCGAGTGATAACACATTGATCTTATGGGATGTGCAAACGGGCGAAATCATTTATCGCATGACGGGACATACCGCCTCGGTGCAGTCCGTTGCTATCAGCCCCGACGGAACACAAGCTGCCTCATCTTCGATTGATAAAAATATCATCCTATGGGATTTACAAAGCGGCAGCGCTATCCGCACCCTGACTGGACACACCGATTGGGCGCTTTCCGTCGCGTTCAGCCCCGACGGTGAACGTTTGATTTCATCCTCAACTGATAACACCCTGATTCTATGGGATGTCAGCAGCGGCGAGATTGTGCGCCGCTTTGAAGGGCATGATTCCGAAGTCGGCGTGGTCATCTTTAGCCCGGATGGACGTTATGTGCTTTCCGGCTCACGCGATAAATTTATCATCCTGTGGGATGTGGAAACAGGCGACGAAATCCAGCGCTTCACGGGGCATACCGCCGCTGTATGGAGTCTCGTCTTTGACGAAGATGGGAGTTCGTTTATTTCCGGCGCGACGGACGGGACAGTGCGCGCATGGCAGGTCATCACGACGCAGGAAGGGCTGCTAACGTGGATGCGGGAGAATCGCTATGCGCGGGAACTGACGTGCGTCGAGCGCGATCAATATGGGCTGCCGTTTGATAATCGCTGCCTAACGCCCACGCCCACGCCCGACCCTGCCAGCGAGAGCGCCTAGCGCTTTTCGATAAAACTTTCGCTTTAAAAATAATACGGATATTGCCCTGTTAACCCCAGCCCCGACCATCTCCCCTGAAACGGGCTGAGGGGGCGACACTAAAAAAGAGGGGGGCAACAGTGGCTCCCCGCGCCTCGAGGGTCGCTCCCTATAAAAGTAACCAAGTACAAGCCACAACCAAGAGAATCCATAAGCGCTCCAGCCGAGTTAGGCAGGTGAAAGTGGTCTGCTCCACTTGCCAACCGACGATAGTTATAAAGGTCTATGGGGACGGCGGCGTATCTTAAAAAAGAACTTAAACTGCCTAAAATGCCAGCTTGCACGATCATCAGCCGACAGTCGCCTCACAATCCAACGGCTGGTTGAGGAAGTTATCGCGCAAAAATTGGGCAAGCGTACCGAATTGTCGTGGCACGAAGCCCGTCAGATTGTGCAGCATGTCACGACCTTAATCGGCAGCCAAGCCAAAATCACCAGCGAATTTTTGGAGATGGATTTGGCGACAGAGAATCCGCTGCTGCCAGTCTAAATCTGTTCATAGACCAGCCCATACAGAGCCATTGTGTCGCCAATCACCGGCTGCGCGACAGCCATCAAGACCGTGCCGCCCTCGCCTGTTTTGGCCTTCGCCGCGTCCAGCGCCGCCGCCACATTCGGCTGATAGGTTACGTCTGCATGATGCTTCCGCGCTTCTGCCAGCGCGGCCTCCGGCTCAGGAAATTTGATGGTGATGTTGCGGTCTGTTTCGGTCAAAATCAATGATTGGCTGATCGGCGCAAACATCGGATAAACGGCTGGATAATCGCGATCACGCGGCACCGCGAGAATCGTCACGACAGGCTGCGTCAGACGGTGGCGCACACTTTCGATAAAACTTTGCGCCGAGGTGGTGTTGATCGCGCCGTCGATAAAGACCTGCGGCTTATCCTGCAACTGCTGGCAGCGACCCGGCCAGAGGATGCTTTCCAGTCCCTCCCGAATATGCACCAGATATTCCGGCCCACGATGCGAAAGCGGCGGATTGAGCGGCAAACGGGCGTGAATGTTGCCTGCCGCCCAAATTGCCAACGACGCATTTTCGATCTCATAGCGCCCCAGCATTGGCATATCGACGATCCCGTAACGCCCAAAATCGACGCGCATTCCGTTTTCCGTAGATGCGACAAACCGTCCCATGTCCATCGGCGCAAGCCATTCAAATGTCGCGTTTTGCTTTTCGGCCTCTTGGCTTAACACCTGCATGACCTGTGGCGACTGCGGTAGGCTGTAGGCATAGCTGTGCGGCTTGATGATCCCGGCTTTGTGCCACGCGATGCGCTCTACACTTGGCCCCAGATAGCGAACATGCTCCAAAATAATTGGCGTAAATAGTGCCAGTGCATTCGGCACGAGCGCGTTATCATCGTAACGTCCGCCGCGCCCGACTTCGATGATGGCAGCGGTCACGTCATTTTCATCAAACCATTTGAGCGCCAATGCCAAAAATATCCCCTGCGGGCTGATGTATTGGCCTTCGCGCAGCCCCGCCCTAATCACATCAATCGACGGCGCGAGTTCATTCACAAGGCGGACAAGATCAGCCTCGGAGATCATCTTGCCATTAATGCGAAAGCGCTGGCGATAGGTCGTCAGGTGAGGGCTCGTCACCATCCCCACCTTATGCCCCAGACTTTGCAGCAGTTTCGCCGTGAGCGCCGTGACCGACCCTTTGCCTTTGCTGCCTGTGACGACAGCATATTCCCGCCGCATATTCAGCAGATGGTGTATTTCGAGTAATTTTTGCGTGGGATGTGTATCGCGTGTTTGTTCGTCTAAGCCGCGATTTTGCCAGCCTGAAGCGGCGATGGATTCAAAGACATAAGTGATCGCTTCGGTCTCAGTCGTAAAACGGACAGTACTATTTGTTTGCATAAAGGGAGCCTTGCGCGTAAAAAAATCTCCCTTTTATTGTACTTCCTGACTCGTAAAAATTAAATGCAGTTACAGCCCGGCCTCCAGCAAAGGTTTGCCCGTCGCCAAATCCATTTCCAAGAATTCGCTCATTTCATTGGCCTGATGCCCCACCATCGCGGCGACAATCTTGACGATCTCGCGGGCTTCGAGCCATGTTAACTCGGTTTGCTTTCCCAGCTTGTGCGCGGCGGCTTCTTCTGCGATGCCCTGATAATGCAGCGCCAGCAGCGGTTGATGGTCGCGCAGATGGGTTATCAGACCGAGATCGTCTACGATGCCGTTAACGATGTCGGCGTGTGTGCGGTCAAGTCACCCGCGCGGCTGCTGACGGAAAAATTGGGACGCTATGACCTAGACACGATGCAGCCGTATACGCCGCCATTATTGGCGAGTCATCCGGCGCAACTTTATGACATCGACTTCGACAAAGCCTCGCTCAATGCCCGTAGCAAAATCGGGAACGGGATGCGTGAGCGTCACGCCGTCGCAGCGGAAAAAGGCAAGAAGGTCAATCTGTTTCCGTCCGTCAAAAATATGACGTTTCAACTGGTGCTGATGCCCGTATGGGTGGGGACGCTGTATGAGGCCGATGGCGATGTGCGTACCGCGCTGGTGAACGGTCAAACCGGGCGCATCGCGTTGGGCAAGCCGGAAAAGCAGGGAGACAGCCGTTAGCGATTAGCTTTCAGCTACTCACCGCAGCGCATCCAATCAAGATAAGCACTGTCACGGCCTGAGTTCGAGCGAAATAAGTCCGAAAGCGGACCAAATTCATCAACTTGCTCCCCAGCAGCATTATATACACGGACAAATTGTTCATAATAACTACGCCCTGAACTGGTCGCAAACCTTCGCCCATCCCGTGACCAGCTTATATTTGCACTAGCCTCTTGGCCTGATTCCAGCAGGAGATGGGAACGCATCCCATCAGCAGAAAAATATTGGAATTGTTGTGGGACGAATCCATCGTAGTCACTATCATACCCAGCGGATAAGATAACGGGTGTGCGATCTGACGACCAACTTAGTGTGTAATACGCAAAACCGTGCAGCATTGGATCAAGCACAAAGCAATGCTGACGCTGCCCCTTAAGTGAATAGACATCAACCCCACTTTGTCCATCCGGGGTTGCCCAGTAAAATTGATTGTTGTTTGCATAATTTGCCCGTGAAATAGTTTGCATCCCGTCCAAAACGAGGCTGATTTCACCCGTAATGCCGTCAAGTCGATACAGCGCCATTGCGTTTTGCTGCTGCTGGATAAAAAACAGCGTCACATTGTCTTCCTGCCAAAAAAACTCATTAGCCGAACTACTGAATGCTTGCTGGCGATCAACATCAGTACGCGCCCACAACCCATGTGAAATATCATCTGCATCTGTCCATGTAAACGCTATCGCCAGTGCTTTATAGGTGTAGCTAATGCTTCCAATGCTGGTAATAAAAGGCACTTCCAAAAGTTGTCTTCTGTCGCGCCCATACACATCCATCAATTCGACGGATACACCCTCATCAACGCTGCGCGTGATAAGAAAATATTGTTGCTGATTATAACCACTTCCCCAAATACCTGTGACATCGTTCACAAGCATTTCTATCCGTTCTTCCGCGATACTATATTCGACCAATTCATTGGTATCCGGCGATTGATTGCGCCAAAAGAATAAACTGCTGTCATCTAATGACCAGCCAAGATAGTTTGACAGCAGAGGCGCAGCATCAATGTCATTCGATACCGTAAATTCACGCGGTGTTTCACCGTTCATTCCCAGTATATGAACGCGCAAGCCGCCTGTCGCGGCAGGTATTCGGACAGCCACATGCTGTCCATCCCCTGTCCATGCTACTGAAGTATCCCAACTCGGCAGATACGTTCCTTCTACGGTTGTACCCGATGAAACAGTTGCTACCACACCCGACTCAGGTGAGAAAACTGTAACGGTGACTTCGCTGTATTCATACGTAACTTCAGTTTCTTTCCAAATCGTATAGCTGAGATGTTGGCTATCTGGCGACCAACCATGCCATGTCGTCATTTCATCTTGGAAGAATGGTTTTATCAAGCGCAAATCGGGGATGGAATAGATAACAATCTGGCTTTGAGATAAATAGTCATCGGAATAATCCTCAAAGGCGACATAACGCATATCGGGGGAGAAATACAGAGCTAAGTATTGGCGGTAGCCATTCTCGCTAGGTAGTGCATGATGAGCCAAGTCCGAAGTATGCGTCGTCCAGCTTTGCGTATCCAAGACAAAAACCTGATGATTGGACCCATAAGCGCCATTTTCAGCAGCAGTCCAACTCGCGTAGACCAGATAACGGCTGTCAGGTGTCCATTGCGTGCGATAGGTTCTATAGGGCAACGCGAATAATTGCCGTCCCTCTTCATCTACCACCGCAGCAGGCCCGCCGTCGCCTGTCTCGTAGTTGAAGTAAGTCTGGGCAACCATACGCTCATCAGGCGACGTTATACTAGAGTAAGGAAGGAAAAGGCGTGGCTCAACATGACCCACCCGTGTATCAATGAGGTAATCGGTTGAACGCAGGCAGTCGATTGTATCTATCGTCGCCTGTGCGCCCAAAAGCGTCAGCGTGATTATTCCACTCAGAAGAATAAGCACAACTAACGCAAGCCGCACGATCAGCGGCAGTCGAATCACGTATTTTGGTATCCAGCGCATAAAAAACATCCATCCTCAGGACTTTCGCTCATGCATTTACCCCACCCCTAAATCCCCTCCCCATTGCATGGAGAGGGGACTTCAAGATGCGTTTTTCTCCCCCTCTCCAAGTATTGGAGAGGGGGCCGGGGGGT
>DAOTTO010000075.1:0-7575 GCA_034437895.1 Anaerolineae bacterium | reverse complement strand
CGGCGCAGACTGTCGATTTCGTCGTCAAAAAATTCGATGCGCGTCGGTTGTGTGGCTGCAATCGGGAAGATGTCGATCATACCCCCACGACGGCTGAAAGTGCCGGGTTCGGTCACAATTGGGGTGGCTTCGTAGCCGAGCGCGATCCAGCTTGCCAGCAATTTTTCGATATTATGCCGCTGTCCCCGTTCTATCACCATTGAGCCACGCCGGAACTGATTGATCGGCATCGTGCGCTGCATGAGGGCGCGAGCTGAGGCGACGATGATGGGCGGTGTATGCGTTTCATTTTCATCGGGCGGCATTAAGGCGGCGAGTGTTTCCAGCCGTCCTCGAATCACTTCTTTACCCCAAGGGACGCGCTCATAAAACTGCGGGGTTGGTTCGGCAAAGCGCAGCGCGGAACGTGATTCGTCTGCTTCCCCTAACCACACGGGTAATTGGCTGGCGACATTATGCGCCCGTTTGACTTGCGCCGTCAGATAAATGATGGGGGCAGGCCAATCTTGCGCCAGCGCTGCCGTAAAGAATGGACGCGCAGAACGCACGATGTTGAGTTTGAGGTTTTCCGCTGCCTCGGATTCCAGATGCGATACAAAATCACGATAGGCGGCGTTCTCACGGATGAGAGTCAATAAGCCTGTGAGCTGCATAGGGGTGATTTATTTACCTTTTAGGATAATAGGGAACAATATTCTAGCAGAGATTAATAGGGTTAGGGATGAAGTTTAATGTTTTTAACGAATGAGTGGTAGGATTTCTATTGGCTGCCGTGTGTTAAGATCGATAACCTGAAATTGGATTTCTGGGAGAGAAATCAGCCCACACGTACTACTTCCATAAGCCGTACTACCGCATATAGACCCTGGGTTAAAAATCCATACTTTGTTGATATAAACAAGCATCGGTTCATGTGTATGACCTAAAATGACAATATTTGCTTGTGCTTCAATGGTGACCCGCTCAAATAGTTTTTGAAAACTCCCTGAAAATAAATACGTTGTATTGCTCCAAGGTGTGCCATGAGCAATCATGACTTGCGTATCTTCCCACTGAAAATCTAACTTTCGGGGAAGTGATTTTAAAAAGTGAATGGTTTGATCTTTAAGCAAAGCCGGAGTGTGTTGAGGATGATTCGTATTTGTGCTTAGGTGATGACGAAGCTGGTCATCTGTCGCGTACTCATCATGATTGCCAAGTACAGAAATAATTCCATATTCCTGTATCAACGCTATGACTTGATCCCCTTCTTCGCCTTTTTCTATCAGATCACCCGCGCACAAAATATAATCCACGCCGTAGCCCTTTAAAATATCTAAGGCAATAAGGAGCGATTTTGCATCACCATGAATATCAGCGAGTACTCCTATTTTCATTTTTCCGGTGTCGGTTTTTTCTCGTCGATATTGCCATTGTGGCGGGTCATCGCCAAGTCGATGCCTTCTTTGAGCCAAGTTTCTACCGCATCGGCGGCGCGGTCAATCATTTGGGCAGCGAGAATGTCATCGTCGCCTTTAAATGGTTCCAGTACGTAAGCAGCGGCATCCATCCGTCCCGGCGGACGGCTGATTCCGATTCGCACCCGGCTGAAGTCTTGTGTACCGAGATGCTGAATGATACTCTTGATACCGTTTTGCCCCCCTGCGCTGCCCGTTTTTCGTAGCCGCAGCGTCCCCAGTGGGATATCCATATCATCATGAAGCACGATTAACTGCTCCGGCGTGATTTTGTAGAAATCAATCAGTGATCTGACTGATTCACCACTCAAATTCATAAAGGTTTGTGGTTTCGCCAACAGCACCCGTTTTTCACGAATCACGCCATCGGCGGAGATAGCTTTGCGTTCCAATTTGCCAAAGGATAAGTTGAAACGACGCGCCAGTTCATCAACGGCGCGGAAGCCGACATTATGCTTGGTTTTTTCATATTTCGCGCCCGGATTTCCGAGGCCGACGATTAAATAGCGTTCCGACATAAGCTCACTTTTGCATCATTATGACCTAGACATGATAGCAGGTGGAGGCGGTATCTTACAGAGAGGAATTGTTAAAATTTGCGGATTTCGAGCGCGGAGATTACCTCAGTGAGCAGTCAGTATTACATCCACTGCGGCTAAAATGTCGGCAATAGCGCTGAGATATGAAATGCCAGCGCCATGTAAATCAGGCAGCGCCATGATCTTCATTCAGCCCATCGGCTCAAGTTGGGGGAGGCGCTCACAAATGGCTTGATGTGCCTCATCTAAGGTGTTGACGGCGATAAAGCCATCGCGGGTATCGGGATGGAGCCGCTTGCCTACGGTCAACAGTGTGCGTACAAAATTGCTCGGTGTTACAATCACCGTCATCTTCCAGTTCGTCGGGTATTTCTTGAAAACGCCATAGACGTGCTGTACGCCCGACCCCGGCGGCAGGGGTTGGCTTTGCAAAAGATTTCCGATCACTGCATAAGGCCGCCCGTTAAGGCTGCTTGCCATAGCCACTTCATACTGCTCAAACGCGACTAAAAACTCATTCCAAGTCCATTTATCGGTAAAATGATAGATAATGACATCGTTAAGTTGATCGTCCCATGTTACTTCGATGCTCATGATTGCATCTCCCTGCACTTGCTTTTGCTCTTAGCTTAATCGCTTTTTGTGCGGGGAAGCGTTTACGTGAGTCAGAATAGTAACAATATCCTATCGTTTTCCGATATACAGTCCCCGACCCATTAAGCCTTTTTCATCATAGATTACATCAAGGCCGGCAGCACGGAACGCATCTAAATACTCGTCCCGTGTGAACAATCCGAGTGCATGATCTTCGGTAAAATAGTCGATGTTATATGGCGTGCCGACCAGATAATGAAAATGCAATGTGGAGATGTTGCCCTCAAATGTTGTGTGAGTCATTCGGGTAATTTTGAGATCGGGTTGATCCACAAAAGAGCCGCCAATATGAGGGGTCTTCATCTCGCCTGGCGCAAACCAGGGTTCGACGATGACCACACCACCAGTTTTGGTATGATGGGCAAAATTGGCGAGGGTGCGCCGCATCGCCTCAATGCTTTTCGTATAGCCAATTGAACTAAATAGGCACATAACCACATCGAACTGCTTACCTAAATCGAATGATTGCATATCGCCTTGATAGAAAAGATTATGCGGGTGCAGTTCACGGGCAACCTTCAACATTTCGTCGTCTAAATCTAAGCCCTCGATTTCATAGTGAGCGCTTAGATAAGGGATATGGCCTCCGGTTCCGCAGGCCACATCCAACAGCGTATGACTGCCGGAAGCGCTGTGCTGCTGAATCAATTCATGCAGCGTTTGTGCTTCCACTTCATAACTTTTCTGGCTATAGAGTGCGTCATAATATGCCGCCGATTTAGTGAACATACTTAGTTGCCTTTCTTCTCATCCCATTTACCATCGCGCAGATCAAAAATCACTTCGCGTAGTTTTTTGGCGCGTCCGAGCATATCAAAGGAAATTTCGGCGGCGCTTGAACCTGCGGATTGAACGCGGACGTTGCCATAATTAAAGATCGCGCCCAGAAAAGATTCATTAATCGTGATGTCGGTAATTTTTTCCAGATCAAGTGTGGTTTCTGTTCCGCCAAGGATGTTGCCGTGCCGTTGTGTGATGCGGCGCGTGGTGACGGTGATCTGATTTTTACGCCACAACAGCCAATAATAGAGCGAAAGGGTCACAATCGTGCGCCACCAGAATGACCATGACCATCGACTGCGCCGCCACACGCCTACGACTTTTTCTGGGCCTTCTACGAATTTCTGTGCGTTAGGTAATTCACCTTGCTTGCCCATGAGATGTCTCCTCAATGTCATCGTCTAAACAAACATCCATTGTAAATCAGTTGCCGCAAATCGCCACATCGACAAACAAAAAGACACGGGTTGGTTTCCGTGTCTTGTGTAGATAAAAATGTATGGGGCTTTATGCCATCATCGTCTGCATCGCGGCGATTTGATCTTTGAACTGTGTTTCGTACAACTTGGCATAAAGGCCGCCTTCTGCCAGCAGTTCGCCGTGTGTGCCGCGCTCGACAATCTGACCGCGATTGATGACCAAAATGACATCGGCTGCCAAAATCGTGCTGAGACGATGGGCAATCACGATGCTCGTGCGACCTGCCATCACCTTTTTCAGCGCATCTTGAATCAGTGCTTCTGATTGGCTGTCGAGGCTGCTGGTAGCTTCATCCAAAACAAGGATGCGCGGGTCTTTGAGGATGACTCGTGCCAACGCCAAACGCTGTTTTTCGCCACCACTTAGACGATAACCGCGCTCACCCACGACAGTTTCGTAGCCATCGGGCATATCCATGATGAAATCATGAATATTGGCAGCTTTACAAGCCGCTTCGATTTCGTCTTGAGTCGCGTCCAACCGCGCATAGACCAGATTTGTGCGGATGGTATCGTGGAACAAATAGGTTTCTTGCGTCACCATGCCGATATTTTCCGCTAATGAGGTCAACGTTAGATCGCGCAGATCATAGCCATCCAGCAAGATTCGCCCTTCAGAAGGGTCATACAAACGTGGAATAAGGTAGGTCAGGGTAGTTTTGCCAGCGCCGCTTGGCCCCACTAACGCCACGAGTTGACCGGGCTGGATTTCAAACGAGATATTTTCGAGGGCGGCTTCCCTCGCCTGACTGTTAGGCGAAGCGGCGGTTTTCGCGGGATGATTTGCGCCGTCGCCGGAGAGCGAAGCGACCACATCATCTTCATCAAAACGCTCTACCCGGCTTAACAAATAAGTGTCGTCGGTGCGATAGCTGAAAGACACATTATCAAAAAGCAGTTCGCCCCGCGCATTTTTCAGTACCCGTGCGTCTGGCTTTTCAGCAATCTCCACGGGAAGGTCGATAATTTCAAACACTCGTTCAAAGCTAACGACTGAGGTCGCAAAATCTACAGGGGCATTTGTCAAGGCTTGTAACGGCCCATAAAGCTGAGTCAGGTACGTGCCAAAGGCGACAATTGTGCCTATGGTGAACGTGCCATTTAGCACCAGATGACCGCCGACCCAGTAAACCAGCGCCGTTCCGACTGCGCTCACCAGACCAATCACGACGAAAAATTGTGCGCCGATAAGGGCGCGTTGGATGCCAAAATCACGCACTTTTCCAGCACGTTCCTCAAAACGGGCTACTTCATCATTGCGCCGTCCAAATAATTTGACGAGCAGTGCGCCGCTGATATTAAGGGTTTCGTTCATCATGGCGCTCATCTGGGCATCCTGGCGCATTTGATCGCGGGCGATCTGGCGCAAAACCCCGCCGACTCTTCTGGCGGCAAAGATAAAAAAGGGCAGCACCGCAACACCGAGAATCGTCAAACGCCATTCTAAAGTGAGCATGATGGCGAGGGTGGCGATGACCGTAAAAATGTTGGTGATGAGGCCGACGATGGTGTCGTTGACGGCGCTTTGGGCATCCACTACATCGCTGTTGAGGCGGCTCATCAATTCGCCTGTTTTGGTATTGGTGAAGAAGCGCAGGGACATCTTCTGTAGATGTTCATACAGGCTGACGCGCAGATCGAAGATGACCCCTTCGCCGACAGCCGAACTCACCCGCCGCTGCACCACGCGAATTGCCCCCGTCACGAGTGGAATAGCGATTAAGCCCAGCGCCAATACATTCAAACGTCCGGCATCGCCACTCGGCAGCGTGCGATCAATCAAATCACGGAAGATGAGGGGCGTGAGCATCCCCAAAATTGTCGTGATGACGATCATGACCAGCATCGCGGCGATGTGAAAACGATACGGACGCGCATACGTCAACACGCGCATCAAGAGAGGGCGGGTCACGCGGGAACGCTTATCGCTACCTCCGCCCCAAACATAACTATACCAACCATTACCATGAAACATGGTGATCCCTTCTGTATAGAGTCTATATAAAGATAATTTTGTCGATGATGTATGTGTGAATAGGTATGAAATTAGGGCGAAGACCCACTTCGCCCATCTTATAGTCCAATATAACAGAGGTTAAACCTGCTGCACACTACCCGAAACGGCAGTTTAAGCGCGGTTAATATGGGTGGGTTACTGGATGGTAAACGTGGTTTGGCCTTCGACAGTGCCGTTGACTTCCAGAGAAACCGTATAGCTGCCAGCGGTGAAGGCAAAATCTGTAGAAGTGGCGAAAAACCAGATGCAAGCTCGCTCGATAAAGTTAAACGTCACCGGAAACAAAGCAACTTCAGTACCATTTTGCAGCCAACGTGAGCTAATGGTCGTGCCTTCGGGGATATTGGTCGCTACCGCGACGACATAAATTTCGGTAGTTGTAGTCGTGAACTGATTCGTCACACCCGCAGCACAGTCATCCGCACCCACGCCACTTGATGTCACGACCTCGCTCAATAATCTCCCTCCGGCTGCCGCAGGTTGCGTTGTCGGTTGGCTGCTGCTGGGTGTGGAGGTAAAAGCCGAAGCGAAGGGAATTGTTGCTGTTGCCCCCAAAGGCGCTGCCGGCGTAATGGCGACTTGCTGACCCGGAACTGTTACGACGGGATTCACTGCCAGCGGGTCAATGGGTAGATTGATGTCCATGCCTCGCGCCCGTAATGTAGCTATCATCTGACTTTGCTGATTCATGACGCGGGCAACATCTGTACTGGCTTGTTCAACCGTCGCCATTAGTAAGTCCGAAGAAACGGTTGCGGAGGCACGTAAATCAGCAATCTCAGTGGCTAGCGTATTATTTTGGTCAATGAGGGCTTGCTGCGAGGCGCTTCTACCGGAACACGCGCTTAAAAGAAAGCCGGCGATTACTAGCGCCATACATTGTGCAAACTGTCGCATTGTTGCATTCTCCATCAATCACGATTTAAGTGACGTTCCAGTTTAGCAGCACTTGGCATGATGGCGTAGGCCAAAGCGCAAAAAAACAGGCACATACGTGATGTGCCTGTTTTTTATGGAGTGGAGGTGTTGGGAATTGAACCCAAGTCTACGAAAATCGACATCCCGCTTCTACAAGTTTAGTCAGATGTTTAATCTCACCGCAGGTAGCCCCGTCTGACGTGGTATGCCTGCAAGCCAGCCGAAAAGTTCTTTGCGCTGCCTTATCGGCGTAAGCAAACGCGCACCTCGTCTTTTATGACGCCTGCCGATCTACCCGGACGAAGACGGTTAGGGCAAACGGCTAACCTCTATGGGTTAGCGACTTAGTTTCACGCCTTAAGCGGCGTAAGCGTAAGCTGTGTTGTTTGTGTTGGCACTTAATAGTGTTAGCCCGTATTAACGTGGTCAGGCGCCACGACTTGCCACTTGACATCAGCCTCCCGCATCGATGCCGTGTCACCCCCGCTATTTACTCATCCTTAACATTCTAGCAAAAATTGTATCGGGTGTATAGTATTAGGTGTGATTCGTGAAGCGCGGAGTAAAAAAATAATGAGCGATCAATACGCTAATGTCGATGTTCTGATTATCGGTGCTGGGTTAGCCGGCTTAATGGCAGCAAAACAATTACAAGAACGTGGGCTGAATGTTACGGTTTTAGATAAAGGGGTGAGCGTCGGTGGAAGACTGGCGACGCGGCGCATTGGCCC
>DAOTTO010000074.1:0-18377 GCA_034437895.1 Anaerolineae bacterium | reverse complement strand
TGATACCACCCGCTGCCGGAACTGATGCCGACAATCGGCACAGAGGTATTGGCGGGTAGGGTTGTCACTATTGGGAAGGCTTCGCTGTCGCCGCTGCGGACATCCGCATTGCTGTTGGTGGTCGCGGTTGGCCCCGTGGGGGGCGTGGGTGAGAAAAGCAGCGCGGAGGCCGTTTGCGTTTGTGCCAACTGCTCGGCATTAGGTGTCGCTGGGATGGCGGCTTGCGTTTGGACGAACTCCGCCGTTGCTGTTTGCACGAGCGCAGATTGTGCCGTTTGTGTCAGTTGATCGACAGCAGCGGTTTGCGTGGCGATTAATCCGATGGCGGCTTGGGTTTGCGTCAGCACCGTATCGGTGGCGAGTGCCTGCGCCGTTTGGGTGGCGGCTTCAATCGTCCCGGCATTTTCTGTAAAAATGGCAGCGCTGAGTGTCTGAGCAGCGATGTCTTCTGGTGAAAGCGGTGGCTCACGCAGCGCCAAAAAGATGACTAAGCCGAGGCCGATGAGGAACAGCGCAATCATCACCACAGCTAAAAGGATAAACGTGCGGTTAGGGCCGGTTCGGCCTTCACCATCGCCGTCATCGCTCAGGTCTACATCATCGTTGAGGTCTTCAAAGTCATTTAAGCTGTCGATGTCATCGCCGTCGTCGAAACTAAAGTCGTCGTCGTCATCACCGAAGGCGCTGCTGCGTAAATCATCGTCGTCGTCAGCGAAGAGATCATCATCAAAATCGAAATCGTCTTTATTATTTCTACCCATAATTTTATCGATCCTCCGTGCGAGACCTGTGTGTCAGCTTAATTGATGCGACTAACGACCCAGGACTTCGAGGTTAGCCAATGGAATGAATGCAACTTCTCCCGCGATTAATTCTACCCGCGCACACAGAACGCGCAAGCCATTGGGCAATAATGAGGGCGATTTGGGTAAATCTGCCACTTTGCCCGTCTGCCCAGCGTATGGATCGCGGGTCACGCGGACGGTCATACCGGGGCGCAGCGCCAGCATCGCGTTGGGTCTGGCGGGGCGCTCATCGCCTTTTGTCGGGACATTGACGATAATTTCTGGGCGGCGGCTGTCCCACCGTGTCGGCAGATGCGCGTCAATCGTCACCTGTTGCCCATCATAACCGCCGAGCAGTTTAAAAACGGCACTGCTCATTTTCGCAGAACCGAAGCCTTCCGTCAATAAGATAGGGCCTTTGGCATGGAGCATGGCCTCATGCAAATTGGCTTCCGCGCTGGGGCCAATGATGCCGATAAAGCCGCGTTCCGCCATCAAATCGAGCGTCATCGCCGTAATCGGGCGAGTCGTAAGGATGACTGCGCCCATATAACGGGTGTCGAACTCGTTTTCCATAAATGATTCAAGCCCACTGTCCGGCTCAATGCGGAGGGTGGCGATATTGCGCTTGTTGTTGCCCCATATACCTTGAATCTGTGCGCCAACGGCTTCGATAATCACGCCTCGTCCGGGGATGATGCCGGAAATGCGCCCTCGCACCCCCGCTTCTAAATCAATCACTTGCGGCATTTGCTGAAGGATGATGCGGCCTTGATCGATCCTCATCACGACAGCGCGGACTGGCGAAAAAAGCCGTTTGCCGCGTTTGGGATTTTTACCCGCGAGTAAGCCCTGCTCATCAACCACTTGCCCTGTTTCGACCTGCATCAAGGGGATGAGTTCGGCGGGTTTACGGAGGCCGAAAAACGCCACCGCGTCGATGATGAGGTGACGGGCGGGGATCATGCCACTGGCGACGACATCACGGACATCAACGCGCTTGCCTTCACCAATTTTGACCGAGCCGACGGCCTCTTCTGGTAGCGCAATTTCGCGCCGGATGAGGCTTAAGGGTGAGGCGTAGCGTTGATCGGGATAGTAGTTCATGGATAGTTGTCCTTGTATTACAAACCGCGCCGTAGTTCGTCGATGCTGGGTTGATCGTCCTCAAGCAGTTCGAGGAAGTCGTCATCACCTGGTAGCAAATCGTCGGCGCTGGCGGGTTGATTTTTACGTCCGCGACGGCTGCGGGTGGGTTTGGGCGCACGTTTTGGACTGCGAGTAGGCGGCAGTTCGATCTGCACAGCTTCCAGCAGTTTCTCATCAATATCAATCCGAGTATCGCCCGTCATGGCGGAAATCCACATCGGAATCTGGTCGGCGCGTCCCCGCGCATCTTTGGGCAGTGACAAAGGCCGTCCTCGTGCGTCGAAGATCAGTCCCGCCGACCCGCCGGAAAGCGTGAGTTTAACGCGGCGTTTGCCGTTGAGCGTCACGCCAGCGCTGCACCGAATCCGCACACTGGCGCTCTGTCCAGCCGGGAGATCATACACCCAAAGCTGACCAGCGAGGACTCCGTAATCAATTTTCTCGCCACTTTCGAGCGTGATTTGGATATTGATGGCAGTTTTGCCGAGGCGCGGCTTACCGATAGGGCTGATGGCTGTGCCGAGGTTTTCCAGATTATCACCGTCCAGAATTTGGACAACCGCATCAGGATTATCAAACGCAATCGCGCCCAATCCGGCGATGAGGCCGTAAGGATCGGCATAGAGCGTCGTGATTCCAGCAGGCTGGAGGGCATCCAATAGCAGCAGCGCGTTATAACCGGGGCTGCCTGTTCCCGTGAGCGCCGCGCCCGCGCCGATGATCTGCGCTAACGGGAGCGGGCCATAGCCGACATTCCATGCCGGACGCGCCGCTTCGATCATGGTTTGTATGCCAGCTTTGAGCAGGGCGTGTTCAATATGCAGGTCTTGCACCGTTTCGGGAATAGTCGCCGGACGGAGCGCTTTGTTGGCGACATAATTTTGTAGATCGTTATCCGCGATATTAAATGGCAGCCAGCTTTTTACGGCTTCCAGCGAGACGGCTTCGAGCAGCGCGGGGGCGTTGTGTCCGAGGCCGAGATCGGTGCGGATGGTGGTGTTGATGCGTCCATTGAGCGAGACGGCTAAGATGCTGGCGGCGCTGCCGACATCGACTGCCGCGATCCCGCCGGAGCGTGTCTGACCGAGATAATCCACGACGAGGTTATAACTTTGCGGCGTGGGCAGTACGCCGGAAGTACTCATAGCGCTGATTCCGGTAAAGCTGGCGCTGCGCGTTTCCGCATAGCGATCAAAAGCCTGCGCCAACTGGTTACGGGCGGATTCAAGATTTTCGTCTTCCAGCGATGGGCGCACATTTCCGGCGATAAAAACATCGGTGATGTCTTCAAACTGGTTTTGGATGGCCTCCGCGAGAACGCCGTTTCCGGCATAGATGATGATGGGACGGCGGAACTGCTCCATCAAAGAAACCGCCAAGCGTACCGTGCGGATGATTTGCATGAGGGAAGATTGTGCGCCGTCTTCTGTGCCACCGACGATAAAAATCACATCAGGAAAACCGAGCAGCACGGCATTGAGGCGTTCTTGCTCGTTGCGTCCATCGGTCAGGCTGAGGATGGCGCTAGTTTCGATATACGTTCCGGCGGCGGCACGTAAGGCGCTGGCGATGCTGACATCCGGCATCAAGCCGACAACGAGCGAACGGAGCGGACGGCCTACGCTGGATGTAACGACAAAGGTATCCACTCCAGCGCGGTCTGGCTGTTCGGGCATGATGATTTGCCCATTTTCGGACGTAAAACGCCGTCCGGTTGCTTCTGTAAGTTGTCGTAGGACGCGATCTAACCCGATGGCTAAATCATTAGCAGGAAAGCCGTCTGTCGTGCGGCTTTCACCCCGCGCCACCAGACGATACACCCCATCGACCACATCAATCAGGACGACGCGGGTGTGGACGCTGCCGAAATCTGCCGTTAAGACGGAACTCACTGGCATCTTGATTTAGCCTCCGTTAATGCGCGTCAGGATAAAAGCCACGCGCTCGCTAAAAATCGTCACGCTGGTGAGGATGGCGGCGGCATACAGCGCCCCTAATGCAGCGACGATAAAGCCCTGCCCGACGATGGCGATAGCGCGAATGGCGGGGGCGCGGCGTACAATGCCGTCGGCTGAGGTGCGGGCGAGATATTGAAAATAAATGAGCGAACTGGCAACGCCAATAAACAATATAATGGCATTCAATAAATCTGTGCCGTCCACGTTTTGCCCTGCCGCCGCTGTGGAACGGGCGAGGGGGAGAAGCGTTCCGGTCAGTGCGCCCACAAGGGCAACCGCCGCGCCAACGCCGATGATGAAGGCGATTCCCAAATTCCCGAAGCGTCCTAAGCGCGAACTGGTCTTAAACAGCAGCAGGACGAACAACAGTACGGGCGCGAGTCCAAAGACCACACTCCCGACTTCGCCAGAATTGACGGTGGCGTTAAACCAGGGGACGAGGACGCTTTCCACCGTGACGATGGCGATAAAACCCGCCGCGAGGCCGACGAAGATATACACAGCGAGGCGGTAGAGGAAGTTATCGCCCAACATATAGCTGAACACCATGAGCGTGAGGACGAACCCCGCCCACAGGCCGATGTCTTGCGCGTTCATGCCGACCTCCGGTTGGGAGAAAGTGAAATAGAAAAAAGTGACAAGTGGAAAATTTGAACCACCAAGACACGGAGGACACCAAGATTTATGCCAAAACGCTTCTTGGTGATCTTGGTGACTTGGTGGTTAAGGCATTGAAGCATTTTCATTTGCGCCTCCGAGCGAGCGAGCGGCGCAAAGCGGCAAATAAGCTGCCAAGATTGCCCAGAATAATAATGGCAACAGCGGCGACGATGCCGAGCGTCATCCCATACCAGCGTTCATCGCGGTAAGGCGTATCTTCGATGAGGGCGACGGCTGCCGCCGCATCGGGGTTGAAGGGCAGCGAGGCCACATCCGGCACAGCGGGAAGCGTCACTTCGGGCGTGATCTCCGCTAGAACAGATTCGTTGGGCGGTAAGGGCAGCGGCGTGATTTCGGGTGTCGCCGTCGGTTCTTGCTGGCGCGGCACATTGCGCGGACGCAGTTTGCTGGCGGGTGTGGCAGTCGGCGCTTCGCCAAGTTCGATACGTAACAGCGTCGCCGTTACCCAGCCTTCCGTGCCATCGTCAGTGCGGATTTGATACCACGATACATCTTCATTCTGGCCGATAATCAGTACACGATCTCCCGGCGCAAGCGAAGTAACAGCGCTTTCCGACGTGCTGGGGCCGCTGCGGACGTTAATGCGTTGATTCGCCGTGACCACGCCAAATTGCACAGGTTCGGGCGTGGCAGTCGCAGTGGCGGTTGCTGTCGGCGTATTGGAGGGAATGACCGTCGCAGTGGGCGGTTCGGTTGCGGTGGGTGGAGAAGTAGAAGTCGCCGCAGCTTGGATTTCTTCCGTCGCGGTGGGGTTAATCGCCGGAATTTCTGTCAGGGGTTGAGCCGTGATTTCGGCAGTCGGCTGCGGAGTCGGCGCGATGCTTTCAGATGTACTCTCAGGCGTGATTTCTTCCGTCGCAGGGATGCTTTGCGGTGTGGTGGGGATAATGCCGCCTAAGAGCGAAGCCAGCATTGAGCGATAGGTATAGGCATCTTGGTAGCCGACGAGTAAACCGGAGGCATTAGTCAGATACGGCTCGACTAGCGTCGCGGCGGATGCACCTGTAACGACCAGCATCGGCGTGCTGGTGATCGGGGCGATCTGCTCCATCCAACCGCGCACCGTGTCGGCTCGCTCGGCGATGACGATAATGGCGGCGAAATCATCAAGGGAGTTAAGCGTTAGTCCGGTAGAATCGCCGCGCACGTCCGTGCCGACAAAATTCCGAATGTTCCCAGCAAAGGCACGTAAGCCGATGGTTTCTCCGGTAAGATAGCGCCCGACGTAGTAATCCTGATTACGCTGGAAAAAGTCGCCAGCGATGGGGTCTCCGATGGAGTCTGCGATGTTGCCTGCGTGGAGCAACCCAGCGGGATTTCCGCCGACGATCACGGGTTTGAGTCCGCGTGCGAGTAAATGGCGTAGGACGGCTTCCGTCGCCTCGTCGAGTTCCGCCGCGCCTGTCGGGGCGTATTCCGCCGCGACCAGCACATAATCACCATCGAGAGTATTGACGGTATCGAAGAAAGCCTGCTGGCGTGTCCCTGCCGTGAACAGCGGCGGCGGCAGCTCACCAATTTGGAGTGAATCCACAAAGAACGGCAAAATCACGGCTAAAGCGAGTAACGCCACAATGAGGAGGCGTTCCAGCGGCAGACGTACAGCGCGGCGGGTAGGTGCGGCGGCGGGAGCTGCTTCACTTCGGCTGCCGACGATAGATTGCAGTAAAGTGGAGCGGGTGAGTTGGTTTTCCGTCAGGATGGCTGCGCCGGGGATGCCGAGAGTAGAGGAATCGACGCGCACGGTGGGAAGGGTATCTCTGCCGATGGGGAGAATGCCGACGCTGGCTTCTCCAGCAGCGGGAAGATCAAGACCGCGCTCGTGCAAGGCTTTAAGGCGATCTGGCAGTTCTTCCAGCGGACGGTCTTTTTGCTTGCGGACGATGGAGGCCGCCGAGAGCGCTTCCCCCACAGAAACCGACAGTCCCGCTAACCAATCGGGCGCATCTGCTGGCGCGAGGGGGCGGGATGTAGCACTTTGTTTGCCGGCTTCGCCCAGATCGCTGAACATGCTGTCCAGGTCAAGATCGACATCGGCTTCCAGTAGACCATCATCTTCTTGGGCAGCCGCGAATTCGCCTGTATCAATCGAGGCGAGGAAGCTGTCGAGGTCGGTAAAGCTGGTATCGATGGCGACTTTAGTGCGCGTTAACGGGGCAGGTGCATCAATGCCGAAATCCGCTAGGAAGTCGTCGTCAGCGGGGAGTAAGTCCCCGTCGTCGCTGTCATCTAAGGCCAGCGTAAAATCATCGCCAATTTCGACATCTTGCAGCCACGCCATATCGTCCCCTTCAGCGGCGGAGGCGATGGGCGAAGGCTGGTTTTGCTGCTCGAACCAGCTTAAGAAATCGTCAGCGGCGGACTCGGCTTGCGTGGGTTGGGGGAAATTGCCAAGACCGAGCAGCGCGTCAATGTCCATATCGTCATTCTGCGCCGAGTCGTCATCCTCTTGATCTAAGAGGAAGAAATCGGCGGCGGTGGCGGCAATAGGCTCTGGATCATCCAATAGGAAGGCGGCGAAATCATCTTCTGGTTCTTCCGCATTGAGCTGCGTGAGGAAGTCGAAGTCATCGACGGCTATCGGCTGCGCGTCTTCATCTTCATCAAGGTCGTCAACGAATTCGGCGAAATCAAGTTCATCAGCGACGGCGGTGGATTGTGGTATATCGGCAAAGAGGGCGGCGAAATCATCTTCGGCTGCATCCTCGGAGTCGCCTGCTGCGCTGAGTTCGCCTAAGAAATCGAAGTCATCAGCGCCTTCGGTCAACTGACCGAGTAAATCAAAATCGTCGTTTTCGTCATCAGCAAAAGTGGCGAAAGCGGGTTCTGGCAGATCATCAGAGTCACCGAAAAGGCTGTCGAGATCAAAATCGGGTGATGAGGCGAAGTCGGGTTCGTCGTCTTCTAATTCTGCTGGCGCTGCGCCCATAAGCCAATCGGGAATCGCGTCCAGATCGTCTTCGCTGTCGCCGTCGTCATAACTTGCTTGCGCGGCTACAGGTTCAAGATCGGCGCTCCGCATCCAATCGGGCATCGAGTCATCAGCCGATGCACTGACGGCTAGAGCTTCATCCTCGTCTTCTTCATCATCAAGGGTGGCATCGCGCATCCAACTGGGCACAACGTCGTCGTCGTCATCGTCGATCTGTTGGGCGCGGACAGCAGTAGGCGCTCTGTCTTCTTCAGCAATCGCGCCGCGCATCCAATCGGGCATCGCGTCATCATTGGACGCGGCTTGTTCAAAGGTGGATTGTTCATCGTCGTCTTCAGCAATTGCGCCGCGCATCCAATCAGGAAGATCGATGGGGACTGATGCTGTAACTGCGGCGGGTTCATGCTCATCTTCATCATCGTCTTCGGCGACTGCACCACGCATCCAATCGGGCATGTCGGCCTGCGCGGCAGCGGGTTCATCAAAGACCGATAAATCCACTTCCTCGTCTTCAGTGAGATCGTCCGTCATACCCTGCATCCAAGGGGGGAGTTCTCCCATTGCTTCATCTGATTCAGGCTCATCAGAGTCGTCGTCATCAAATAACGAGGCTAAAATGGGCGGTTGTGGCGTGCGGGATGGCGGAAGGATAATTTGCTCATCCTTAAGCACATCTTCAAGTTGTGACTCGAAAAGTGAACGGGCTTCATCCTGCGGCGTATCGCTTTTTGCGGCTTCTTCGGGTTGCAGCCAGCTTAACTGCCCGGTCACACCGCTTTTGCCGGACTGCTGCGGCGTGGATGCGTCTCCCTGAGTCATCCAGTCGAAGGACTCATCATCGCCCGATTTTTTCGTTCCGCCTGCCGCGTCTTCGTGTTCTTGCAGCCAACTGAGTTCGCCCGTTACGCCAAGACTGCCGGACTTCCCGAAGGAATCGGCTTTTTTATCGCCTTGCCAATCAAAAGCAAGTTTATCGTCATCGCCGGGCTGATCGGAGTCGTCGTCGGTGTCTCGCAGCCAGTCGAGGTCATCTTTATCAAAATCGTCGCTCATCGCGCCCACCTAATCTATTCCCGGTAAGAACGATCCTGACCGATGAGTACACGGACTCCGGTCACAATCGTCGCCAGCGCAATTCCTAAAAGTATCCCCCGCGCCCCGGCACTGACGGGAACCGCCAGCAGCCAATCACGGGCATCCGCAAAAGCACTTAATCCTGTCAGCGGCAGCGCACCAATCAAGACGATCAGCAGCACCACCACGAACCAGAGTCCCGTCCACGACATGCGGCGACGCAGCATCCGACTGGCTCCAACGACCAGTACGAATAACAATAGTCCCGCTAAAGCCGATTCGACGGATATTTGCACCGTTTCTAATAAAATCATACTGGTGTCGCGGTCAACAATATAGGTCGCGATCACCAGCGCAAAACTGAGGAGTAAGACAACGCTGTAGACCGCGCCTTTTCTGCGCCCGAAAACGCGCCCTAGATGCACACTCAGCAAATTGACCACGCCGATAAGGATGGTCAGCGCGAGGGTGATCGTCACGAGTTGCAAGAATGCGTCCGTGATGCTGCCCGTAATGGGGGCAAGTTGCGAAAGTGGCCCTAAGCCGTCGCCTAAAAGCAGGCCGAGGACGGTCACGAGACCGACTGCGATGGTGATGGCGGTTGTTACCGCCGCGCCTAATCTGAGCTGCACGTCAGCCTCCACCGTTATTGAGTATGCCAATGATAAAGGCCGCGAGCATCGCTAGAATCAGCAGCCAACGGAGTAAATCCATCGTGATGGCTTCGGCAAGCTGCACCGCGCCGCGTTCCAAATAACTGCCTGCCGCGAAAATTTCTTCACCGATTAAAGGCTCATCCGCCAGCGCGAAGGCGACGGCTTGCCCTTCCAGTTGATCGCTGACAGCGATGGTCGGCTGCTTGCGTCGGGCGGCGGAATCGAGCATAAGCGCCAATTCCGCGCCATAACTTCCGGCGAAGATGTTCGCGCTGATTTCATCATCCCCCTGTAAAGCGGTGATGGCGGCAGCGAAAGCTAATGAGCGCGTCCCTGCCGGATACCAACGGACTTCGCTGGCGCTGTAACGCTCGACTAAACCGCGTGACTGATAAGCGCGGCGCAGCGTATCCTGCCCTAATGGGAAGGCGCTGGCGGAGGTAAGCGTTAAGATGGGCGGCGCATCACCAATGGCGGCCTGCTGCACCACTTGATAGGCCAATTCCGCGCTGGCGATAGCAAGCAACGTGCTTTCACCACCGATTCCCGCGCTGCCGAGCGAAATATGCAGCGGACGGCTGGACTCGATGGAACGCCCCACGAAAGACGGCAGCGCCTCATAAGCCGCGATAGGACGCAGCGTAATGAGATTGCGCCGCTTGCGGATAATCGGCGAGATAACGGCGATGACCGCCAGCGTCAGGACGATGACGATAATACTCAGGCTGGAGACGGTGGTATCCATAAAAAAACCTAGTCTCGATCTGGCAAATGTTTATATGCCTATAATTGCACAGAGTAATTCTAGCAAGATTTTTACTTCCGCGCTTTGTTTTCTATAAATTGTTTTTAAATTCATGCGAATGGCAAAAATATTGGGTAGGGTAGCGGAAGAAAATTTAACCTTCCCCATCGTGTAATTGGGCGCGTAGGGCGGCGATTCCCTCCGGGGTTTCCAGCGATTCCGCCAACGCATGGACGGTTTGCGCCGCGCTTATTCCGCCGATGAGACGGAAGGCAGGCTGGGTGATCCACAGGAGTTGTGCGCCCAATGGCCCTAGCGGTGCAAAAATATCTAACGCGGTTTCTATCGCGCTGCCGAGTCCGCGTTTTTTGGCTTGGGTGATCCAATCGTGTGTCGTCATTGGGAAATGGGTAGGGCTTTCTTTTATTTACCTCACCCCCAACCCCTCTCCAAGTTGGAGAGGGGCGTCATTCCGCATGGGGCGAAGTTTATTTTCAAAGGTCGAATTTAACTCCCCGACGGTGTAGGCGTAGGAGTCGGCAGGGCGCGGAAGGTGGCTGTTGCGCCTGCGGATTCTGTCGCTGCCTGAACGGTGGCTGTGCCTTGTGCGCTGCGAGTCGCCGTCGCGCCGATGGCGGATTGTGTCGCTGAACGGGATGTCGCCGTCGCTTGGCGGTTGAGTTCGGCGATTGTTGCTTGAACGCGATCAATGCCAGTTCGCGCATCTTCGGTAAAGGGGTAAGGATAAACCTGACTCCACGTCAGCACCCAGTTAAATTCCGCGATTGCGCCGTCGAAATCACTTAATGCCTCGAAGATCAAGCCGCGTAAATAATGCCGTCCGCCTGTTTCGACTGAAAGGGCTAAATTGACCGCGTTTAACGCATCGTCATACTGTCCCAATCCATACAATACACGGGCGCGATACTCATTCGCCGTCGGAATAAGCGCGGCAGGCAGTTCATCCCCCACATTCGCCAGTAGTGTGAGCGCCTGTGTATAGGCATCGGTATCGGATTCATCCGCTCGATCTATCAACACCCGCGCTTGCATGAGTTCGGTTTCGTCATCAGTCAGCACGCCGCTGCCCAATAAGGACTCGGCATCCGCGCCAGCGATAGCATAATTTTTGGCTTCATAAGCCGCTTGCATCCGTAAAGCGCGGGTGGTGGGCTTATCGTCGAGGTCAATTGCAGCTGTTAAATCGCGCACGGCGAAACGAGGGCGATTTTGCTGGCTGTAAAGTTGGGCGCGGGCGATGAGGGCTGCTTCGGTTACGCTGGCGCTCTGCTGACCGTCAATCGCCCGTGTATAGGCATCTAAGGCCAATTCGAGGTTGCCTTCACGGGTGCGGGCATCGCCGAGCAGTTTGTAGGCTTCGGCACTATCCGGGAAAAAGAATAAATAGGCCTGACTTTGAATCACGGCTAGACCGGGGTCATCTAAGGCCAGCGCGGTTTCAACTTGGATGCTGTGGGCGCGGGCTGTTCGCGGATTAATGTAAAGCGCGAGATAGGCTTGCCATGCCGCCGCGCCATAACTGGTTCGCGCTTGATCGACATTGTTCTGACGTTGGAAGCTGCGGCCTTCCTCCAGATAAGTTTCCGCTTTGGCGACGATCAGATTGAGATCGGTACTGAGTTCCGTGAGCGCCAAGCCAGAAGTGAGCGCTCCAATCGCCCCCACATAATCGCCTTGTAATCGGAAGGACTCCGCCAGCAATAAATAATTTCTGACTAAGAGGGGGTCGCCCTCAATCGCGGTTTGGACGGTATTTTGTGCCACTTGGATTTGATCGCCAGCGACTTGGATATTGTTACCTTCTAAGGAGTCTCGCGCCTGTTGCAAATAAACCTCACCAAATCCGGCGGCGATGAGGGCGCTAAAACGTGGCACATCTTCCTGCCGGACTCCTTGCAAATTCGCGAGGCGCGATTGTGCTTCCGTCAGGACATTTAGGCCAGCTTCAGCTTGTCCGTCACGGGCGTAGGCAATCGCTTGATAATAAAAGGGATTCGGCTCGAACTCGTTCCCCAATTGGGCTTGTGCCGTCCCCATCAGCGGGATAACCGGCGCATAATCGCCGTTAGCGACGGCGACAGCGGCGGTGCTGATGAGATTTCCTGGTGGCGCGGGATAGATGCGGGTAGGCGTGAGCGTCGCCTGCCGCAGATCACGCGGCCCCGCCCGGATGAAGGAGTCAATCGTCGGCGTGACCGTAAAAGTGGGCAGCGCAGTTGTATCGCGGGTGGGCGAAGGAGTCGGCGTAAAGCCCGGTGTATTGGTTGGCGTGTTGGTTGCTGTGCGCGTGGGCGGACGCGGTGTTTCCGATGCGCCCAAGACGATCAATTGAATTTGGGGGCTGTTCAGGAAGCCGTAGATAGCGACACCGCCTATAACGAGCAGAATCGCCGTGATAACAGCGGCGACTTGTAAACGCCAGATCACAATTTCGCTTTCGCCCGCCCGCCGCCGTGTTTTGCGCGTCCAGACCACATTACCTGAATCCAACGGCGCGAGATAATCATCGACGATTTGCTGCGCGAGGTCTTCCGGCGCTTCCGTCCGACTCTGGCGCGGCATAGCAATAGGCTCGACTAATGCTTCCCGCGTGGAAGGCTGCGGTGTGGGAGCAGGTTTGGGCGCGGCGGGTGCTGGGCGTGGCGCAGACGGCGCTGGCGGAATTTCCGAAGGCGGTGCGGCGGTTTTGGCAGGCGGCGTAAGAAGCTGCTCTGGTTCGATGCCAAGCGCCTTAATCGCTTTAATGCCCATTTCGTTGTTGGGGTTAATCTCTAACACTTTTTGTAGGCAAAGCAAACGCTCGCGTTTATCGTTGGCGACGCTCGCCAGCCACAACCACGCGGTATCACTTTGTTGATTAAGCCGCAGCGACCCTTGCAGCAGTTTACGCGCATCGTCTTTGCGCCCTGCTTTGGCTGCTTCGATACCCCGGTCTAATAATTCTTGTGCTTGCTGGCTGGACAAGGCTCACCCCCCGCCGTGAATTTTAGTTTTCATCTATTCAGTATTCATTTTAATACAAACCGTGTGATTGTAACAAAAAGCCGGGTGAAATTGCCCCGGCGTTTGTGTTTTATAAAATTTATCGGCGTAGGAGCAAGGCACGCCTTGCCCCTACAAAGGGATATTTATTGTCGCTTACTCCAGCGGGGCGACGGTTGCGTTCACCATGGTGATGCGGCCTTCGACTTCTGGCGCAACCGGGGTGTTGGCAGCTAGATAATCCGCCAGCACTTCATAATCGACGCGACCAAAGTCATACGGATCAACCGCGTTTTCCGCGAAGATGCTGTAACCATCGCCACCGTTGCGGACGAAGTTATTGGTCACGACGGTGTAGGTGGCTTCGAGGTCAATCGGGCTGAAGGTGCCGTCTTCGGCTTGAATATCTACGCCAACGATGCGGCTGCCTGCTTCTAAGTTCGGGTCAAAGCTGTAGCGGATGCCCGAAACCTGTGGGAAGCGACCACTCAGGTCGGCACGGGCGACAACGCCATCTTCAACAACAATGGTAGACACACCATTTTCCAGTGCGGCGACAATATCCGCGCCTGTTGCGCTGAAGGTGCTGGTGGTGTTGCCGAAAGGCTGAACCGTCAGCACTTCACCGAGCGTAATATCGCCCTCTTCGATGTCAGAGCGGATGCCGCCTGCATTGACGATGGCGATTTGTGCGCCGGTTTCTGCGCGGAGTGCGTCGGCGATCAAGTTGCCGAGGGTGCATTCTTCAACGCGGCAGACATTACGCTGACCCATCAGGAAAACGCTGGTTTCTGCGTTGATGGGGGTATCACGCAGGGCTTGTACCGGGACGCTGAGTTCAGCAATCAAGACCGACGCTTCTAAATCCGGCTCGATGTAGGGCGAGAGCAGGATGACATCCCCGCCAGCGCTTGTTACGACACCAGCGGCATCGAATTCCACATCAAGACGACCTAGATATTTGGTATATTGCCCAGCCTGTACATAATAAACTGTACTGCCTGTGGCATCAGCGAATTCCTGGGGATACTCACCGCTGGAACGTGCGCCGCCGATTGAGCCAGTGAAGGCATTGCTGAACAGTGTGTGGCTATGACCATCGACCACAACGTCGATATTTTCGAGGTCGGGGATGAGTTCTTCGTAAACGCCGTAGCCGACATGTGTAACCAAAATGATTTTGTTCACGCCTTGCTCGGTCAGTTCCGCAGCAGCCTCGTTAGCCACTGTCGCGTAATCGTCGCTAAAGACCAGTTCATCGCCCGGGTTGGCGATGATGGGGGTATCGGCTGTCGTCAGGCCGATGATGCCGATCTGTTGACCGCCCACTTCCAGAATGGCATACGGCACGGTGGCTTCCACCAGCAAATCTGAGCCGCTAAAATCAATATTGGTAGACACAACAGGAAAACCTAAACCTTCGATGAAAGCCGCCAAGATTTCATCACCGTTATCAAATTCATGATTGCCCAGGGTCATGGCATCGTAGCCGAGCAGATTCATGATCTGCACTTGATCTTGCCCGACGTAGGTAGTGTGATAGAGGGTGCCGGTAAAGCGATCGCCTGCATCCAATAAGACACTGTTTTCGACTTCGGCGCGAATTTCTTTCACAACCGTTGCCTGACGCGCTACGCCGCCGTTGCCGTCGCCATCTGGCTCATGGTAGGAATGGGTGTCGTTGGTGTGCATGATGGTCAGGCTGAAGGATTCTTCTTCGTCCTGCGCCAACATCCCCAGTGAAAACACCAACATTAAAACTGGCAAAAACAAAATTACAAGGCTTTTACGCGAATTCATGTATTTCTCTCCCTAAAATAAATGGACACTTGGGAGATTATAATGAGCATATTATGTCAATCCAAAGCCAAGTTTAAGAGAATGTTAAATTTTTAACATTTCTTAAATATAGTGAGACGTAGTATCAGTAAAGGGTTGATATTTAGGGGTTTGGCTTTTTACGGCACATTTTGATTGAAATCAGGGTTATACCGTTGGAATAAATTAATACTTTTATTCATGAGGGGAGGCACGACTCGCCCCTACAGGAGATATTCTCCGTATTTATATGCTTAGACAGGCGGCCAGGGGTAATTAGGGCCAGAGCCGGGAGCGGGGAATTGTTTGGACTTCAAGAGGCGGCGGATGCGCGACAAAAGGGCATTGAGTTCCTGCTCACTAATGAGGCTGCACAGCGCCAAGCGAAATTCATTTTTGGGGTCTTCAAGCTGCCTTTGCAGGCACTCGACATCGATTAAAAGCGATTCGGGGATGCGCTGTCCTGCGAAGTTCCAAATGACGGTGCGGAGTTTGTGAGCGGTGTGGAATGTCAAGCCGTGATCGATGCCCCACAGATGATTTTGGTTATCGACAAGGCAGTGTCCGCCTTTGCGATCCGCGTTATTCACGAGCGTATCAAAAATACACAAGCGCATGAGCTGTGGCAGGAGCGACTCATCAAACGAGAAATAGTTATATTCCGGGTCATGATCGACAAAATATTGAATCGAGCCTAAGCCACGCGGCCCCTCACGCAGGACTGTGGGCGGCACAAGCTGCCATGTGAGCGCTTGCGACGTGAGGAAAGAAGCCCGTTCCCGATAGCATAATGACCCATCCTGGAAATCCCATAAGGGGCGCTCGCCACGCTGCGGCTTATAGACCGCCATAATGGACGCATCCTCGTAGGCAGCGGAGATCAAAAACGTATAATTTGAACTCCACCGAATCGCGCCATGTTCGACATCAAGTTGGCCTTTATCGAGGACTTCAAGCGCTCGTTCAAACGTTACAGGGGTGGATTTGGGTTGGTTGTCGTTTTCGGCTGGGTTATCGCTCATAGGTTTAAGTCCAATAATAAACCAGTCGTCCATTTTGTTTGGGATCGGCACGACCAGACCGAACAATCTCCATCGCTTGCAAACTTAAGGCACGCATTTGGTTGCGGCTGCACCATAAGCGCACGACACCGGGGTTAATTTCCATCGGGTCAGAATCACCGATAACACCGATTTCTTCGTCTTCTTCGGCATCCACGACGACCAATTCCTGCGCGACCAAGACAATTTTATCCTGATCTTCGTCATAGCCCAAACCCATCTGGGAGACCCGGAAGACAGGTTCAATCGGCTCACGCAAATCCATATCGATTTTGGTTAAATCGACTTCCGTGCGCGATTCATAGCGTTCATCGAGGTCGTCGATGAGTTCTTTGATGGCTTCGCTTAATGCCCAAGATTGTTCTTTCTCGACAATAAGCGAGATCAGTTGTTTTTGATACCCGGCTTGCAGGTAAAAAACACGCTTACCCTTGGGGCCAATCGTACCAATCGTAACAAAATCTACGGGGTTCAAATCAATTTCTACATTTGCCATACGTGCGTTTCCTCAGCGCGCTGCTTCTTCCGCTGGTTGTTGTGATGATGTAAGTTCATTATCGCCAGATTGCGGATTTTCGGATTGTTTTGCAAGTTCCTCAGCCGCTTTTTGTGCCTTGCGTTCTTGTTCCATTTGGGTGATATGCGCGGTATCGTTCATGACACCCACGAAAGGTCGGCTGTGGCTCAGCGAAATGATGCTGATGGATGCAGGAGACACCACAATCCGTTGAAAATTATCCAAGTGCATCCCTAGATAATGCGCTAACACCATTTTAATCAAATCTGCGTGGCTGACGATGGCGATCATGTGACGGGGATGCTTGATGACTAATCGCTCGATTTCGTCCACCGCCCGCACTTGTACGCCGCGCATTGTTTCGCCATTCGGGAAGACCGCCCGTGAAGGATATTCCTGCACGACTTCCCACATTTTACGCTTTTGGAGGGTAGAAAGGCTCATGCCTTCCCAATCGCCATAGCGCACTTCGCCGAGTGTCGGATTTTGCTCAATCTGCAACTGCGGATGATGCAGCCGGACAGCTTCGGCGGTTTCCATGGTGCGCTCCAAGGGACTCGCATAAAGATGGTGAAGGGGTGCATCTGCCAATCGTATGCTGAGGGCTTGTGCTTGTGCCTTACCTTCATCGTTCAGGTGGACTTCGGGAGTCCAGCCTGCTAACTTGCCTGTCTTCACAAAGTCATTGGTGGCGTGCCGAATCAGCAAAATGGTTGTCATCGAAGCCGTTTTGGGTTAGGTCGAATACGTTATCGTCAGTATATCATAGCATAATCGTTCCAAGACAACACATTCCACTGAGTAAGACTTTGATGAGACTCGTAGGTCTTTATTATTTAGAAGCTGATGTTACGCAGTTAGCCCTCATCCTAAATCCTTCTCCCTCATGGAGAAGGACTTTGATATACGCTGTGCGTTTGCCTCCCCTCGCCCTGAGGGAGAGGGGTCGGGGGTGAGGGCAGAAACAGAGGCGGCTGCGTAACGTCAATGATTAGTTCTTAGTCAAAAGAAAATTATAAGGGGAAATCATTGTCCTTACTAAAAAATATGAGCTGACAACTTTTGCCACAAAACTTGGTCAACCGTTTAATCTCTAATATTTTACCAAAATAAACGGGGTGGATTTTTGGAACATTCGAGTCGGGAATTTTAAGACAGATGGGGTTATAATAGACCCACTTATGCCCTCACTCAAGGTTATTTTAAGGATGAAACTGGGAATTGTATCGGATATTCATGGAGATTATAAGGCACTAGAGACAGTTTTAGATCGGCTAGAAAATCATCATCGGGTAGATCAAATCCTGTGTGCGGGTGATTTGGTCGGGCGCGGCCCCGAACAAAATCGGGTGGTGGAAGTCTTCCGCCAGCACAATATCCCGACTGTACGCGGCAATCATGATGAATGGGTTTACAGCCTCTCGCCAGAGAACACCACGTATCTCCACAATTTACCGTTGGATTGGCGAGGTTCTTATAAGGGTCTAAAGTTTTTTATGTGTCATGGCAAGCCGGGTAACAATCTCTGGGGGTTGTATCGGGATCATGTCTCGGATACGCTGCTGAATATGATGTTAGAGTCCTTGCAGACCGATGTGCTGATTACGGGGCATACCCATGTACCAATGTATATTCGGGTGGCGAATGGCTGCGTGATTAATTCTGGGTCGATCTACACCTTCAAGAGCGCCCGCGCCACATCGCACACCTATGGGGTGCTGCATCTGCCAGATTTGCGTTTTGATCTGTATGATGTCACCACCGAACCGGAAACACCTGTACCGCTGTGAAGTCTCTAATAAACAGGACTTTCGCTCACGCATTTACCCCACCCCTAAATCCCCTCTCCATGCAATGGGGAGGGGACTTCAAGATGCGTTTTTCTCCCCCTCTCCAAGTATTGGCTATGCATTACCCACAAATCAGAGAACGGGGAAAAGTGGGTTAAAATAGAGGGATAAAGAAAAAGGAGCGAAAAATGAGAGCGAAATTGCCAGA
>DAOTTO010000073.1:0-8169 GCA_034437895.1 Anaerolineae bacterium | reverse complement strand
TGCTGGTCGTGATCGGCAATCAAGTGCTGCTGGCGCGGGTCGATGGCACAGTGACCGATGTCAGCGCGAGTGTGGCAGGCAGCGGCGGCGTGGGTGCGCTCAGTTGGGCGAGCGGCGCGATTGCGGGCGGTACGCCTGTCGGGACGAATCCGGGTGCGCCTTCCAGCGGCCTCCCGCCGGGATTTGTGCCGCCGGGGGTAATCGAAGGCAGTCGCTACCAACCGGGGCAGCAGTTGCGCGTATTCGTGCCAGAACTCAATATCCGCGTCAGTCCCACGACAAATGCTGAAATCATAAATGTGATCCCTTATGGCAATTATGTCGTGATTCTGGCGGGACCCGCCAATGCTGATGATGTCGAATGGTGGGAAATCCAAACCGCCGATGGCACCGTCGGCTGGATCGCTGGGGTGATTCAAGGCCTGGATACATTAGGATCATAAAGGCTAACCGCTGAATGTCGCATATCCGTGTAAGCGCAAGCGCGGCGATTATCCGCGCCGGACAACTTTTACTCGTCGAATTTGATGATGAATCCGGGCTGCATTACAACCTGCCAGGCGGCGGCGCTGACCCCGACGAAACCTTAGAAGAAACCGTCAAGCGGGAAGTTTTTGAGGAGACGAGTGCCGAAATCACAATCGGACGGCTGCTGCTTGTGCGAGAATATGAGCCGACACGCCTAAAGGCAAAATTCGCTACACAGCATAAGCTCAATCTCATTTTTGAGTGCCAGCTTGTACCGGGAAGTGAACCGCGTCTGCCCGATCATCCCGACCCGAATCAGACGGCAGTGCGCTGGTGGCCTTTGGGGAAATTATTGACTGCGCCCCTTGTCAGCGAAACGCTTCCCGCTGAACTTCTCGCCGCATTAAACCGCGATGAAGACGGAATTGCGCTATACTGTGTCGAGGCATAATCGGTTGATAATGGGATGACTCCTCATGCGAAAGCGCCAAGAATTTGGGGGCGATAGTGCGCCGCGCAAACGCAAAAACCTTGTAGCAAGTGATACCTCAAGCCGTATTCGCGGTAGAAGCCTGTCGCTCAGGATTTTTTGTGTGGGTGTCGGCCTGTGGTTATTCTCATGCGCCATGCTGTTCATTGTCGCGCTTACACCGCCCTTCCTCAAGCAAAATCCGATTCTGGTTGCCATCCGTAACACACTCTATTGTGGCACTTATAACGGCACCTTTATTGAGGAAAGACCGCAAATTACTTTAGAAGATGGCAAAACGACAAACTTCTATAACCTCAGTTTTGGATAGCTTACTTTGATTAACTTTTATGATATCCTCATCCCCCGACCCCTTCTCCATTGCATGGCGAAGGGGAGAAAAACGGTTCACAACGGTTCTTTAAGTCCCCTCCCCACTTCGTAGAGAGGGGATTTAGGGGTGGGGATAGAATGAAAACGCTATCCGAAACTCAGGTTCTACAAGGCCTTTTGCATCGAAAGAAATCAGCGGCGCGATGTCACTGGGTCAACGATTCTGTTCGGATTAGCCTCTATCGGCCTGCCGTGTGTGCTTGGTTTTCCACTGTTAGTGTTAGGCAATCTCGCGTTGATAACGAAGGGCGCATCCGGTTGGTCTATGAATTTCATGCAAAACCGCGCTCAGGACTTCATTACATCCACCTTGCCTGTTACCACGACTGACGATAATCGGGTGTTCTGGGACGGGAAAGAAGTTACCGCGACTGAAGCCGAATATCTGATCGAACACACCATGCAGCAGGCATTCTCAAATGCGCCTATGGAAGAATCATTAGATACCCGCCTTGAGAAGTTAAAAACCGCGCTTGATGCCGGATGGATTAACCAAACGGAATATGATCGCTTGCGCCAGCAGCTTGAAGATCGCAGCGATTGAGCTTACTTTGTAATGAGCAGGAAGCGAAAGACCTCATTAAGATAAAAACTTGGTATTCTTGGCGACTTGGTGGTTTAAAATAGTTCTCCCTTCTCAAAAATGATAAAAATTTCGCTATTTTTCCCACAAATGTAAAATTCTGGTAAGATACAAGCAGAGACAATCATCTGTTTTAATATAGGATAAGTAATAGTAACGAAGGCGGAGCGTACGATGGCGCGATGCAACGAAAACAAAGTGAATGATTTGCTGACCTTCATCGTCAATGCGCCGTGCAATGACGAGATTGTAGATATGGATTGCAACGACTACTGCGAAACGTTGGCGCGGCTGGCGGAGCAGGTGGCGGGGGGCGCGAAGCTCGAAGACTTGCTGCCCGCGTTGGAAGAACATATCCGCCACTGGCCGGACTGCCGTGAGGAGTTCGAGGCATTGGTGGCTGTTTTGAAGGCGGAAGCCAGCGGTCAGCTTGAACAGATCACAACCGATTAAATGCGTTGAGCAAAGTCGGTAAGATTTTAATCCCTATAGAACTTATGCAATTGAAGCATTTAAAGGAACATAGGAATCAGTTTTGAGTGCTTAGTTTTTGGAAAAGACCAAAACTTTGGTTCACTTGACCATAAACTAATGACTAATCACTATGAACTGCGTAACTTGTACCCTTATTATTTCTGAGATTTTAGATCAATACATAGGATAAATCGCGATGCAAAAGAAACGTGTCGTCATCATCGGTTCAGGACCCGCCGGATTTTCTGCCGCGCTGTATACAGCCCGCGCCCAACTCAACCCGGTCATCATCGCTGGCGATAAGCTCGGCGGACAGGTGGCCTTGACGCACGAGATTGATAATTATCTCGGCTTCCCGGATAGTTTGGGTGGTATGGAACTAGTCGAGCGTTCTAAGGCTCATGTCGAAAAATTCGGCGCGGAAGTCTTATTTGAGATGGTCGAAGAAGTCGATTTCGCTAATGGATCGCCTTTTACCGTCAAAACCAATAATGATACCTATCTGGCGGATAGCGTGATCGTCACGATTGGCGCGAATCCACGCCAGCTTAACGTCCCCGGCGAGAATGAATTTGTCGGGCGCGGCGTAAGCTACTGCGGCACTTGCGATGGCTTTTTCTTTCGGGGCAAGGATATTGTGGTGGTCGGCGGTGGCGATTCAGCCGTTGAAGAGGCCATTTTCCTCACGCGCTTCGCCACATCGGTCACTATTATCCACCGCCGCGACAGCCTACGGGCAGGGGTGCAGTTGGTGGAACGTGCCACGAAGAACGAGAAAATCAGCTTTATATGGGATACCGTCATCGAAGAAATCCTTGGTGACGAAGATGAGCAGACCACTGGTGTACGTCTGAAGAACCTGAAAACAGACGAAGTTTACGTCAAGCCGACGCAAGGTGTCTTCATCTTCATCGGTCATGACCCCAACAGCAATGTCTTCGGTGGGCAGCTTGCCACCAATGACGAGGGCTATGTCATCACCGATCAACGCTATCACACCAACATTGACGGCATCTTCGCGGCAGGCGAGATTCAGGATCAAATCTGGCGGCAGGTCGCGACCTCCGTCGGGCAAGGTGCGGCGGCAGGCATCAGCGCCATTCATTGGCTGGAAGAACATGAAGCCGAACTGCAATCGCTGGATGAGGATGTTAAAGTCGAAGTTGTGAAGGAAACTGAGAAGGAAGCCGCGCTCGGCGCGGACTAAATTCCGGCTGAAAAGATGTTTCGGTAAAAGCGAGATGATTCCTACAGATATTCGCTCCTTTTACCCCACCCCCCGACCCCCTCCCCGAACTCAAGGAGGGGGAGAAAATGACTTGGCTTGCTCCCTCCCTGTGTACGGGGAGGGTTGGGTTGGGGTTCTCCATAATATTGTATTTGGACTACCCACAATTACATGCGCCCTTGTGATTCTACAAACTACCCCACACTTAACTGACGCGGATACTGCGTAAGCACTTCAGCACCATTTTCGGTGATGGTGATGTTATCCTCAATCCGAACACCGCCTAATCCCGGTACGTAAATCCCCGGCTCGACTGTAAAGACCATCCCCGGTTGTAAAACTTCTTTTACGCCAGAAGCCACCTGCGGCAGTTCATGCCCTTCCAGCCCTAAGCCGTGACCCGTACGGTGGATAAAATACTCCCCATAGCCTGCCGCCGTGATGACATCGCGGGTCGCTTTATCAACATCGCCACACGCCACACCTGGCCCCGCCGCCGCGATTCCGGCTTGATTCCCTGCCAGCACCGCATTATAAATTTTTACCATTTCATCGGAGGGTGTACCGAGGCAGAACGTGCGCGTAATGTCTGCCGGATAGCCTTCGCTCTTACCGCCGAAATCGATCAGCAGAAATTCATCCGCACCCAAAATGCGATCTGTGATAAAACCATGCGGGAGCGCACTGTTGGGGCCAGTCTGAATCAGCGGCGCAAAGGCTTCTTCTTGGCTGCCTGCCACGATAAGCAAACGCGATAATTCCATGCCGATTTCACGCTCGGTCATGCCCGGCTTCGCCCATGCGACGACCTGCCCAAGCGCGAGTTCGCTCATGCGGATGGCTTCGCGCATCGCATCGACTTCTTGCGGTGTTTTAATGGCGCGAATGTTGAGCAGATCACGCCCAATATTGGCGATTTTGCCTGTTCCGGCTGTTTGGAACGCCATACTTTCAAAGACACGCATCGACTGACCATCGACACCGAGCGTCCCTTGATCGAGCTTTAGCGCCTTGACCGCCTCATTAAAGGCCGCCTCGTACCCATCTGTATCCGACCACGCGAAGATACGGGCTTCGATGTCGGGGCGGATCGTTAACTTGGGGACTTCCAGTTCTGGGATGATGAACGAAAGCTGACCCTCGCTCCACAACAAAAGGACAGGACGCTCCGACAGATGAAAATGCAGCCCAGTAAAATAGACCATGTTCGCGCCGGGGACGATGGCAACCGCATCCACCCCATCAATCGCGTTTAACTTGGCCTGACGTGTGAGATAATCAAAATTCATGCTGACCAACTTTCTTTTTGAAGGATTACTATTTTTTTAGAAGTAATGCAGTTCAGCGTGATTAGTTTTAGCCAAAGCAGGATATAAGGGAAGTCTTTTTCCCTTATTAAGCCTTAATAAGGACTATAAACCAACAACTTTTACCACAAAACTTGGTCAACTGTGTGAGTCCTATTTTTAAAATGGACATCGCGTGTAACCAAGACGAGATTATATTGCAAAGCGACAGCCGCGATAGCACCAATCCACACAGCATTTTTCGCTACGATGCGTCTGTTACAATGTACAATGAAGGAAGGAAAATTTGCCGAGAGGAAATCAATAGATGGCACAGCTTTCGAGGGATGAGCGTCCCAAAATCACGCCCCAACGCCCATCCCCTTCTAAATCGCGCTGGATGATTCCGCAGCGGATACTGGCAGCGATGATGCCGCATCAAGCAGTACGCCCCGATAATGCCGTCTTCCGCTATGAAGCGCGGCGCATTCCTACCGCGCAAGAATTAGAGCAGTTGACGGTGTTTTGGATGCTGCGCGTGGTGGCGCTCCTCGTGGGATTATGGCTGGTCGGTGTGTTCGTCATCATCATCACGCCCAAAAATGACCTCATCCCCACCCTAAATTATACAACGCCCGTTTCGGTAGCCGTTTACAATGCGATAGAGCAATTTATTCAGTTGGCTTTTCTGCTGTCCTTGCTCGATAAATTTGTGCTGGATTTCGTTGCCATCCTGACCACCCTGCCCAGTGTCAGCGATGACATCAAAAATGGACATTGGGAATTAACCGCGCTGACGAATCTGAGTATGCGGAACGTGGTGGAAGCCAAACATGCCGTTGCCCAAACCCGCGCTTGGCGGACGATGTGCAGCGTAGCGGGCTTCCGGTTGGGGGTCGTCTCGGTAATGGTGCTGCATACCTTCATCCTGCCGTTTGCCTTCCCCTCGGATAATGGCTATGTGCCGAATCCGCTGGCGAGCTTATTTTCCTCCCTCAATGCTTATAATGACGAGCGCATTTTTATATTTTTTGGCTTTATCGCCTATCTGATTGCGGCGGTGATTTATGTCGTCGAACCGCGCTGGCGGCTGCAAGCGGTGGCGATGGGGGGCGTAGCCGTTTCCACGCAAGTGCATGAATCCGCCGGAGCGCTGTTTTCCGCTTTTGGCTGCTTGGTGGGCGTGTGGCTTGTGCAAATGGTCATCGCGGTGCTTTCCGGGTGTTCACTGTTATGGACGGGAAGCCTGTTTCTTTCCACGACGACGGGCTGGAGCGCTGTCGGCCTCATCATCTATATCCTGATAGTCGGCGCGGGGATTTATCAAGCGTATGCCAGTCTGACGGGGATGTGGCGCAACGCAGCCGTGCGGCGCTTGGTCAAACGCGGCGGAGCGCTTTAAAAATGGCAAACAAGAATCCCTATGGTAACTACTCAGCCCTATTTTTGTAGGGGAATCAATGTTAAATTTATTTTAGTACCTTTTTGGGTCGCTCAAAATTGAGGTTAGGGCGCTACTGCAAGAAAGCCCAATTTAATGGCGATATGTGAAAACTATTAAGGGTAAATAAAGTGACCATTATAGGGCATACTCTCAACTATATGGTGTTCATTTACGCGATATGTCATTGGCGATAAATTGATTTTTTGAATTGAAACAGGCTGAGTAGTTACTCCCTATGGATGAACAAATCGCATTGTCAATCCTTCGCTCACAGTCCGATCAGTCACCTTGGCTGATTCGCGCTTTAGTTCGTGCGCTGCCGATAAATGATGCGGCGACACCGCTTCTGGATCATGAGTTACGCGGTATTGGCTGGGGAGGCGACTCACTAGATGTACTCAGCCGCTCGCTTAAGCGACTGCGTGTGGTGACGGGCGGCATCGTCGGCCTATGGTGTCTCATTGCGTTTATCTTTTTGCTTATGCCGAGCCAACGCAGCTACCAAACACTCGAAAGCCTCATCGGAGTGGTACTCTGTGCCAGCCTGCTCGATAAATTCATCCTTGATGTGTTGGCACTGCTGACCAATCTCGGCAGCATCAGTGAGGATGTCGAGCGCGGGCGATGGGATTTAATCTGTTTAACAAATGTCTCGATGCGGGATTTCATCAACGCCAAACACGCCGCTGGACAAATGCGCGTTTGGAAAACGACGCTTAACGTCATCGGCTCACGGTTAGCCGTCGTGCTGCTTTTTCCGCTGCATTACTATCTCTTGCCGCTGCTGGTGCCGGGTCGCCTAGACATTCACAGTCTGCTGGAAAATATCCGTATCAACAACGTCTTCGATCTCCTTAACTTAACTTTCGTCCATTTGATTTGGGTTGTGATGGCGACAGTCTACGTGGTCGAACCGCTGTGGCGGCTGCGAACTTTGGCTGCGGCTGGCTTAAACATTTCCTCGCGGCTGACGCGCCCGACCTTTGCGCTGATGTGGGGCGTGGGGACGTTTATCAACCTGTGGGGGGTACAAGCGATTCTGTTCGTAGCGGCGGCTGCGGCGGCTGGTCTGGGAATCTGGTTCAGCTATCAAGCCTACTTTGTACGGTCTGGCTTTTCATCTAGTCCAGTTGGCGAGGCGGATGTGACCTTTGCCAAGCTGATCTTCGCGTTGTTGGTTGGGATTGCCATCTATGCGATATATCGCTGGCTGACGCATCGCAATCTACTCAAAGCGACTAAGCGCCTGGTCAAGTTGGGCGGCGCGGCATAGGCTGAGGCTCATTTGCGCTCTGACCACCGATTCGCCCAGTCATTTAAAGGCGAAAGTGCCTCTAAAAGATTTTGTCCTTCCTCGCTCAAACTATAATTTCCGGCGGCGTTTTGTATGATGATGTCTGCCTCTTTAAGGTCGGTCAAGCGCTGGCTGAGGACACTTGTAGACATCGAATCGCACCGAGCGCGTAAATCCACATAACTCACGCTATCTCCCCGCATCTCCCAGATAATCCGCAGCGTCCAGCGCCGCCCCAGTAGATCAAGCAGCGCCATAATCGGGCGACCCCTTGATGAGCCGCGCACAGTTTTCCCCGGTTGAGGTGAAGGCATACTTTGTCCTTGCGCTTCTAAAATCGAAGCGATATAATAAATTTACTTCGGAAATCGAAGTAAACAGGCATCATCTTTTCATTATAGGACTTTCGCTTACCTCGCCCCCCGGCTCCCTCTCCAATACTTGGAGAGGGGGAGAAAAACGCATCTTGAAGTCCCCTCTCCATGCAATGGGGAGGGGATTTAGGGGTGGGGTAAATGCGTGAGCGAAAG
>DAOTTO010000072.1:0-3453 GCA_034437895.1 Anaerolineae bacterium | reverse complement strand
TTAAAGCACCATTGTGAACCGTTTTTCTCCCCTTCGCCATGCAATGGAGAAGGGGTCGGGGGATGAGGACATCATAAAAGTTAATCAAAGTGCGCTATCCAAAACTGAGGTTAAAATAGCAAGAGCGTTATAGGTTGAGCATGGCCTCCACCGCCCGGACGACAGCGCCGGGACCGGGGAGGTCTTCCTGCCACAAAGTCGGGACATGCAGAGCAAGTCCGGGCAGCATATCAGTGCGATAATGGCCTTCATGATCTATGGGTTGGGAAATGTAGATTCCGTCGTCATTCAGCCGAAAAAGACGACTTTCTTTTCGGATGGGGTCAAAAATCCAGTATTCCGGCACACCACTGGTCTGATACTCTTTAAATTTCGCCCCATAATCCACATCTTCGCTGCCGGGTGAAACCACCTCGATACAAATATCGGCATGATCCTCAACATAAGTTGGTTTCAGGCGGTGGAGATTCGTCTTCAAAAGGATTTGTAAATCGGGTTCACGTTTGGGTAAAGGATCGGGCTGGCGCATCACGAATGGCGCTTCAATCACTTTACCGATAGGCCGCAGCTCAAAGTAAGTTTCAAAAAATCTTTGAAGATAGGCGGTTAAATCAGCGTGGCGTAGATGAATTGGTGACATTTTAATAACCACGCCCCCTAACCATTCGCAGAAATCCGCCGCGTATCTTTCCATATAATCATCGACGGAAACACCAATCGCAATCACCTCACCTGGAATGATGGCTGTCAATTGTTCAATTTGTTGGTCTTTTAGCAGCATCATCGTGCCTTTGTTAAGCTATTCCGTCTGCTCAATAGAACGCATCAAGGTGGGCTGACGGGCGGCGTGGCTTCACCTCCACCCCCCGGCGGCGGGCCGGGCGGGCCGCTTTCCGTCGCTGTTGGGAAAACAGGTGCAGGCGGTGTGTCGCTTGGTGGCGGCAGCGGTGTGTTCGGCGGTAAAGGCGTATTCGTCGGCAGCAGAATCATCGTCGGGAACGGCGTTAGCGTCGGCGCGGCAGTCGCTGTCGGGATAACGATTGGCAGTGGCGTATTCGTGCGGACGATAATCGGCGGCGGGATGAACTGGCTCGGCGTAGAGCCTAACGGCGGCAGAGTCGGGAAGGGTGTAAACGTTGGGCGCAGCGATGTCGGTGTCACGCTTTGCGGCCCAATCGGCGTGTTGGTGATCGCAGGAGTGAGGGTGGCTTCATTCGCTTGTGTCTCGCCAGAAGATACTAAAAGTACCGCCCCCAGTAAATAAAAGGGGAGCGTAATAAGGATAATCACAAATAAAATCACACGGAGTTGGGTGCGTCGCCGTTCAGCGGCTGCCGTCACGTCATAAGGTGGCCTCATGAACGCCCTTTCGTCTCAAGTAAATTGTCCGCAGGAATGAAACATGTTTCGCTCCTACGGTCTCATAATAAGACAACTATATCACAGTTTGAGGCGGATAACACAGGTTGACAAAAAGAACAAAAGTTCGTAAGCTATAAAGATGAATATTCAAAAAACTCCTGATGCCTTGCAAAAACTCACCCTCATGGGCGATGTAACGCTGTATGAACCAGCGGGGGATTCGCCTTACGCCGAGCGCAACAACCGCGTCCCCTATCAATCTGGCAGTCTTGCCGAGTGCATCACACACGTCAGCACACCCAAAGGCAGCAAACCGCTCCTGCGGACGATGGTGACGACAGCCTGCGAAAAGAACTGCTTTTACTGCCCTTTCCGCGCCGGACGCGGCAAAACCAAGCGCATGACATTCAAACCGGACGAATTAGCGAAAGCCTTCGATGACTTGCAGCACGCCAAATTAGCCGATGGCATCTTTTTATCATCAGGCATCATCAACGGCGGCGTGACCACTCAGGACAAAATCCTCGACACCATCGAAATTATCCGGCGAAAATATCACTATCAGGGCTATGTCCATCTCAAGATTATGCCCGGTGCAGAACGCGACCAAATCAAACGGGCGATGCAGATTGCTGATCGGATTTCGATCAACTTAGAAGGCGCGACAGCCGAACGCCTGAACGCCCTTGCCCCGAAAAAGGATTTCGATAACGAACTGCTGCGGCTCTTGACTCAGGCTGGAGAAATTAAGCAGGAATTGACGCAGATTGGGCGCGGCAAAGTCGCCAGCATCGTGACGCAGTTCGTGGTCGGCGCGGTTGGCGATACAGATTTAGAGCTGCTTTCGACAAGTGAGCGCCTCTATAAGCAGGTCGGTCTGGCGCGGGCGTATTATTCGGCCTTTCATCCGGTGGTACAAACCCCGTTTGAGAATGTGAGCGCCGTCGCCGCCATCCGCGAGCATCGCTTGTATCAATCCAGTTTTTTGCTGCGCGATTATGGATGGGAAGTGGAAGATTTGCCGTTTGAAGGCAGCGGCAACTTGAATCTCGCCGTTGACCCCAAACGCGCTTATGCCGACGAACATCTAACGAAAGCGCCGATTGATCTTATGCGGGCGGAGCGAGAAGCCTTGATGCGCGTTCCCGGCATCGGCCCCAAAGGTGCGGACGCGATTTTAAAGGCGCGGCGTAAAGGCAAAATTGGCGATTTAGGTCAGTTACGGGCATTCGGCATCCGCACGCCGGAACAGATTGCACCCTATGTGCTGTTGGATGGGCAGCGTCCACCGCAGCAGCTCAAGCTGTTTTAAGTCTTAGCCTGCTGCAGTAGCCAAACCCAACGTCGGCAGTCCGGCGACAATCTTCACAGTTTCCACGCTGACCGTGACAACGCGCTCCACCAACCGCACGATATATTCTTTATCGTCGCTGTAGCCATTAGGATCATGCGTGATGCCGCTGCGTTTATCGGTGCTGACCTGATATTGATCGACCACCCATTCCAGCGCCGAGCGATTGCCGAGCCGATAATCAAATGCTGCTGCCGGAATACCTTTGAGCGTCAGTGTGGGGTTGATGATGAGGGTGGTTTTATCTTTGCTCAACCTCATTTTGGTGACGCGAAAATCGGTTTGTCCGCTCGTCACCCACTCTAATTCATACGGCTCAACCGTCTCATAATTCAGATGCAAATCCGCCAATTTTTTCCCAGATGCCGCAAATGCCCAAAAATCCGCCGCTGACGGCACAAACGGGATGCGCGGCAGTTCACGCTTGAGGTTATCGGCATAGCGGGTGCGATACTCAGGATGATGTAGCAGGCCGTAGACGTAATAGAAAATGTCCCATTTGGTGATGTCGGAGTCAGCCCTCACATTAGCCCTCACCCTAAATCCCTCTCCCGAAAGGAGAGGGACTTCCAGAGGTGACCCCGCATTCTCCCCCTCGCCTTCGGGAGAGGGGGCTAGGGGGTGAGGGCTATTCGCTTCGCCTTCGGGAGCGGGGGCTGGGGGGTGAGGGCTATTCGCTTCGCCTTCGGGAGCGGGGGCCGGGGGGTGAGGGCTATTCGCTTCGCCTTCGGGAGCGGGGG
>DAOTTO010000071.1:0-8632 GCA_034437895.1 Anaerolineae bacterium | reverse complement strand
GGCAGTGTGGCGACAAGGGTTTTACCCTCACCCGTTTTCATCTCAGCAATTTTGCCTTGATGCAAAGTCATACCGCCGATAAGCTGCACATCGTACGGTCTTAAGCCAATCGTCCGCCGTGCTGCCTCACGCACAACGGCAAAGGCTTCTGGCAACAAATCATCCAGCTTCTCGCCGTTCTTCAAACGCTGCTTAAAGTGATCGGTTTTAGCCCGTAATTCTTCGTTGGTGAGCTTTTGTGTTTGCGGCTCAAGCGCGTTAATTTCTTCGACTGTTTCACGATACTTGGCGAGCGCCCGTTCTTTGGGGTCGCCGATAATGCTCTTTACAATATTTTTCAGCATGGAACCTCGATTTTACTACATCACTCACGATGTGCATCTTGCAACCGGGCGTTCATTATAACACATGACCGTAAATGCCCTGTTAGAAAAAACGGGTATTTTTCGGTACAATTTTACTTCAAATAACTATCGAAACGGAAAATTTCATGCTTTATTCAAAATTAGGGCGTACCGGGTTAAAAGTGAGCCGGCTGTGTTTGGGAACGATGACGTTTGGTTGGTCGGCGGACGAAAAAACATCCCATACGATTATGGACAAGGCAATCGAAGCAGGAATCAACTTTTTCGACACGGCGGATATTTACTCGCGCTGGATACCGGGCAATTCTGGCGGTGAGTCTGAACGCATCATTGGCACATGGCTAAAAGGCAGGTCACGTCGGGATGTGGTTGTCGCCACAAAAGTAAGGGGAAAGATGTGGGACGGTGCGAATGGCGAAGGACTCAGCCGCCATCACATCATCCAAGCTGTAGAGGATAGTTTGCAGCGCCTTCAAACGGATTATATCGATTTGTATCAAATCCATTGGCCGGATGACGAAACACCGCTGGAAGAAACCCTACGGGCGCTTGACGATGTAATCAAATCCGGCAAAGTGCGCTATATCGGGTGCAGCAATATCCCCGCGTGGCTACTCATGAAGACACTGTGGGTGGCGGATGTGGAAAAAGTCACCCGTTATGAATGCCTACAACCGCACTACAGCTTATTTAATCGGACGGAATACGAGCGCGAACTCGAAGCGGTATGCCACGATCAAGAGATCGCTGTCATTCCCTACAGTCCCCTCGCGGCGGGTTTCCTAACCGGGAAATACACCCGCGCACAACGTACAGCCGACACCTCACGCGCAGAAAGCGGCCTTATCAAGCGCTTAGTCAATGAGGATCGAGCGTATGGTGTGCTGGATAAAGTGCAAGCATTAGCGGCGAGTCATGCTATTCCAATGGCGCAAATCGCGCTGGCGTGGATGCTGGCGAAAGAAACGATTACCGCGCCCATCATCGGCGCACGAACCGTCGCACAGCTTGAGGAAGTGATTGGTGCGCCAGATGTCATACTCTCGCTAGACGAAATCGCGCTGCTCGATCAAGCGACAGAGGGCTATTAAAAAAGCAGTTCAGCAAGATTTTCCGTAGGGGCGACTCGGCGAGTTACCCCTACAAAACCCATCAACTGCGTAAGACGGAAGCGCCGCTCATGCTAATTTTTATTCGACGTGTGGACGCTTGGCTTCGATTAATACCCAATCTGTAATCAGGCGGCGCGAGACAGGTTCGAGTCCGGTAGAACGCAGTGCAGCTTCTACATCATCGGCTTGTTCTTCGATGATGCCGCTGAACATGGCATAGCCACCGGGGCGCACCGTCTGCCCAAGCCCCTGCCCACACATGGCGATAATGACCTTCGCCAGAATATTGACGACCACCAGATCAAAGCGCCGCGCCGAGGTAATCACACTTTCTAAGCTGCCCGTCTGCGCCGTGATTTTGTCGGCTACACCGTTTTGCTCAGCATTTTCAATCGCCACTTTGACCGCCATCGCGTCATTATCCAGCGCGAGGATATGCGCCGCGCCGAGTTTCGCCGCCGCAATCGCCAGAATACCGCTGCCCGTACCGAGATCAAGCACACTGATCCCCGGTTTAACGGCATCTTCCAGCCCCATCAAACAAAGCTGCGTTGTGGGATGCGTCCCCGTCCCAAAGGCCATGCCAGGGTCAAGTGAGATCACCACGTCATCCGGCGCAATTTCGATCTCCGTCCAGAGCGGACGAATCAGCATTTTTCGCCCGATACGAATCGGGTGATAATGCACCTTCCACGCTTCCGCCCAATCTTCCTCATCTACAACTGAGTAAACGGGCTGCGGCATGGGATACATCATCCGCATGTGACCAAGCGCCGTTTCTAGCTGTAATTTCGATTCTTCTATTTGATCGTCAGCGGGCAAATACGCCCGCACAGTCAGGCTTTCCGGCGGCGGAATCGGGTCGCCATCATCCCACGCATTCGGCATAATGCCATTTTGCTCAATCGAAACACCTTGATGCCCATAGCGCTGAAGCAAATCCGCGACAGCTTCCGCCGCTTCGCCATCAACCACCAGCGCAACTTCAATCCATTTTGCCATATTGTCTTCGCTCACATTGGGATTCTAAACTTCCCCAATAGTAGTCTTTTTCGTGGCAACTTTACAGGTTATTTTCCTATCTTGGTGAATGATGGGAAAACACTTTGCGATTCTTGGCGTTCTTTGCGCCTTTGCGTTTAATCTTCAACGCTTTCCCTGAAAATACTTCATTTTCATTGGGACTTGTTGGTTAAAAATTAAACGAATTTCATGGTTTTACTTCCGACGGATTACGCCTCATCCGCTTTAGGGACGACAATCGGCGCATACTTGCGGCTGAGTTCCGACTGCATCACGGGTAAACGCTGCGGCGGTAGATGGCGCAAAATGGCTTCCAGATCATCGACGACCAGACGACCAATTTCCTGTAAGCCTTCCTTCACTGATCCGGCGCGATGGGCGGAAAGAATCGCATGATCGGCATGACGCATCGGATGGTCAGCCGGAAGCGGTTCCGTCGGCAGCACATCCGTCGCCAATCGGAAGCGCCCTTGCAGCACCAAATCGGTCAGCACATCGAAATCCACAACATGGGCGCGGCTCATCAACACCACAACTGCTCCTTGTTGGATTTTCTCAAGATACTCGCGGGAAAGCAGCGCACGATTCTCAACAGTGGGCGCAGCGAGGACGAAGATAAAGCGCGAATTTTCTAAAACGTCATCGAGAGTCGTCGGCCTAACGCCCATGCTTTTTATAAAGGAATCGGTCAGCCACGGGTCATAAGCGGACATCGACACATTAAAAGGCATAAGCAGGCGTTGTAGTTCGCGGGCGATGCTGCCGTAGCCGATGAAGCCCACCGTTTTATCGTACAGCATATACGTGTTTACATTACCCGCGTGAAGATACAGTTCATTCCCTTCGCGGAAGGCGCGATCTCCTAGCGAAATCTCACGGCAAGCAGAAATCGCCATACCGAGTGACATCTCCGCCACCTGACGCGCAAACGAGGGCGCAATGCTCAAGACACGGATATTATGGGCAAAGCAGTAATCATGATCAAGCGTCAGCGGGAAAGCGCCTTCCACTGAAAAAATGGCGCGGAGTTTTTTAGCTTGCGGCAGCACATCCCCATAACGCCACATCGCGCAAATAATAACTTCTGCTTCCGGCAGCGCCTTTAAAAATTCATCCTCTGGCATCGGCTCATCTTTGCCCCAAATCACCTCGGCAATTTCATATAATCGAGCGCGATCTTCCGCCGAAAAAATCTCATCCATGCTGCGGAAATGCGGATCAACAATGACAATCGGTTTTTCAGCCACAGTCTGCTCCTAAAAAGTAAGTTTAAGTAAGGTGCGTTATTGCGGGATTTCCGCCATACCCGTGATAATCTTCTCAACGGCTTCGATAGTCGTCTTTTTCGGGTCAATATCATCAGCGACCTTTTTGCCGCGCCGCATCACGATAATCCGATCTACCACCTGAAACACATGATAGATATTATGCGCGATAAAGATGCACGAATGTCCAGAATCACGCGCACCCCGCACGAAGCGCAGTACCCCTTGTGTTTCTTCAACACCCAAGTTATTGGTGGGTTCGTCCAGAATAATCAGATCGCTCTCAAAATAAAGCGCACGCGCGATAGCAACCGCCTGCCGTTCCCCGCCGGATAAGGCACTGATGGGTGTCGTCGGCGGAATATCTTTAGAGATGCCCACCTGCTTGAGCAAAGTTCGCGCCACTTCATTCATCTTGTCTTGATCCATCCGATTGAGGAAACCTGGCCCTTTAATCGGCTCTCGCCCCAGAAATAAATTACGGGCGATAGAAAGCTGCGTGACCAGCGCGGAATCTTGATAGATCGTCTCGATGCCGTGTGAAATCGCGTCGGTAGTGGTGCGAATCTGGACTTTTTTGCCGTGCATAGAGATGTCACCGCTGTCGGCATTTAATGCACCAGAGAGAATTTTAATTAAGGTTGATTTACCTGCGCCGTTATCGCCGAGCAGCCCGACGATTTCATTTTTATTCACATGAATAGTGACATCATTGAGTGCCTGCACCCGACCAAAAAACTTATTGATGTGCTCCATGCGTACTAATTCGTTGTCGTTGCTCATGGTGATTACGTCCCCGCGTGATATCTGCGTTCAAGCCAGGAATGAAGCGACATCATGCCCAGAATAATCGCACCGATGAAAATGTTGTAAGCCAAACCGGGGACACCCACCATAACGATGCCGTTCCGCATAAGGCGTAAAATCAATACGCCTAAGATCGTGCCAACAATCGTGCCGCGTCCGCCATTAAGCGCCGTACCGCCAATCACGACCATAGCGATCACCTCTAGCTCATAGCCTGTTCCGCTGTTGGGATTCGCTGTGGCGACACGGATCGAACTTGCAATCCCGGCAAAAGCAGCCATCGCGGCGGTTAGCATGAACAGAATAATCTTCGTGCGTGATACCCGTACACCACGCGCCCGCGCCGAACTCGCATTACCGCCCGCCGCTTGTATCCAGTTACCAAATTTAGACTGTGTGAGGATATAGCCGAGGACAACGGTAAATAGGATGAGCCACAACACCGAGGCATAGACTCGTAAAGAACCGATGAAAAAGTCACCGACAATAATTTCCATCAAAGGTGAGTCAGCCGTCCACCTGCCCTGTGGAAAACCATCTGTGACATAAAGCGCCGTGCCGCGCACAACCAGCAGCATCCCTAACGTCACCAAGAACGAAGGAATCTTGAGCTTCGTCACGAACCAACCGTTAGCAAATCCAATAAACATTGCCAGCGACATCGCAACCACAAAGCCCACTTCAAGCGAAGTTGTGCCTTCGCTGTACAACGTCCACATAATGATCGGCGCGAAACCGAACACCGATCCAACTGATAAATCGAACTCGCCGGAAGTCATGAGCATCGTCATGCCGAGGGCAATGATGCCGAGTTCTGGCGTAAAGGCCAGCAAATTGCTGATATTGGTGATCGAGATGAAGGAAGCGGACAAGAGCGTAAATATGGTGATTTCGATCACAAGGAGGACAAAAGGGCCGAATTCAGGACGGGCGACAAAGCGTTGAAGAAGGGAACGTTGTTCCATAAGATAAATTCGTCTATTCACTCTAGTAGGAAAATAATATGAAAAGTGTGAACCTTCCCTGCATCAGGTTCACACTCAAGAATTGATACATCTCACGCACAGGTGATGCAGCCCCTTGTGCGTGAATAAAGTTTTCGTTTAGCTGCCGGACAGAATATCGTCATAGATTTGGGCGGTGTCTGCTTCATACAGAGCGCCCGTGATGACATCGAATCCCGGGGGAATGCCACTCGCTGCCATCGCTGCCAAAGACAGGCCGATGTAGCTGGTTGCCAGGGGGTCTTGCCACTGTGCGGCATTCACGTAGCCTTCAAGAACTTCCTGAGTGGTATCGAGCGAATTGCCCCAACCCACAACAGGAATATCGCCAGGGGCAACGCCGACCTGATCGAAGACGCGCTTAATGCTGCCCGTGACCAGATCACCCAAGCCGATGATCGCGTCAATGTTATCGCGGTTGGCGGTCAAATAGTCGCTCATACGGGTGATAATTTCAGCCTGATCCAGTGTCGCGTCGGTGACTTCCCAAGTGATACCGAGCGGCTCAAACACGCTGGCGATACCTTCTTCTTCTTGAACGCCGTAAGTCGCGCCGGGGACTTCCACAGGCATCCACACGAAATCGCCCGCTTCGACCAACCCATTATCGACTAGATATTGCGCCCAACTGCGCCCATAAACTACCAAATCGCCGCCGACATAAGCATTAAAATCGGCTGTTGGATCGGGGGTATTGATGTTGATGACGGGGATACCCGCAGCACGGGCTTCTGCCACAACTTCAACTAAGCTGCCGGGATCAGGGCTGCTCGTGACAATACCATCAGCTTGCGCGGCGATAGCGGCACGGAAGGCTTCTTGGTGAGAAGGCACATCACCGCTGTGGAACGAGGTGCGAACTTCTTGTCCGGTATCGGCTGCCCATTGTTCCGCGCCAGCGAGGAAATACGTCCACACCGGGTCAGACGGTGAGCCGTGCGAAATCCAATAAAAGACTTTTACATCATCTTGGGCGGAACCGAGAATCGGCAGCGAAAGCGCGATGAGCAGTGCAAGCACGAGCATGGGCATTGAGAATTTTTTAAACATTAGTTTTCCTTTTTTTCAAAGCTAGATTTTGATACAGAACGTAGTTTTGAATGGCATTTAGTTCGTTGATTGCTGCCTTCTCTCCTTTGCGACTCCATTTATTTGAGCGAGGTAATGGCATTGTTGATCTAATAGGTACAAATGTCCGTACATTTAATGATTGTAGCCCTATCCAAAATGCTTGTCAAATATTGAGCTACGCAATCGATTGCATAATCTTAAACCATTCGTCAGCCTCGCGCAAATAAACGAGTCGGGAGCCAAAGAATCAAAAAGGCGATCTTTATAAGACCGCCTTAGCACTTCCAGATGTCGAAGATTGTATTTATTCCCCGGCGAAAAAATCCATCACACGGCTGACAAATCCTTTGCCATTCGTGCCACCGGGCGATTGAACATCCTGCCCCATCGTTTGTGCCAACTGCTCGAACAACCCACGCTGTTCATCAGTGAGTTTCATGGGAATCTGCACGTTGACCTGCACCAGTTGGTCGCCACGCCCAGAGTTTGTACCGTCGCTCCGCAGACGAGGGAAACCGCGCCCACGCAAACGGAAGACCTTACCGTTTTGTGTCCCGGCTGGAATGCTCAGTTCAACCTCGCCATCGACGGTAGGAATATTCACTTTATCACCGAGCGTTGCCTGCGCCACATTCAGATTCATATCCATCAAAATATCATTATCTTGGCGGACAAACAATTCATGATCTTTGACGCTGACGACGACATACAAGTTGCCTGCCGGAGCGCCCGGTTCGCCAGCATCGCCCTCACCGCGCACTTGAATCTGTAAGCCTTCGCGCACACCCGGCGGAATTTTGACATTCAAGATGGCATGTTTGCGGAGTCTGCCGCTGCCGTCGCAAGTCTTGCAGCGATGTTCGATGATCGTGCCTTTACCACCGCAGCGTGGACAAGCCGCAACCCGCACCATCGAGCCTAGGAAGGTCTGCTGCACCTGCCGGATTTCACCCGTTCCGCTGCACTGCGGGCAGGTCGTGGGCGAGGTTCCGGGCTGTGCGCCTGTACCTGTGCAGGTATCGCACAATTCCAAGCGATCATACTCAAGTTCCTGCTCAACACCGAAAACGGCTTCCTCAAACGAGATTGTCACATTCACCCGACGATCCGCGCCGACTTTGGGGCCACGCTTACGCTGCTGTGTACCGCCGCGTCCGCCAAAATTGTTGAAGAATTCCTCAAAGATTTCTTCAAATCCGGTGAATCCACCCGCCCCTGCCCCGCCAAAACCGGGAGCGCCTTGTACCCCCGCATGACCAAATCGGTCATAACGAGAGCGCTTATCATCATCCGAAAGAACTTCGTATGCTTCGTTGATTTCCTTGAATTTGGCTTCCGCGTCGTTCTCTTGGCTCACATCAGGATGATATTTGCGCGCCAGATTGCGAAAGGCTTTTTTGATATCATCTTTACCGGCGTTGCGTGGAACGCCCAATACATCGTAGTAATCTTTTGCCATACTTGATCCGGCTCGTTTATCTATGGGGTGTGGTTTGGATGGACAAAATACTTAGTGACGAGCAACGAGCGCCGAGTATAAAACAGATCGCTCAGCACTCACTGCTCATGACTTATCACTTGCCTCAAGCGTCCGTGAATTCCGCATCAATCACATTTTCGTCTTGTGGTTTGCCGCCGTTTGTATCACCATCATTCGGGGCGCTGCCATCACCTGCTGCCGCCCCTTGTTGATACATGCTGCCGCCGAGTGTCTGGATGTGCTGTGTCAGCGCATCGGATGCACTGCGGATCGCATCCACATCATCGCCACCTTCTGCCAAGCGCAGCGCTTCGATCAGTTCATTTGTGCGCGTTTTGGCATCTTCCGGTAGTTTGTCGCCATAATCACGCAGCAGTTTTTCGGCGGAGAAAATGGTACTCTCAGCTTGATTTTTAACTTCTGCGGTTTCTTTGCGTTTAGCATCTTCAGCGGCATGTTTTTCCGCCTCTTTTACCATCCGCTCAACTTCTTCTTCACGCAGACC
>DAOTTO010000070.1:0-6223 GCA_034437895.1 Anaerolineae bacterium | reverse complement strand
ACCGAATGGATGATCGGTCATCGCTCCACCGCCTTCGCTGATCTTTTTGCGCGTTTACAAGAAAAACTCAAAAAAGCCTTCGTCACACAAAACCGCGTCTTTGTGCAAGGCTCATCCGGCACCGGCTTATGGGAAGGCGCTTCCCGCAACTGCATCCGCGATGATCGCAAAGCCCTGCATCTGGTCGGCGGCGCATTTAGCGAGCGTTGGGCGGAAATCAGCAAGGCTAACGGCAAGCAAGTCGATATTATCACCGTCGAATGGGGACAAGCCCACACGCCCGAAATGGTGGCGGACGCGCTCAAAAATGCAGCACAGCCTTATGATGCGGTATGCGTCGTCCATAACGAAACCAGCACCGGCGTGACCAATCCGATCCAAGCGATTGGCGAGGTCGTGCGTCAATATGACACCACAGGCGAAACACTTTATCTGGTCGATACGGTTAGCGGTTTCCTCGGAATCGAACTGCGCCCCGATGATTGGGGCATCGATTTAGCCTTGACCTCCTCGCAGAAAGCCTTCGCGCTGCCGCCGGGGATCGCCTTCGCCAGCATCAGTGACCGCGTGTTGGATCGTGCCAAGCAGATTCCGTATCGCGGCTATTATTTTGACTTTATCGAAATTGATGACAGCCTCAAGAAAAACAACACGCCATCCACGCCGCCGATTTCGTTGATGTTCGCGGCGGATAAGCAGCTTGATGATATTCTGGTCGAAGGGCTGGAAAATCGCTGGGAACGCCATTTGCAAATGCGCGACCTGACGATCAATTGGGCGAATGCGCGTGATTTCGGTGTGTTCGCACAAGACGGCTATCGCTCCCCCACCGTCACCACCGTCGATAACCGCACTAAGGGAATCGACGTGGACAATATGGCGAAATTCATGGGGACAAAGGGCTTTAGCATGGATAAAGGCTACGGCAAGATCAAAGGCAAGACCTTCCGTATTGCTCACATGGGCGACATGAGCATCGCCACGATGGAAGAAGTGCTGTCTGGCCTTGACGAATTCATCGAGCAGTAATTCGCCTGATGTCGTTACGCACTCAAGTTGGTTGGTTTAAAGTAGGGACGACTCGGCGAGTCGTCCCTATTGCAAAAACCCGCAATCTGCATAAATTAAATGCTTGACTTGATCTTCTCTCTGTCACGGTGGTTCAAGAGAAGGAAACATAATATGACCGAAAATAATACACAACGTGGTCGGCAGAATTTAGCCGCTTGGGAAGCCAACAAGCCCACGAATTTTTTTACAAGCGATTTAAATTTACAAAATGTCCTCCGCCGTCACTTAGGCGATGAAGGATATGCTGCTGCCGCGCCGAATCTGACCGATTTCGGAGGCAAGGCCGCCACCCTAATTGATGAAGCCTGCAAAGTCGAAGATCGAATTGGCAATCATCCGCGCTTGTATCGCTATAATGGAATCGGGGAGCGCGTGGAGCAGATCGAATTTCATCCAAATCATGATGTGGTGGGGCGGGCGATCTGGGAAGCGCGAATCATGGCGCTGCAAGCTGAAGCGGGCAATACACGTCAGCAGATGGGGCTGTTTTATCTGCTCAGTCATACCGCCGACGGTCATTCATGCGGATTAGCGTGTACATCGGGCTTGATTCGCGCTCTGCAAACTGTCGCAGATGAGGCTGTGCGCGAACAATTTTTACCGCCGCTGCTCGATCCCGATTATGACCGGATGCAGCACGGCGCACAATTCCTTACTGAAGTGCAGGGCGGGAGCGATGTGGGCACGAATGCCGTCCTAGCGCGTAATGCAGGCGACGGAACATGGCGCATCACGGGCGAAAAATGGTTCTGCTCGAATGTAAACGCCGATCAATTTCTGGTGATGGCGCGTCCAGTAAATGCAACCGATGGCACACGCGGACTCGGCGCGTTCCTCATCCCGCGTAAGCTGGAAAATGGCGAGACCAACGGCTTTTATCTACGCCGCCTTAAGGACAAACTCGGCACGCGGCTGCTTGCCAGCGCCGAGCTGGATTTTGTGGATGCAGTCGCTTATCCAATTGGCCCCGTTGATGCCGGATTCAAGAATACCGTCGAACTTGTTTTGAACACCTCACGCCTGATGAATGCTGTTGCTTGCGCTGGCGTGATGCGCCGTGCTGCTATCGAAGCCGGGACTTATGCCTGTGCGCGGCAAGCCTTTGGCAGTCCCATCGCCAGCTATCCGCTGGTACAGGAAGCCGTCGCGGATATTCTGAGCGAGACTTATGCCGCCACCGCCAGCAGTTTTGCCTTAGCCGCCCTTTTGGACAAAATCGAGACAGGCGAGGCCAGCGACGACGAAAAAGCGGTCTATCGTCTTTTCGTCAACATCAACAAATACATCACCAGCATACGCGGCAGCGAGGCCGTCCATCGGGCGATAGAAGTCCTCGGCGGCAACGGCGCGATAGAATCGTTTAGCATCTTGCCGCGACTTTATCGGGATATGGTCGTGCTGGAAAGCTGGGAAGGTACACATAACGTCCTGTGCTTACAGGTCTTGCGCGATATTGCCCGTTATGGACTGCATGAGCCGTTTGCCCGTTTCATCCGCGCCCTATTAGACGACATCCACCATGAGCGCTTGGATGTCGATGTCTGGACGACACAAGAAGCCCTGACTCAAGCCCTTTCCTTATTAGGGCGCATCGCCGGATTGACTGATGATCGGCTCCGGCAGGCACATGCTCGGCGGTTGGTCGATTCGTTGGCGCATGTCGCACAGGCCGCGCTGCTGCTGGCGGAAGCCGATTGGGAATTGGCGCGGGGACTGCCCACGCTCAAGCCGGAGGCCGCGACGTATTTCGTCAACCGCCGCTTGCGTCCCGGTTATGATGCGCTGGACGATGCCGATTACTTGCCGCGTCTGGAAAAATTGATGACCGCGTTTTAACGCAGCCGAATTTTTAAACTCATGCCGTAGGATAGTTTATAATACGAGGTATCCGGCGTTTTTTGTTGATAGGATGTGAGATGTATACCTCTTTTAAGATCGAAAACTTCCGAGGCTTTGACCACCTCGAATTGGATGACCTTGCCCGGATCAACCTTATCGCCGGAAAAAATAATGTGGGTAAAACCAGCCTGTTGGAAGCCATCTTTATAAATACCGGACACTTTAATTATGAAGTTCTAAGGCGCAAACGCAGCAATGGTAAAAATCCGTCACAACTTTCCTCTGCTTCTTTGTTTCACAATCTTGAAGTGAAAAAGCATTTGACAATTGATAGTTGCATTGATGGCGCTACAGGACGTGAGGTTGAAATCAGTTATTATGAAAATATAAATGATTTAAGCGATGACGAACATTTCGAGCGTTTAACTAAACCATTTTTAGCGGCAATAGATTTTGATGGCGTAGAACTTAATCAATGGCGTATCTTAAAATTTTTGTATTCAGATGGTAAGAAAATAAGTGCGGGTTTTGCAATTGAGTTATTGATCTTTTCTATGGTTAACATCGATATTGAACCTTTCAATATTGTGTTTGTTGCAAGTAGCGGTATAACCTTTCCTAAAGTATCAAATGCCGAGTTGTACAGTGCCTTACTTTTAGAAGATATAACAGCCAATCAGACGAGATTAGTTGAAGCACTTCGAATTCTTGAGCCACGCTTAGATTCAATCACTATATTAACTTTAGGAGATTCCAACGTCATACACGGGCAAATTGGTAATCAACTAATGCCACTTAATGCTATGGGTGAAGGTGTAGAACGTGTAACTGAGATGATTCTGGCTATTGGGAAAGCCCAAAATGGAATTCTACTCATTGATGAAATAGAAAATGGGTTACATTATTCGGTGCTAGAAGAAGTCTGGAAAGTGATTGCCAAGGCTGCCCGTGATTTCAACGTGCAAATTTTCGCCACGACCCACAGTTTAGAGACAATTCGTGCCGCACATCAAGCATTTAGCGAAAGTGACACCTACGACTTCCGCTATCATCGCTTAGATCGCAGAAAATCGGGTCAGATTACCGCCTCTAGTTACGATCAAGAAACGATGCAAGCGGCTGTTGAGATGGACTTTGAAATCCGAGGGTAATCCTTTTGGCGCAGATCATAGCGGAAGACAAACCAGGACGTTTGCTGATCGTGGAAGGGGCAGATGAAGTCACCTTCTTTAAAGCATTATGTGAATTCTTAGATATAGGTCATCTTATACAAATTGAGGATTACAAAGGTAAAGACCGCCTACGCCTATTTCTTGCTAACCTTGTTGAAGACAGCACCAGTTTTGATAGGCTGGCTCATCTTGGCATTGTCCGCGATGCAGGTTACAACACCAATGCTTTCGACAGTATTAGGAGTGCGTTGAGACACGCAAATACAAAGAATGTCTTAAACCAACTTCCAATACCTGAAAAGAATTTTGTCCCTTTTGGCAATCAACTCAAAGTTTCTACATTAATCTTGCCTGATGATGCGCTTGAGGGGATGCTCGAAAATGTGGTGTTAGAATCATTCAAGGAAGACTCAATCATCGCATGTGTCAATGCTTATTTTGCATGTTTAACAAGCAATGGATTAGCGCTAACCGAAAACGTTCTCCCCAAAGCAACAATGCGCGTTTTCTTGGCTGGCAAGTCGGTGGTCACAGGGGATACTCGCTGGTGGATAACCGATATCTATACCCAAGATTGGTGGTCGTGGGATAGCCCTGCATTCGACAGCATAAAACTTTTCTTGCGCCAAATGATTACTGATTGAATGTCTAACATACGACTTTTAGGAATGCCTCGCTTATGTCTTTGCGCTGAATCTCGTTGCTTGTTATAGTGGAAGCGAAACGACGATCACCAAACTTGAAGGACTCACCAGCACATGACCACAGTATATGCGGAACGTCTACGGCGCTTTCAAGAGGAACTTGGCAAGAGCGCTGATCTCGCTTTTCTGCCGATTTCGGCGGATTTACAATATCTGACGGGTATCCCGCGAGACATTCCCAACTTCGGGCGTACCATCCATCCGGGCGAGTGGCTGGAAGGGGCATGGATTGCGCCCGACAAGCCTGCGGTATTGGCGCTTCCGCGTATGACGGCAGAGTTTGGTGGGCTGAGTGGTACAGACGATACCGAACTGCGAATCTTGGGCGATTTTGACGATCCGGCGGTGCTTGTCTTAGATATTCTTAAGGGCTTTCATTTATCCACGACTCCGCGTGTCGCGCTGGGTGATCTCGCCGGGGCGCAGACCGCCGTTTATCTGCAAACGCTCCTGCCGAATGTGCTGTTTAGCTCCGCGACAGCAATCTGCCGCCGGATGCGCGTCATCAAAACCGAAACCGAAATCACCATGATGCGACGCGGTGGCGAAATTACCGAATCGGTTCTACAAGCCGTTTTGCCCAAACTCCGGCACGGCATGACCGAGTTGGAAATTACCGCTGAGGTCGATTATCAACTGCGTGTGCATGGTTCATTGGGGCCGTCTTTTACGACTTCGCTTTATAACAGCGGGCCAAATTTGCCGTTGACGATGAATCGGCTGACGACTTGGCACCGCGAACTGCATCCGCCGTGTTCGGTGCTGTTCGATTTTGGCGCTGTCCACGAGGGCTACTGCTACGATTATGGGCGTACAGTGTCGTTTGGCGAACCGTCAGCAGAATTTCAGATTGTCCACAGTTTGATTATGCAAGCACAGGCGGCGGGCGTGGCGGCTTTAAAAGCTGGCGAAGTGACCTGCGCCGAAGTCGATGCAGCGGCGCGGCGCGTCATCGCGGATTCGGGCTATGGCGAAGCCTTCCGTCACCGTTTGGGGCATGGGATCGGCTTGGATGTGCATGAGCCGCCCTTCCTGACCGCCATCGATGATACGCCTGTGCAAGAAGGCATGTTGTTTACCATCGAGCCGAGCATCCTACAAAATCAAGGCTTTTCCGCCCGTGTGGAAGATGTGGTCGTGGCGCGTCCTGATGGCGGCGAAAAACTGACCAACGGCTTTCAGGAGTTATACGTTGTGGATTAGCGGGAGAACCCCACCCCAGCCCTCTGAGCGATAGCCGTACACAGGGAGGGAGTAAGTCATGGCGTTTTCTCCCTCGTTGAGTTCGGGGAGGGGGTAAAAAGGCGTATTTAAAAACTTAGGACTTTCGCTCACGCATTTACCCCACCCCTAAATCCCCTCCCCATTGCATGGAGAGGGGACTTCAAGATGCGTTTTTCTCCCCCTCTCCAAGTATTGGAGAGGGAGCCGGGGGGT
>DAOTTO010000069.1:0-2125 GCA_034437895.1 Anaerolineae bacterium | reverse complement strand
TTCTAAAAGGCGAATCCCGCTGCTGAGTCCAGAGACACCGCAGCCGACGACAGTTATTTTGTGAGGTTGGGTCATTTGGTTTGCCTATTCTATGGCAGTAAATCGCTCAAATTGATTTGTCCGATTGCTTCACCATTGAGCATAACGGGAATAGACTCGGAAGCGGTGTAATCACGGCGGGCTGCGTAAATCGCCGCTGCGCCTTTTCCCGATGGTTCAGTATAAACCTCAAGCTGGCGCTCTTGCAGATTCAATATCCAACAGGTTGGGATGCCTGCCGCCGCATAAATTCGCAGTTTGAGGGTGCGGTCACTTTGCAGGGTGGCATCCGCCACTTCCACGGTCAACCCCACATCATTAGGTTGTGGATGCTGTTGTAGATAATCGCGGCGGCTGCCACTCACGATCATCACATCGGGTTCAGGTTCGCTATCTAGTGTGGTGACTGGTTCCTGTGATCTCACAAACCAATCCGCAGGCAGCATTGCAGAAAGCAACTCGCGTATAATTTCAGTTGAAAATACGTGCGGCGGATTTTTTGTCATTTTTGTTACCAGCCATCCTTCGAGCAGTTCCACCGGGTCATCATCAGTAAAAATCCCCGCTTCAATCATCTGATGATACTGCGCCACACTCAGCCGCCAGATGGGAACATCCGGGATGACTAACGCTTGTTGAGATGAAGAAACCGCCTCAAGTGATACTGCCATTGTTCATACTCCACTACACGATGCTGCTATTATACCCCTGTTTAGCCCGGCGACGGAGCGCTGCCAGTCGCATGGTTGCGCTCATTTTAACCAATTCCTAACCGATCTATCCTGCATTTGTTTGTAGGCTGAGGCATTATAGCGTTAAAATCAACCATATTTAGTTTGGAGAATTATTATGGCGGATTATTTCGCCGGAAAAAGATTTTTGATCACGGGCGGTGCAAGTGGAATCGGGCTGGCGACGGCGCGGCTGCTGCGTAAGCGCGGGGCGCGGCTGGCGCTATGGGATATGAACGCACCTGCCTTAGAGGAAGCCGCCCACAGCTTAAATGCTTTCGCCGCGTGGATCGACATCACACGGCATGAAGTCCAACCCGCGATGGAACAGGTCGAACACGAACTCGGCACAATCGACGGTGTGATTCACTGTGCGGGAATCCTCAGCACCGGATTATTCGAATCGATCAAAAATGAAGAGCACCAGCGCATTGTGGAGGTCAATCTGGGCGGGACGCTGGCGATTGCTCACGCCGCGCTGCCCTATTTACGCAAGACCAACGGCTCACTCATTACGCTTGCGTCGGTTTCGGCCTTCTATGGGCCGCCGGAATATGCCTCGTATGCCGCGACGAAAGCAGGGGTGATGAATTTTGCCCAAGCGCTGCGGGTGGAATTGGCGGATTCAGGTGTGCATATCGGGGTCGTCACGCCCAATTTAGTCGATACACCGATGCTGACTGAGGAAGTCCGCACCAATGCCAAACTGATGCAGAGCCAATCGCCTTTTCTCGAAACCAGCACACCGCAGTTAATCGCCTCTACCATTTTGCAGGGGATCGAGCGCCGCGATTTTATGATTTATCCCGGCTGGCGCGTAAAGGCGGTGTACTTAATGAGCCGCTATGCGGCATGGTCAAGCCATTGGGTGATGAATCGGACATGGCGTAAGGCAGGCGGCGGGGTAAAATAGCAGGCGATTCATTTCTAAATTATTCGTTGTACTGCACCCCAACTCTATCAAAGGTCAAATAATTGATGTCCCAACCGATCACTACCGCCTCGCCTACCCAAGCCCTGACGGCAATTGCAGGTGTTTATACCGTCCCGATTCGTGTGTTTGAAGATGAGCGCGGGCGTTTTATGGAGACCTTCCGGCGCGAATGGTTCCCCGATGTCGATTGGAGCAAAATGCAGACCAACCGCTCCGACAGCCAAGCCGGGGTGCTGCGCGGTCTACATTATCATTTTCATCAAGTCGATTATTGGACGGTGACACGCGGTTCAGTCCGGGCTGGTCTGGTCGATTTGCGCCCATCGTCGCCGACATATCGCGCTACCGCCACGCTTGAAATCGGCGAAACTAACATGATCGGGCTGTTTATTCCGGTAGGCGTAGCGCACGGTTTTACGGC
>DAOTTO010000068.1:0-6703 GCA_034437895.1 Anaerolineae bacterium | reverse complement strand
TGGAACAACCTGTCCTATTTGAAAAAAACATCCTCGATTTTCTAACTTCCGTTAAACGTTAAAATCGTGTACAATAACGAACAGTTGATCTAGTTTTTCTCACTAAAGTATGCTATAATACACCCTTCCCTATTCTTTTTGACCCCTTATCAACCATCAGGAGTGAAAAATGGGCTTTATCATGGATGGCCTCGATGCCGAGGCTTATGACCGTCAGTACAAAGATGGTGAACTCGTCAAGCGCATCACTGGCTACTTCCGCCCCCAGATTAAACAGATGACGCTGGTCGCACTGGCGATTCTTGTGAGTTCGCTCGTCGGTACTGCCTTACCCATCTATATCTCAGAGGGGTTAGACCGCCTGCAAGCCGATCCTACCACCCAGACTCTGCTGGTCATCACGGCAGTGATTACCGTGCTTGGCCTCTTAAGTTGGTTGTTTAACGCTGTCCGTCAATGGATTTCTGCGGAAGCGATTGGCAATGTCACGCTTAAATTGCGCGAAGATGCCTTTGATGCTGTACTAAAGCGCGATCTCTCTTTTTATGATGCCTACCCTTCCGGCAAGATCGTCAGCCGCGTGACTTCAGATACGCAATCTTTTTCTCAAGTCGTCGCGCTGGCGACGGAATTGATGAGCCAAATTCTGCTGGTGGTCTTGCTCATTGTCTACTTGTTCAGTGTTGATTTACGTTTGACTCTGCTCACGTTGGCACTGGCTCCTTTTATCATCGGTACGGCGCTCGCTTTCCGCAAAATCGCCCGTAACACCGTCACACAATCGCGCCGTGTGAACGCTGTTGTCAGCGCCCATATCCAAGAAACCGTCAGCGGCATCGCCGTCGCCAAAACATTTCGCCAGGAAAATGCCATCTATCAGGAATTTCTGGACGTAAACAAACAGTCGTTTCGCATCAACCTGCGTACAGGCTATACCTTCAGCAGCATCTTCCCGATTTTGAATACTATTTCGGGCTTCGGCACTGCGGCGCTCGTTTATTTCGGCGGACGCACCGTACAAACCGGCAGCCTTTCCGCTGGCGATTGGTATTTGTTTATTCAAGGGATCGCGCTGTTCTGGTATCCGTTGACGAGCATCGCCTCATTCTGGAGCCAGTTTCAGCTTGGGTTGGCGGCGGGGGAGCGCGTCTTCGCGCTGATTGATGCCACGCCAAAGGTTATTCAGACCGATCACCTCAAACTGCCGGAAATCAAAGGCGAGATTCGCTTTGACGGTGTTGATTTCAGCTATAACGAAAACGAGCAGGTGCTGAAAGATTTCTCGCTGACGATCAACGCAGGCGAGACACTCGCCCTTGTCGGACACACCGGATCAGGTAAATCCAGTGTCGGCAAGTTGATCTCGCGCTTTTATGAATTCCAAAGCGGCACACTCATGATTGACGATCACGATATTCGCTCGCTCGATTTGGGCGATTATCATCACCGTCTCGGCATCGTCACCCAGTCGCCCTTTTTGTTCGATGGTACAGTGCTGGAAAATATCCGCTATGGCAAAGCAGACGCGAGTGATGAAGCAGTGGAGCGCGTGGCGCAGATGGTCGGCGCTGGCGATTGGATTCGCGTCCTGCCTAACGGACTGCAAACACAAGTGGGTGAACGCGGCGGCAATTTGAGTATGGGTCAGCGGCAGTTGGTGGCTTTAGCGCGGGTGCTGCTGCAAAATCCGTCGATCTTCATTCTAGATGAAGCCACCGCCAGCATCGACCCGTTAACCGAGACGTTGATTCAAGAAGGGCTGGATGTGGTGCTGGAAAACCGCACATCGATTGTGATCGCGCATCGTCTTTCCACTATCAAAAACGCGGATCGCATTATTGTGTTGAATAAGGGTGAGATCATCGAGCAAGGAACGCACGATCAACTTCTGGCGCGAGCCGGGCATTATGCCGAACTGTATAACACCTATTTCCGCCATCAATCACTCGATTACATTGAGAATGCAGTGAAACTCACGACGCAAGAAGTCGCGCAATTGGGCGCGGTGTAGCTTGCGATGATGTCTCGCTTCAAGATCAGGATTGGTGTATTGTTGTGTTTAGAATGCCGTACGAGGTCTTGAGCGATGTCAGCATTAACCAACAAAAAATGGACTGTTGAGGACTATCTCGCGTTTGAACGCGCCAGCGAGGAGAAACATGAATACCTCGCTGGCGACATCTATTTGATGACTGGCGCAAGCCGAAAGCACAATTTAATCGGTGTCAACCTTGCCCGAATTTTAGGCACTCAACTTTTAGGCCGTTCATGTGAAGCCTATATCAACGATATGAGGGTGCGCGTCTCCGCTAAGAATTATACGTATCCCGATTTTAAGGTAGTCTGTGGTACGCCGGAATTTGAGGATGCCGAGGTCGATACCCTGCTTAACCCTACCCTCATTATCGAAGTCCTGTCGCCCTCAACTGAACAATATGATTGCAGTAAAAAGTTCCAGAACTACCGAACACTCGACTCACTTAAGGAATACATCCTCATTTCGCAGGATGCCCCACGTATTGAACGCTATCTCCGGCAGGAAAACGGGCAGTGGTTATTTTCCGACGCAACGAAGTTAGAAGCCGCTTTAGAACTTCCCTCAATTGGCTGTACTCTGCTGTTGGAAGAAGTATATGACAAGGTGAATTACGAGCAGGAATAATTGACACCATACGAGGTCTTGAGCGATGTCAGCATTACCCAACAAAAAATGGACTGTCGAGGAATATCTCGCGTTTGAACGCGCCAGTGAGGAGAAACATGAGTACCTCGCCGGCGAAGTTTATCTCATGGCGGGAGCCAGCGAAAATCATAATTTGATTGTTGCCAATCTTATCATCACGATTGGAATTCAGTTGCGTAACCGCCCCTGTAGAATCTATCCCAGTGATATGCGTGTGCGCGTATTTAACGCCAACTATGCTTATCCTGATGTTACAGTAGTCTGTAGTACGCCGGAATTTGAAGATGCCGAGGTCGATACCCTGCTTAACCCTGCCCTCATTATCGAAGTCCTGTCGCCCTCAACTGAGCAGTATGATCGCAGTAAAAAGTTCCAGAACTATCGCACACTCGACTCGCTTCAGGAATACATCCTCATTTCGCAGGATGCCCCACGTATTGAACGCTATCTCCGTCAGGAAAACGGGCAGTGGTTATTTTCCGACGCAGCATTATTAGAAAGTACTGTGGAGATTACTTCTATTGGCTGTTCACTGCCCCTGTCAGATGTGTATGATAAGGTAAAATTCGAGCAAGAATAGTGAAAAATGCGGAACTAAAACGATAGGCATAAAAATGAATGACTACGCCATTACGGTGAACTTGCCCGAAACAATTTTTGATTCGTTTCAGCAAATCGCTGAAGCAAAAGCCCAATCGGTTGAACAAGTCGTTCTTGACCAACTGCGCTCTGTACTTGATATTTCGCTGCCGAACATCGCCCCTGACGAAGAAACAGAACTCGTCGCGTTTAAATTTCTTTCCGATGACACATTACGTAGTATCGCACGGGAGCAAATGTCCTATACCCTTCAAGAACGAATGCAGGTTTTGATGAATCGCAATAACTTCGGCAGCGTTTTGCCGGATGAATATCATGAACTCTCGGAACTCGTAGAACGGGGTCAGCGTTTGACGCTGCGAAAGGCGTGGGCGGCAGGCATTCTTATGGAGCGAGGATACAAAATCACCGGACAGGATTGGACTGGGGAGGATGTCTGATTTATCGTGGGCGTAAACCCTTCGTTTTGTTCATGAACGTGCCAACAATTGTTGTGAATACTGTCAAACCTGTCAGCGTGTTTGTGGTCAATCGATGCACGTTGAACATATCAACCCGACAGGCAATGACCATCCCGATAATCTATGTTTGGCCTGTTCATCTTGTAACTTGAGCAAATGGAAAGCGACCTCTGCTCCCGATCCACTTTCTAAGGAAACAACCCCTTTATTCAATCCACGTCAGCAAGAATGGTTAGATCATTTTGATTGGACAGAAGGTGGCGCGATAGTCGCAGGCAAAACACCTATCGGACGAGCTACAGTTGACCGCCTTAAAATGAATATAGATCGCATCATTACCGCCCGCAGAATTTGAATCAAAGCGGGTGAACATCCGCCCAACTAACCTCCAAAATTGATGAAACCCATCTCTCCACTGACGAAAACGCTGTTATTTCATAAAAGCATTTTACGCGCCCACATTTCCAACGTCAGGGCTTTAAACGGCAACGTAATCACCCCGTTCCTGAGTCCCTCACCTTGCGCCAAACTCGTGGCGGCCTCCGGCGTAAGAATTCCCTTCTGGACGAGATAGCCATCCACTAGATTCGCCCCATGTGCTTTCAATAATGCGCCGTACCATTCAAAAATCGGTGGAGCGAAGCCCTTCTTTGGGCGATTCAGTACCCAATCCGGGACAATACCTTGTAACGCGCTCCGCAGCCATGTTTTCGGCGGCAGCATATGATCTTGCTGTGTCTTACGGAAGCCGATGACGGTTTCGACCAACTTGTAATCCACGAAGGGCAACCGCAGTTCAACCGATGAGGCCATACTGAGTCGATCACCTTGCGCGATACCATTTTCCTGTAAGTAAGTCTGCGTAATCAGGCGTGTCATCATCACCGGGACATCCTGCCAGGGCGCAGATGTGGTGAAGGGTGCATACGCATTACGCGGCGGCAAATTGCCAGTCAAGTAGTTACCATAAAGCCCGTTTATAGTCTGAGTGGCAACCTGAAAATCCGGCGCGGCATCAATAAAGGGGAGCGTATCGGCATAACCATCGTTCAGGCGCTGCAATTTTTCTCGCATCGGATCGGCTTTAGGCTTAGCAAACGGATTCAAACTGCGCGGCGGTGTCATTTGGCTCATCAACGCTGGCTCGCGCTGATTTAGGCGCTGCTTGAGGAGCGCATCTTCCGCTGATTGCTTGACCCAAGGATAGCCCCAGAACAATTCATCACCACCCTGCCCTTGCAGCAGGACAGGCACATCATTTTCATGCGCCAGCTTACTGACCATGTAATAGCCATATCCGGCAGGGTCGGCAATCGGGTCGTCCATGCAGCGCATCAAATCCGGGAAGAAGCGCACCATATCGTCTTGGACAATCTCAATATCGTAAAAGGGAATATTCAGATGATCGGCAAAGGCTTTGGCATCTGCCCGTTCATCATTCGGGGGACGATTGGGATACCCGATGCTAAACGCCCGCAGCGTACCGGGGTATTTTTTGACGGTTAGCGCGGCAAGTGCGCTTGAATCCACACCACCGCTGAGGGCAACGCCTACGGGAACATCAGACCGGATGACCAATTCACTCACAATATCCAATTCAGCGCGGATGGCTTCCACCGGATCACCTTCCAATGGAGCCGCATCCATCATATCCCAATACTGACGCTGTTCGACGCGCCAAGGATCAATATCAATCAGGAGCATGTTTCCGGCGGGCAGTTTGTGAATGTCCAAGAATGGCGTGCGCGGTTCGGGCACATAGCCATAATGAAAATAAAGGTCAATCGCTGCTGGATCAATTTCCGGCTTTTGCGGAAGCACCGCTAAAAGTGCTTTCAATTCCGACGCAAAAATCAGCGTTTCGTCCTGATGATAAAAGTACAGCGGCTTTTCGCCCATCCTATCGCGCACGATCAAAACACGATTGTTTCGGCTGTCGTGCAGCGCAAAGGCATACATCCCACGCAGCGGAAAGACACAATCAGCGCCGCATTCTTCGTAAAAATGCAAAATCGTTTCGATGTCGCCATCAGTGCTAAAGCTGTGACCACGCACCGCCAGTTCACGCCGCAGCTCGATGTAATTGTAAACCTCACCATTAGCAACAACCGCCAGCGAGTGATCTTCGTTATAGATTGGCTGCCAGCCACCAGCAAGATCAATCACGCTCAGGCGGCGCATCCCTAAAGCGACATGATCGGCAGTGTAAAATCCTTCGCCGTTCGGTCCGCGATGAGCGAGGGTGTTGTTCATCGTCCGCAGCCGCAGCCGCTGCGCCTCATCTAATGGTTTGTGGCTGATGATTCCGTCAATCCCGCACATTTGGTTAACCTTTAGCGATTAGCTTTTAGCTGTCAGCGATTAGCCATCAGCGATTAGCACTACAGGAAATATCACAAACGAAAAGAATACCACAATCATTTACTGCCTACATAGAGACATTGATGTTCCTACGTATCAGGACATCAAAGTAATCACTCATTGCTCAGCACTCATTACTCTACTTCCCCCGCCCTTTTCAAAGCCACATGATTTGTTTACACTACCCACCTATGATTCACGCACAGGAAAATCGTCGCATTGATGTCCAACCCTAGCAAAACTCCCATCGCCCTGTTTGCCTATAACCGACCCGATCATCTACAGCGGGCGCTTGACTCACTTTCGCGCTGCCGACGATTGGATGAATGTCAGCTTTATTTGTACTGCGACGGTGCGAAAAAGCTGGAACATTTAGGCGCGGTTCAAGCAGCACGACTGATTGCGCGTGAGTGGGCAACACGACTCGACGCTGTAGTGACAGAGCGTGAGGCAAACTTCGGCTTGGCGCGGTCAATTGTCACGGCTGTAAGCGAACTTTGCACCCAATTCGGGCGGGTAATCGTCTTAGAAGATGATCTCGTCCTCAGCCCGGATTTTCTCGACACTATGCTGCGCGGGTTGGATCGCTATGAGAACG
>DAOTTO010000067.1:0-11325 GCA_034437895.1 Anaerolineae bacterium | reverse complement strand
GCGCTGATGCAAATATAATCGAAAATCTGAAGATGCTGCACATATTCGCACAAACCGACCCCACCCGCATGAGGGCAGACCGGAACGCCGAACTTCGCCGCCATCAGATAGACCGCTATCACCTCATTTACGCCCCCCAAACGGCAGCTATCAATCTGGCAGAAATCAATCGCCTCTGCCTGCATAAACTGTTTAAACAGAATACGATTCTGGCAGTGTTCGCCTGTCGCCACGCCGATGGGGGAGACGGCTTTACGGATGGCGGCATGACCCAGCACATCATCAGGACTGGTCGGCTCTTCAATCCACCAAGGATCGAACTGCGCCAGCCGTTCCATATTCGTGATCGCTTCGCCCACATCCCAACGCTGATTGGCATCCATCATCAGCTTACGTTCCACGCCGATTTCCTCGCGCAAAATCGTACAGCGGCGCACATCATCCTCAATATCTGCGCCGACCTTGATCTTAAAATGTGTCCAACCGTCAGCCAATGCTTCACGACATAAGCGGCGGATTTTTTCATCGCTGTAACCGAGCCAACCTGACGAGGTGGTATAGGCAGGATAGCCGTGTTCGTGCATTTCGGCTTCGCGGTTATTTCGTGTCGCGGCATTGGCTTGCAGGAGTGCGAGCGCTTCTTCGGGCGTGATCGCGTCGGTGATATAACGGAAATCGACGCAGCGGACTAAGGCTTCGGGGGTCATATCAGCAAGCAGCTTCCAGAGTGGCTTGCCTTCGACTTTCGCCCATAAATCCCATACAGCATTGACGATTGCCGCTGTCGCCAGATGGATTACGCCTTTATCCGGCCCCACCCAACGCAGTTGACTATCGCCCGTGATATGCCGCCAGAACGCGCCCATATCGGCGGTAAAACTCTCCAGCGTATGCCCCACGATCAGCGGCGCGATGGCATGAACAGCAGCAACACAGAGTTCATTACCGCGCCCAATCGTAAAGGTCAGGCCGTGACCGCTGTAGGCGCTGTCCGTATGCAGCACGACATACGCGGCAGAATAATCGGGGTCGGGGTGCATCGCGTCTGACCCGTCGAAATGGCGCGAAGTCGGGAAGCGAATATCACTTACAGTGAGATGCGTAATTTTCATCAGATTTATTTTTCTTAGCGCTCAAAGGTAAGATTGGGCAAATAATTGGAAATCTTTGAACCACCAAGTCCCCATGATATGTCACCGAAATAACATCACACCCAGCAATGAAAATGAGGTATTTTCAGAGCCAAGGGCAAAGATTAAACGCAAAGGCGCAAAGAACGCCAAGAATCGCAAAGCATTTTCAGAACAAAGCAGGACACAAAGTACGCGGAGAGGCTGGATTGAAATCTTCCTGTGTGTCCTCCGTGCGCTCTGTGGTTAAATCTTTTTCCTATGTCTTTCGTTCCGCTGCATCCAGCCCACCGTTAGCCCTTGACCGCGCCGACGAGTAAGCCCTTAGCGATGAAGCGCTCCAACGCAATCGCCATCAGCACCAACGGCGCGACCATCAACAGCACCAACACCGAGATGTTCCACCACTGTGGGCCGCGTGTGGCGTTCTGTCCAGAAACCAACAGCGGCATCGTTTGGGAAGTCGCGCCCGTAAGGAACAGTGACAGCACATATTCATTCCACGTAAATACTAGCACAATGAGGAAGGTTGCCACTAATCCCGGTACTGCCAACGGCAGGATAATCTGCCACAGCACTTGATAGCGCGATGCACCGTCGATAAAGGCGCTTTCTTCCAACTCAACCGGGATACTCTGAAAGTAATCACGCATGAACCAGATAATCAGCGGCAGGCTGATCGACGTGTAGGTGATAATCAGCGCGAGTTTGGTATCGAGCAATCCAAGCTGTTGATACAAGACATAAATCGGGATGATGACAGCGACAGGCGGTAACATCCGCTGCGAGATCAGCCAGAAAGCAATGTCCTCATTTTTCATCTCTCCTTTAAAGCGCTTGCCAATCGTCTGCGCGACCAAGGCATAAATCGCCAGCGCGATAGGGATAGCGATCTGCCAGGGAACCCGCTGCACCACAGCAATCCCCGCACCCACCGAACACAGCAGAAAGGTAAAAATCAGTCCCGGCTTAGGCCTATATTCAAATCGTGTTAGGGCATAGGCCGCGCACGACCCGATAATGAGGGCTAAGGTTGCGCTGACTATCCCGACGATGATGGTGTTGGTATAAGGGCGTGTGACCAAATTACCCGCAGTTTCGTTAAAAAGCAGTTCGTCAAAGGCATGAAGCGACGGCTGAAAATCGATAAAGGGTAGATATTTGGGGCCTTGGCTCACATCAATTGGCAGCTTAAAGGCCGTGATGAGCAGCCAGTAAAACGGGAAAAGCACGATAAATGTCCAGATGCCCAAAAGAAAATAAGACAAACCCATCCATGCAAAAGACGGCTGAAAAGGATTCGCCGATTGAAAGGCTCTTTTTAACATTAGATACGCTCCAATAAACGCCGACGAATAATATTGACATACACCAGCGCGACAAACGTCACCACAATCAGCAGCAGATACGCAATCGCCGCTGACATCCCCAAGTCGAGCGCTCGCCATAATGAATAAGCATAGAGCGTGGCAGATTCGGTAGCGGTGCCGGGACCGCCATACGTTAGGGTGGAGGGAATATCAATAATCTTAAAAGTCTCGATAACGCGAATTAACACAACGGTTAAACTGACTGGGATGATCTGTGGCAGCATGATAAAGCGGAACAACTGCCTGCGATTCGTGCCATCGACCAGCGCGGCTTCCACCATTTCGCGCTGAATGCCTTCCAACGCCGCCAACAAAATAATGAACGTGAACGGTGTCCACTGCCATATATCTCCGATGATAACGGCAATCCGCGCCGACCATGCCGATTCGATCCACGAAAAATCACCCAGCCCAATTGCCACCCAGATTGGCTTAAACGGCCCTTTGCCTGTATCGGTCATCATGCGGAACAAAAAACCGATCCCGACGGGCGTAATCATCATCGGGAGTAAAAATGTTACCCGGAAGAAGCGCTTACCCGGCAAGTTTTGCGTAGCAAGCAGTGCTAAACCTAAGCCGATTAGATATTGCAGCGTGACGCTGATGACGACAAAAGAAAGCGTCACGACCAACGTACCCGGTAGTCCGCGTCCGCTTAAGGTTGAGATCGCAAGGGCGACCAACGCACAGGTAAAGATCACTGTCACCAGCCGGAAGAATAAACCAGATAAATTCACGTTTGGGCCGCGGATATACCTAAGATAGCTGTAGACCAAGAAGAGGACACAGATCGCCAGCAGCAGCCAACCAATAAACGTCACTTCGCCAAAACGACCCAAAAAACGTCTTTGTTCGCTCCCAAACAATAATTTTTCGTAATTTTTAAAGCCGATCCACGAAATTTCAAAGCCGCCGCGCACGAACTTAAATCGCGAAAACGACAGATAAAGCGATACCAATAGCGGAAAAACCGACAGTAACAACACGATCAAAATCGTCGGCGCGATCAAAACCGTCTTTGCGTTGTTATCCAGCCATCGATTGGTGTTATAACGGACCGAGTTTTTTGCGGGGGGGAGAGAGGCTATCTGATCAGCCTCCATGTTTTGCTGCATAAAAATTAGCCTGTCTATTAGGTAAATCGCTGGCAATCGAGTGCGCTGGGTTGAATGCGACCTTGTTTTTAATCAGGGCTTGCAGAGTTAAGAAAAGATTTTCCGTAGGGGAGGGTTTAAAATCCTCCCTTCCAACCGCTAACGTTGTAGGGGCGCAGCACGCTGCGCCCTTACGGAGAACTATTTTAGAGATTTATCGGACAAAGCACTTTGCCAATATCCAATATGCCGAGATTACTGACCGCCGCTGATGCCCAAGGTGCCGAGGTAAGCGGCAAGCTGAGCCTCGCGCCCGATTTCTTCGGTAATTTCTTCCCAGCCGTCATAGATGGCTTGGGCGGCTTCTTCAGCGGTAAATTCACCCGCGAGGAATTGGCTCAACACCGTATCCAGCACGATTTGTTCGTAACGCTGATTTTGCGGAATACGCAGGTCAAGGATCATGTTGGGGCTGTTCAAGCTGTCCTGAATCGCGCCCAGATAATCGGTGGCGGCGGCTTCGCTGAAGCCAGCATCAACCCAGGGTTGGATTTCTTCAAACTGAGAAATACGATACGGGTTAAAGCCAGTGCGTCCAATCGTCACATCGACGTTGGCTTGCGCGGGTTGGCTCATGTACGAGAGGAATGCGTAAGCCGCATCTTTGCTCTCTTGATCTGCACCAGCGCTTACGCCGCCCGACCAACCGCCGAAGGAAGCAAACGGTGCATGGTTCACGCCGTCAACGGCGAAGGGGCAGGTGGTTTCATCGCAAGCGACCAATTCACCTGTAGCGCGGTCAACAACTTCTGTTGCGCCGGGGAGGATGATGCTGCCAACTTGATCTTGGACAACTGATTGTTCGGGGTCAATCGCCAATGAGCCAATATCGCCCCAATCGAGCGTCAAGGCACAGCGACCAGAGACAAACAGGGAACGGGTGTCGCCGACGTTCAGGTTCAGTTCATCAGGCGGGCCATATTGGTTGGTTTCTTGGTAAATTTCCAGAGCGCGGATGAACCCGGCATTGTTGACCAGCGGTTCAAAGGTGGTCGTATCGAAGAATGCACCTTCGGCTGTCCCTTGGCTTTGAATGTAACCACTGGCGATGGAGATAATCCACCAGTAGCTTTGTTGGCTGCGGGCTTTGGAGATGCAAGAACCGTAATCTGCTTCGCCGTCACCGTTCATGTCTTGACCATTGAGGGCAGAGGCAACCGCAAGATAATCGTCCCATGTTTGGGGGGCTTCTAGGCCAGCATCAGCCAAAATATCCAAGCGATAGTAGACCATGTGGAAGTCCCCATCAAGCGGAATAGCATAGACCGAGCCTTCATAGCTAGCGCTGAATTCGCGGAAGAATGCGCCCACGTCGTCCCACTCAATATCTGCATCAGCTTCGATGTAGGGGGAGAGGTTTTCCAGATAACCGGGGACGATAAAATCGACCATCCACTGCGGCGCGAAGACAAAGGCATCGTAGCTGTTGGTGCCGGTGGCTTGGTCGGTGAGGATGGATTGATACAGATCAGAGAACGGCACAGTCACGACATTGACCTGTGCGCCCGTCAGTTCCGCGAAATCGGGAGCGCGACGTTGCAGCGGCTCGGCAATTTGGGGGCCGGTGAAGGTGAGGATGTCGAGCGTTATGCCTTCATACGGTCTATCTTGTGCGGAAGAAAGGCCGAAAACACCGATGGTCGCCATAAAGGCGAGGCTTAAAACCAGTAGTTTGCTAATTCTTTTCATTGTTTTTACTCCAAAATTCAAATTTATCATTATTGCTGCAAAGACGAGGAGACTGTTTTGTTGATAGTTGACCTCCCTAGTAAAGACAGATGCACTGCAAGTTTATAATGCATCATGCACGATGTTTGAAAAATAGCATAGGTTGGGTGTTTTGTCAAAAAGAAGTTGAGACGAGCTAAAAGCACACTATGCTAAAAACGCCGCGAGCCACGTATTTTCTCATTTTCCTTTTCAGAAGCAATTGTAACCGATTACATGATAATGTCAAATAATGTCAAATAATGTCAAGGAAGATGCTAAAAATAACTTTTTTGCAGTCTTTATATGCCAAAAACTTCACGATGTGAGGCTGTTATCTGAGGAATTTTAAGGTACTCGATTTGTAATCGGTTTCATTGTAAAATCATCTTTTGGAAAGGATAGACAGCGATGCCCAATATTAAAGAGGTTGCATCCAAAGCAGGGGTTTCTGTTGCGACGGTTTCACGAGTCTTATCAAACAAACCCAATGTCCGTCCAGAAGTTCGTGAGCGCATTCAACAAATTATTCAAGACTTGGGCTATCGTCCTAGCCGCATCGCTGGCAATATGCGGAATCAAAGCTCTAATGTAGTCGCCTTGATGATTTCCGATATTCGCAACCCGTTCTTTACAGCGATGGCGCGGGCGATTGAAGACGTGGCGAATAACCAAGACATGAGTATTTTCTTGTGTAATACCGATGAAAACCTAGAAAAAGAGCAGATTTACTTAAAAACACTGCTGGAAGAACGTGTCGCGGGGATTATCCTTTCACCCACCCGCGAAAATGGCACTGCTTTTGAATTTCTGATTGAGAGCGCCATCCCACTTGTGACGATTGATCGCCGCATTACCGGCTTGGATGTCGATAGTGTGCTCAGTGACAATGTGCAAGCGGCGTATTTGCTGACGCAGCATCTCATCCAACGCGGTTATGAACGAATCGGCGCGATTATCGGCCTAAAAGAAAGCACAACTGGGCGTGAACGTGGGCAGGGGTTTCAACTAGCGCTTGAGGATCATGGCCTTAAGCCCGACCCGCGCTTTCATACCTATGTTTATCCGCAAGAGAGTGAGGCGGAATTGATTGTGGATGAATGGCTGCAATCGGATGAAAGGCCAGATGCCATCATAACGGGCAACAGCCGCCTGACTATTGGTGTCTTAAACAGCATTCAAAAAAGGGGATTGGTGATCCCACAAGATATTGCGCTGGCGGGTTTTGACGAAACGCCTTGGATGCGTCATGCTGCTTCTGGCATTACCGTCATCAGCCAGCCGACCTATGAAATGGGCAAAACCGCCGCTGATCTGCTCTTTAAGCGTATCGTTGATCCACAAAGACCGAGCCGCGAGGTCATTTTAAAGGGGACTTTGATTGAGCGTGGTTCAACCGCCGCCAAACTAAAGCGTTAACTTTAGCACTTAATAATGACGATGACTTGTTAAAACTTCACCACTAGGGTTATAATGCCAATTATCATGCATCATGCACACTCTTTAAAAAGATCAGCAGGACACTTTTTTTGATAAATGATGGGCAAAAATTAGGGGTTTTTAAAACTAATTTCCCCTCGGAGTAAGCGAGGATGAAAAAAGATGACGGAACGGCGCGGTAAGTCGAATTACAGTACGCTCAAACGCCCCGTGCATCAATCATTGGCGGATATTGCCTACAAAGTGTTGTTGGAAGCCATTATTAACCAAGAATTTGAGCCGGGCGCACATATCAGCATTGATAGTTTTGCCAAACAACTCAAAATGAGCAACACCCCTGTGCGTGAAGCGCTCATGCGGGCGAATGGTGAGCGCTTAGTGACGCAAAAGACTAATCATGGGTTTGTCGTGGCGGAAATTTTAGCGCCGGAAGAACTGCGCCACCTCTTCGATGTGCGTCACCTGCTGGAAGTCCATGCCATTCAATCCGCCGTTATTACCAAAGACGCAATCAGAGAGATCAAGGGCTTAGTCGAGCAGATGATTCAAGCCAAAGACGGCGCGATCTACGATGATTTTAAAGATTACATCCAGCTTGACCATCAATTTCATCGGGCATTGATGGAGCTTTCTGGCAACAATTTCATCATCAAAGCATGGGAAGATTTAAAAGTCCATCTGCATCTTTCGCGCCTCTATACAGGCGTGGGCTTGTTTGATCGGGATGATTCCGTGAACGAGCATCAAGCCATCCTCGATGCCGTCCGTGCCGGCGACCTCACGCAAGTCGCCGCGTTATTAAGCCAGCATATCACCCGCGTAGGAAAACGCATGGAACATTTCTTGGGTGGATGATTTTCTTCTTAACCCCTATCCCTAACCCTTTCCCCGGAAGCGGAGAAACGGAACAAAACAAGCACTTACTCCCGTATTTTTTCCCCAACCCGTAACCAGGGAGGGGATGGGGTTAACTTAGATCGCTACAAATTAGAAAGGGAAGGCAGTTTTAGCGTTATGGAATATCGTATCTTAGGTAAGACGGGTTTGTCTGTTTCGGCGCTCAGTTTTGGTGCGTCCACTTTGGGCGGCGTGTATGGCGCGATTGACGAGACCGACGCGATTCGCACCGTCTATACTGCGATTGATCTCGGCATCAATTTTATCGACACATCACCGTATTATGGGGTGACGAAAGCGGAAACCGTCCTCGGCAAAGCCTTAAAGGGCATCCCGCGCAGCGCGTATATTCTCTCGACCAAAGTCGGGCGCTATGATGTGGATCGTTTCGATTTTTCGGTGGCGCGGGTGATCGCCAGCGTAGAAGAAAGCCTCTTGCGCTTGAATGTCGAAATGATCGACATCATTCACTGCCACGATATTGAGTTTGGCTCATTCGATCAAATTATCCATGAAACGATCCCCGCGCTCCGCAAATTGCAGGATCAGGGAAAAGTGCGTTTTGTGGGCATTACTGGACTGCCGCTGAACATTTTTCCGAATGTCGCTGATCGTGTCGAGGTGGATACCATGATCTCTTATTGTAAATACTGCCTGAATGATACCTCGTTAGAAGACATCATTCCCTATCTGAAAAGCAAGGACATCGGCATCATCAACGCCTCCCCGTTGGCGATGGGGCTGCTGACAGGAAATCCTGCTCCAGCGTGGCATCCTGCCTCCGATGCGATCAAAATTGCGTGTTTAAAAGCGGCGGATTACTGCCAAAGCAAAGGGGTTGATATTATCCAATTGGCGCTGTCATTTTGTGTATCTCATCCTGATATTGCGACCACGCTGACCAGTACCGCTTCGTCCGAAGCGATTAAACGGAGTGTGCGTTGGGCAGAAACGCCGCTTGATGAAGCGTTACTAGCCGAAGTGCAGGCCATTTTAGCTCCCATTCATAACCAGAGTTGGCCCAGCGGACGGCCTGAAAATAATTTGCGCTAGGAGTCTATTTTATGCAATCTATCGTTTTGACCGAACCCGGCTCATTAGCCTTAAACGATCAACCGCTGCCGCCTCCGCCCGGTATAGATGAAGCGCAGGTGCGGGTGCATCGTGTCGGCATTTGCGGCACCGATTTACATGCCTTCGCTGGAAGGCAGCCGTTTTTTACCTATCCGCGCATTCTGGGGCATGAACTCGCCGTTGAAGTGGTCGCGCTCGGCACGACTTCGCTCGATCACACTTTAAAGGTTGGCGATCACTGCTGCATCCGTCCCTATCTGAACTGCGGACAGTGCAGTGCTTGCCAGCGTGGATTTCCTAATGCTTGCATGAATATGCAGGTCATGGGTGTGCATCGGGACGGCGGAATGCGCGAATTTATCAACGTGCCAATAGATAAACTGCATTCGTCGTCCATCCTGAATGATGAAACGCTCGCCTTAGTAGAGACATTAAGCATTGGCGCTCATGCCGTCCAGCGGGCGCAAATCATCCCCGGCGAGCTCGCGCTCGTGATCGGCATGGGGCCAATTGGCTTGGGCGTGGCTAAGTTCGCGCATATCGCAGGGGCGAAAGTAATCGCGCTTGATGTCAGCGACAGCCGTCTGGCCTTCGTGCGCGGAGAACGAGAAATCGCCCATGTCGTGGATGGGCGGCAGGATGTGATGGAACAGCTTAAGGCTATCAATCCGCACGAACTGCCGACAGTCGTTTTTGATGCTACCGGAAATGCCCAATCCATGATGAAATCATTTGAATACATGGCGCACGGCGGACGGCTGGCCTTTGTCGGCTTGTTTCAGGGTGAGGTTAAGTTTTTCGATCCTGAATTTCACCGCCGCGAGATGACTCTGCTTGCCAGTCGCAACGCCACTTTGCGCGATTTTCAGCAGGTCATCAGCGCCTTAGAACAAGGCCAGATTGATGTGAGCGCGTGGACGACGCATCGTGTTTCGCCTGACCAGATTATCGGCGATTTCCCGAAGTGGGTCGAACCGAATTCCGGCGTGTTTAAAGCGATGCTGTCTTTTTAGGCGGGTAGGTCTGCGCCTGATCCAATAAGCTGCTGCGGGGCGAAATGTTGTTCGCCCTAATTTGATACCTCAAAAATTTACGGCGAGTAAAGTAAGGTCTCCGGTGGACGAGCAGCCAATCGAATTGGAAGGAATAACTCACGCTGGATAAAACGATTCTTTAAGCCGAACAAGTTTGGCCGTCCGTCGCCAAAATCTTGTATGTTCCCCATAACGTTGTTGAATATGAACGTCTAGTCAGCGTCCTTGACCAACTGATTGACGAAGTTGGTAGCGATGAAGCGCATTCGTCGGCCTCTTTGATGGAAGTCATCGGCGTATTAATCGAGAAATACGAAGACGAGCATGTGCCAGAATTAGACGAATTTTAGCCGCTTATCCCAATTGTACGACGAGCAAGCCCTCCTCCTGCGGAAAAAGTCCGCCCAACAGAAACAAAAATGATCTTATTTATCCAAAAACACTATGAGGGCATTCACGCTCGCGGGATTATATCTTTGGTCAATCCGGGAGTAGTTGTTTAGGTGGCTGTAGGGAGCGACCTGTGTGTCGCTCCGGCGGAAGCTGAAAACTCTTACGTATTAACTTGTTTCAAACCTTAGTTTCTGAGTATGATTAAATCTCAGGACTTTCGCTTACCTCACCCCCCAGCCCCCTCTCCAATACTTGGAGAGGGGGAGAAAAACGCATCTTGAAGTCCCCTCTCCATGCAATGGGGAGGGGATTTAGGGATGGGGTAAATGCGTGAGCGAAAGTCCTAATCAGATCACTTCTTTTAAGAAAGGCCAAATAAAATTATGCTTTCCGATCTTGCTATTGCCCAACAAGCCTCCCTAAAACATGTTCACCAAATTGCCGATCAGATGGGGCTGACCCCTGATGATCTGGATATTTACGGCAGCCCTTATGTGGCGAAATTCCGGCTCGATGTGCTGGATAAACTGCGTGACCGCCCGAATGCCCGTTATATTGATGTGACGGCGATAACCCCGACTCCCCTAGGTGAGGGGAAATCGACGACCACCGTCGGATTGGGGCAAGCCCTGAATCTGATTGGCAAACGCTCCGTCGTGGCAATTCGGCAGCCGTCGCAGGGACCAACGTTTGGCATCAAAGGCGGCGCGGCGGGCGGTGGCTATTCGCAGGTCGTCCCGATGGAGACATTTAATTTACATTTGACGGGCGATATTCATGCCGTAAGTGCAGCGAATAATCTGCTGGCAGCAATGATTGATAATCGTCTACTGCGCGGGAATCCGCTCAATATCGACCCGGACAGTATCACCTGGAAGCGCGTTCTGGACGTGAATGATCGGGCGCTGCGTGACATCATCATTGGACTCGGCGGCAGAGTCGAAGGCGGCGTGATGCGCCAAACCGGATTTGACATCGCCGTAGCCAGCGAAGTGATGGCGATTCTGGCCTTGACGACTTCACTCCAAGATATGAAAGAACGCTTTGAACGGATTGTGGTCGGCCTAACAAATGATAAAAAGCCGGTGACGGCGGCGCAAATCGGCGCGGCGGGGGCGATGACGGT
>DAOTTO010000066.1:0-2706 GCA_034437895.1 Anaerolineae bacterium | reverse complement strand
ACGCAGATGCGCTGGATTAAAGACGTTGAAGAAATCGCCCTCATCCAGCAGGCCGCCCGTTACGCCGATTTTTGTCTGGAGCAAGTGCGCGATCATGCGGCGGACATCATCAAGGGCGGCGGCACAGAGTTAGACATCCTCACGCAGTGCATCTCCGCCACCCGCGCCAAAATGGTAGCGGAAGTGGGCGAAATTTTCCGTTTATCCGGCGGGAGCATCGTCGGCACCGTTCACAGCGGGGAACGCGCCGCGCTGCCGCATGGATCGCCCATCCATCGCAAGCCAGAAATCGGCGATTCGCTGATCGCAGGCATTGGCGCGAGTGTCGGCGGATATCATGCCGAAAGCGGCGCGACTTTTCTCGTCGATGAAGTCCAATGGGATAGGATGCGCTGTTTAGAAGCAGCGGCAGCGTGTGACGCGGCGACGATTGAAGCGGCGAGGCCGGGAATCACCTGTGCGGAGGTGAATCAAATCGCGCTCGATATGCTGCGCGAACATGGCTATCACGACTCGATCCGCCACCGCATCGGTCACGGTATGGGCTTGCAAGGGCATGAAGCGCCTTGGCTTGCGCCGGGGGATGAGACACGCCTCGCGCCGGGGATGGTTTTCTCGTGCGAGCCGGGGATTTATCGCCCCGGACTCGATGGGTATCGCACGATCAGCACACTCATTGTGACGAATGATGCAGCCGACGTGCCGAGCCGCTTTTTGATCGAGAATCCGCCTGAGCGCCGTGTCTTGACATTGTAAGGTTCAAAAAGACGGAGAAAAGATGAGACGCAAAGGCGCAGAGAACGCCAAGGTTCGCAAAGAAATTGATGCAGAAAATGCGAAATAAGATATTCGCCACACAGGACGAGGAAAAGATTAGACGCAGAGGCGCAGAGAACGCCAAGGTTCGCAAAGAAATTGATGCAGAAAATGCGATATGACCGCAAAGTCTCGCGTTTAAAAACTTCTTTTGCTAAAAGCTGACTACTAAAAGCTAATCGCTCTTATAAAAAAAGGATAAACCATTATGCCAGAACCCGCCGCATGGCGCTATCAAAAAATTATCACAGGCATGTTCGATCTGCCCGTCACGCACACCGTCTTCATCAACGCCAAAATCATCCCCTGTGTTGACGATCAGATCATCGAAAATGGCTTCGTCGAAATCGAAAATGGCAAGATCAAAGCGCTCGGCGCGATGGGCGATTTGGGGGGCATCGAAAACGCGCATGTGATCGACTGTGCTGGAAAAAGTGTGATGCCGGGCATGATGAACTCTCATGCACATCTGGCTTGGGATGGCGTGCATGATCTGGCGCGGCAGTCGATGGACGATGCATCCGAGATCAGCGCCTATAAATCCGCCGCCAACATGCTCAAAAATCTCCGCGCCGGGGTGACGTTGGTGCGTGATTTGGGCATGAATCAGACTAATTTTTTCGCCAAGCAAGCGGTTGAGCAGGGCATTTTCCCCGGCCCTCGATTGCTAATCTGCGGCGAGGCGATTATCCAAACAGGTGGGCATACCTATTGGTGCTGTCGGGAAGCCAGCGGAGCGGATGAGATGCGGCGGGCAGTGCGCGAACAAGTGCGCGGCGGCGCGGACTTAATCAAAATTATGGCCTGCCATGATACACTCGAATTCACGGATGCCGAACTCGAAGCCGTGATTGACGAATCGCATCGCAACGGCTTGCCGATCACCGCCCACGCTACTTATGATGAGTGTATCTATCGCGTGGCAAAGTTCGGTATCGACTGTGTGGAACACGGCGGCGCGATGACCGACGCGACGATTCAGCTTTTGCTCGATAAAAAAATCCCGATTGTGACGACCTTCGCGCCGTTGGTGATGCAGGCCAATGAAGAAGTCGCCCGTAAGTTTAATATTCCCGAATGGAAAATTGAAGAACGCAAGAAAGCGGTTGCCAATCCTTCCCGTTATACCGGATTGGTCAATGCTGCCAAAGCGGGTGTCCCGATTGCGTTTGGCACAGATGCAGGCAGTCCAGCAGTCGGGCATGAAATCGTCGCGCCGGAACTGAAGTTCATGGTCAAAACAGGCGTTGTCACCGATAATTATGCGGCGCTGCGGAGCGCGACCAGCGTCGCCGCCCGTGTGAATCGAGTGGAAAGTAAGCTCGGCACGTTAGAAGTGGGCAAAGACGCGGATGTCATCGTCATTGATGGCGACCCGATTGCCGATCTGGATTCGCTGGGGCGGGTGCAGATGACCTTCATCGCAGGCAAGAAGATGATCGGGGTGGGTAACTAAAAGTGACAAGTTGAAAAGTAGAATCGTGAAAGTCATTCAATTTTTTAACCACCAAGTCACCAACAGCGCCAAGAGAATTTTTTGAAATTCTCCTGATGTTCTGCACTTATTGGTCAATTTAAGTAGAAAACTTGACCAATACCTCACCCCGCGAACATCCAAAAAAGCGGTGTCTTGCGCCCCTCTCCGAATTGGAGAGGGGTTGGGGGTGAGGTAAATGTGTGAATAACCTTTAGAACGAGGATAAAATAGTTGTTACGTTTCCAATGGAAACGCGGCTTCGTCCCGCGTGACCGCGACATCTGGCTTTTTTTGCTCTACAGCGCCATTTTTCATATTGGCGTATTGGGCTTAGCGGATGTCGTCCTGAATTTTTATTTCGTCAGCCTCGGTTACGACTCGCAAGTCATTGGTCAGTTGCAATCCTATCCGCG
>DAOTTO010000065.1:0-2087 GCA_034437895.1 Anaerolineae bacterium | reverse complement strand
CCCACCATCGAGAAGTTGCCGCTGGCGTTAAAAATATAGATGTAATCGGCATGACCGTTGCGCGGGATAAAATCAATCCCGGCTGAGGCTTCCCATTCCGCCATCGCAGCCAGCGTTTCATCACGATTGGCCTGCGTTACGCTCCCGGCGAATTCATACGGCACGATCCCACCGGGCCAAAGTCCGCCCGTCGTATAAGCACCCTGCGCCCGGAGTTCATAGTAATTTTCCGGCACGAGGATGTCCTCTTGAATCACCATGTAGCCTTCAGGGACACCTTCAAAATATTCCCCAACAGGATACGTCACGGGTTCAGTGGTCGCTTCTGGTGTCGGTTCGATAACGACGATTTCGCCGCCGACATGAACGAGGCCACCATCCGTCACAAGGACGCGTCCATGCCCAATTTCGAGCGCTGCGATACCCGCCACTTGCGGCGCGGCGAAACTCGTCCCCGTCATCACGCTGTAGCCACCGTCGCGCGTCGTCGTTAAAACATCGCGTCCGGGAGCGAGCGTATCAAGCTGAGGGCCGTAGCTGCTAAAACTGCTGCGTTCCAGATTTTGATCGACTGACCCCACCGCAATTACCGGGGCATAAGCCGCCGGATACATGACGGGGCCGCTGTTGTTGCCCGCCGCCGCGATCACGGTCACGCCATGATCGACGGCATAAGTGATGGCATCTTCAAGAATGGTGGAGGCATACGCCCCACCGAGCGAAAGGTTGATAATCTGTGCGCCGTTATCCGCTGCATAAACAATCGCGGCGGCGACATTGCTATATTGCCCGATGCCCTGTGCATTCAGCACACGCAGCGGCATGATACGCGCATTCGGCGCAACGCCAGCGATGCCCTGCCCATTACTGCCGTCCGCCGCGATAATGCCTGCGACGGAACAACCATGCCCGAAGTCGTCTTGCGCGGTGGTGTCGCCGTCTACAAAGTCATAGCCAGCGACGGTACGCTCGGCTAAGTCGGGATGCTCAAGACAAACACCGCTGTCGATGACGGCAACCGTCACCAACGGCGCATCGGCATTTAAATCCGCCCACGCACTCGGCGCACCGATCACAGGCAGCGCCCACTGCTGGTTTTGCATCGGTTCTTCTAAGGCGGTGATGGTGTAATTCGGCTCGGTCTGTGCCACAATCGCAGGCGAGGATAAAGGCGTATCTGCCCGGACGGTGACGCTAATCACAGCACTGTTGAGCGCGGGTAATTCCTGCACGATCACCCCACCAATCGACGTAATATACGCGGCGCGTTCTGCGGTGGTGGCGTTAGGGTTAAATTGCACGACAATTTGATTTGGCACCTGCGCTTGCGGCGGAACGATCTGTACCGGGCTGCCATCCGGCGGCGCGACAATTGGCGCGGGGGCAACGGGTGCAGGTGCATCAATTTTTGTACCGCTGTCCGCAATCATGATGTTCGCTGCGGGTGCATCCGCGACGGCCTGCGGCTGTCCATAAGCCTGCTGTGCCTCCGCGATACGCGCTTCATTCAGGCTGCCACCGAGGGCTTGAATGGCTGGCCCACCTGCATTAGAAGCAGCAACATCTTGTGTTTGCGTTTGCGGCGCGGCTGCCACCACCTGTTCCGCTGTGTTCGACGATTGGCTGGCAGTGACAGCGGCGATTTGTGGTTCTTTGACCAACATCGCAGCGGCTAAAAGCCAGATCAAGCCCACTAATGCCAGTCCGACTGCAAATCCTATACGTTTATGTAAATTTGTCCTCATGGAATCCTCGATAATGTCTTCGATGGAGGTGTATCAGACAATACACCTAGCTTATGACGAACTTCAACTCATATAAAAACCGAAAATGCCCTTTGAAAGATACGGCTATTCAATAAATAAAATTCGTAAACCCTCTAATCCACAGAATATCACGTTATGGGTTTCTCAAGAATCAAATTTTTTTAACTTTTTCAAATTTTGCGTAAATTTGGTAAGAAATTTCTATCTTAGGACTTTCGCTCACGCATTTACCCCACCCCTAAATCCCCTCCCCATTGCATGGAGAGGGGACTTCAAGATGCGTTTTTCTCCCCCTCTCCAAGTATTGGAGAGGGGGCCGGG
>DAOTTO010000064.1:0-5230 GCA_034437895.1 Anaerolineae bacterium | reverse complement strand
CAGTCTATCCGCACACCCGCGCAAATCGAGAACTTCATCAACGAAGAGGTTGAGAAAGCTAATCGTCGGATGACGGGTACAACGGGGTCGCTCAAGGGGTAAAGAGATAACACGTACACAAAATTGAATAAGGTTTTGTAGGGACGGCATATATGCTGTCCGTCATAACCGGACACGATATATCGTGTCCCTACAGAGTTGACAACAGTTGAATAGCTCAAACGAGCGAATGACGGCTTCTCTTACGTGCGATACACTTAGAAAAATAGCTAATAATCAGCAAGATAGGATGAACGTCATGGATACACGGCAGCAGTTTGATTATGCAAGAATGCTCATTGAGCAAAAACGATATGACGAAGCTAGACAGCTTTTGATGACCATCAATCATCCCGCAGCGACAGATTGGCTGCAAAAGATGGAAGCCGAGATCGCGGCGGAATCCGGCGGACGCAAGCGTCAAACAGACACAGGTTCCATGCGTCCGATGCAAACTCCATCACTCTCATATACGCCTGCTGCCCCTATGGGAAGAATGCCCGTTAATGGGCCGGTAGTGGATGAAAGGCGGCTGCGGGGACTAAAAACACGGCGGACGATTTTCTGGATACTGACGACAATCTCTCTCATGTACCTGTGTTATGGAGTAACGGGGACGAGTGCGGCAGTTGATAGTGTGGTGAGCCAGTCCACTGCGACAACGGAAGCCGAGCAAGCAGGAACGGCTATAGGAGTGGCAATTGGCGGCGGGTTGGGATTGGCTTTCTTTCTTTGTACTGGACTGCCCTTCTTTTTTATCTTTGCGCTGTTGGCATGGCGGAACGGGTCAGGATTACGGACGGAACGCCGTCATTTAGAAATGTTGGCGGTGACAGGATCGCGGTAGAAACAAGTAGAATAGACTTTAGTATCGGGCGGAAATCGCCCATTTTTTTACAAAAAGAGAACAGTGTTAACTGCGTCGGATGAAGGTCTCGATTACCTTGTTCAATTCAACGCGGCTGATGGGCTTAGGCAGATAACCATTGCAACCGGCTTTTAGCGCCTCTTCACGATCTTTAATGAGTGTGTTGGCGGTTAGGGCAATCACCGGAATATGCGCCAGCTTGCGATCTGATTTTAAGCGGCGCGTGATGTCTAAGCCGCTGATGTTCGGCAGATTCACGTCCATCAAAATCAGGTCAGGGATTTCCTCAGCGGCGATTCGCAACCCTTCTAAGCCGTCAGCAGTTTCCAATAATTCATAACCCGAATCGCTTAACATGCGGCGCACAAGACGGGCATTTACAGGGTCGTCTTCGACGTAAAGTATCTTGACCATAGATTCTCGCTTAACCTGAAAGAATAATCTTCTGAGGTTAATAGGGTGAGTTTAGTGATTGATGTGTAGAAGATGAAAGACTAAACGGCTTGGGTGAGATATTGACTCACCACATTCAATAAATCTGCCCGGCTAATCGGTTTGGGGAGATAGCCATCGCAGCCTGCTTCGAGGGCTTTTTCTCTGTCCCCGACCATTGCATTGGCGGTGAGGGCGATGACGGGAATACGCGCAAGATGCGGTGTGCGCTTAAGCCGTGCGGTGGCTTCTAGGCCGTCAATATCGGGCAGGTTGACATCCATCAAAATGAGGTCTGGCACTTCACGGGCGGCGGCATCTAACCCCGTTAAGCCATCTTCAGCTTCAATCACATCATAGCCAGCATGTACCAAAATTTTACGCACCAGCCGCATATTTTGTTCATTGTCTTCAATGTAAAGAATTTTGCCCATGATGTGCAGTCCTTTAATGGTTTTTGATTTCTAACAAACTGAATTTGAACTTGATTATAGCGCGGCATGGTGGCAAAAAAGCGTTAATGTTGTCAAAAAATTATGAATTTATTGATACATGGCAAAAAATTAATAAAAAGACAATAAAACACCCGCATCAGGCGGGTGTCTTAAGGTTTAAACCTTTTTGCCCAGATAGTCCGTGACCATTTTTAGCAAGTCATCGCGTTGGAAGGGCTTAGCGAGATAATCATCGCAGCCTGCATTGAGGGCATCCTCGCGGCTGCCAACGGTAGAATTCGCCGTCAGCGCGATCACCGGAATGCCGGAAAGGGCAGGCGATTGTTTAATCCGTGCGGTGGCTTCTAGGCCTGTGATGTCCGGTAGATTCACATCCATTAAGATTAAATCTGGCATGTGGGAGACGGCTACTTCTACACCGCTGAAGCCGTCTTCGGCTTCGATTACTTCATACCCGGCGTGATTGAGGATTTTACGCACTAAGCGCATATTCTGTTCGTTGTCTTCGACGTAGAGAATTTTGACCAAGTTGCTTCCCCCTCTAACTGTTTGATCTATCGGCTTTGACTATATTTAGTCCTTACGCAGTTGCTGCTTTTGTAGGGGCGACTCGGCGAGTCGCCCTAGTGAAATCTTGTTGAACTGCGAAAGTCCTATCTATTATAAAACTGAGACAACCAACCCAACCAACATTGATAATTTCGTATCATTTGAGATTACATATTTTGTTTTTTGATAAAGGCGGAAGCCAACCGCGCCTTTATCGACTTATTTGGCTTCGCCTTCACCAACTGCCTCTTGCGACGTTGTGACGCTTGTCCATTCTGGACGATCCCCGCGCAGATGCCCATAGATGGGGCTTTCGTTCCGCAGGATGTCCACGAAGGCCAGCATATCCGACATGGGCATGAACATGTAGCCTTTTTTCTTATCGACCTCAAAAATGGGTTGAGGGTAGGGGCTGCCATCCGCGAGGAACATTACGTCCATCGCGTATTCATCGCCTGAACAGCGCACAATGCCGCGAATCACGACTTCTTGCCCACCTATTGTCCGTTTTTCCGACTGTCGCCAGATAACCATATACTGTTTAATCTCAAAAACCGCTGTGTTTGCGGGTGATGCTGCCATAACACGCGCTCCTCTTGTGAATATCGAATCTGCCCTAACTATACCCGAAAATCACACGTCCGGCAGTAGTTCAAAGTAGTCTGTATGGGCAGGCCGGATGATGTGGAAGTCTCGTCGTCGCTTCCATTTTATAATCCACTGCTGCCGAATTCGGCTTCCAATATTTCTCGTGTGCGATACGCTAAATCAGGCGTACCAGCAAAAAAGCCGACAGTTGGGTCTTTATCTTGGTCATAATCTGGCGATAGCTGTTTACGCGGAACATAATCGCCATATAGAATTTCTTCCGCCCGTTGCGATAGATCAGCGGGTCCGTCAATGAGGGCTACCGCTGGATCGTCGGCTTCATTGTAGTCATCTTTTGCATTGACCTGTAAAGATTTGATGAACTGCAACACAATAACCGTTTTTGCATCATCCAAGTGGCTAATTTCTTCTAACAACGCTTCACGCGGGGTCATAACGACGCTCCTTTTTTTGTGATTCAAAACGCAGCTTGCAGATTTTGTTGTCGCGTTCAATTCATATCAAGCATATAATTAATTTTATCGAAAGGAAAGTCATCATGCGCCAAGTCATTTTGATCCCCGACCATGAAGAAGGCGGTTACACAGTCACGGTACCTAGTTTGCCGGGTTGCATCAGCGAAGGTGACACCTTAGCGGAAGCCCTTGAGAACATCAAAGAAGCAATTGAACTTCACATTGAGAGTATGATTGCACGAGGCAAAGAAGTGCCTGAAGATGTCGGCGCACCCCTTCAAATTGCGACTGTATGACGAAACTACCTCGAATTACCGGTAAGCAGTGTGTTCGTGCGCTTCAGCGCGGCGGCTTTTATATTGATCGTCAAAAAGGTAGCCACGCGACAATGGTACGAGACAATCCCTACGCTCATATCACTGTCCCAAATACGAATAAAACACTTAAAGCAGGTACGCTAAAACAGATCATCAACGATATAAGTTTGACCGTTGATGAATTTATCGAAAAGCGCCGTAAAACCGCTGCCTTTAGGCATGGGGATATAAGGCGGAATGGACTCGGTTGAACAAAAGTAGTAATATAAGGGTGTTGGTCGCGGGACGGCAATCCCCACCAACTCTCCAACCAAGCTGGGGTTAGAGCAATGCCAATCGTAGTTGAAGTGCGTAAAACCTACAAGTATCGTTTGTACCGCTGCGATAAAAAAGATCGCAAGCTGCGGCATAAGCTGTTCATCGCGTCTACGATCTGGAATCACTTTATTGCCCTCCAACGACGTACCTACCGCCTTAACGGGAAATACATCTCGCTGCACGACATGAACAAGCATGTCTTGAAACTGCGTAAAACAGAACGGTTCGCACTGTGGAAGGGGTTGCACTCACAAGCCTGTCAAGAGGTATGCAAGCGGGTCGATGATGCTTACCAGCGCTTTTTTAACAAACTGGCAGGTCGTCCGAAGTTCAAGAAGGTCAAGAAATATAGATCGTTCACCTTCCCACAGTCGGGCTACAAGGTGGAAGGCAACACCGTCACAATCGACGGGACAAAGTACAAATTTGTGAAACACCGCGATATGGCAGGGCAGATTAAAACGCTCACCGTCAAGCGCGATACGATTGGGCGGTTGTGGCTGGTTTTCAGTGTCGTCGAGAAAATGACTATCGGCGGAGTCAGCACGGGTAAAAGCGGCGGCTTCGACTTTGGTCTCAAGACTTTTCTCACCGACGATGAAGGCAGAGCCTACAGCAGTCCGCAGTTTTTCGCGCAAGGGTTGAGCAAAATACGCCTGCTCAACCGTCAGTTTTCGCGCAAGGTGGAAGGGTCGCATCACCACAAACGCGCTCGCCGCAGCTTGGCAAAGCACAGCACAGACGTGGCTAACAAACGGCGCGGTCATCACTTTAAGTTGGCGAATCGGTTGTGCGATGAATACGATGTGCTGTACTTTGAGGATTTGAACCTGCGCGGCATGAAAGCGATGTGGGGACGGAAGGTGAGCGACTTGGGCTTTAGCAGCTTCATGTCCATTCTGGAATGGGTGGCGCTCAAGCGCGGCAAGACGATCATCAAAATTGACCGCTTTGCCCCAACGACTAAGACCTGTTCTGGATGCAGGAAAAGCCATCATCTTACCTTGCGCGACAGGGTGCTAAACTGCGATTGCGGTTTGACGATTGACCGTGACCACAATGCCGCGCTTAACATTAAAACCATTGGGGCATCAATGGTTAAGCCGAGCGATACTAAGCCGAAGGTTCGCCTTCGCCGTCGCGTAGAGGCTAGAAGCCCCCGCCTTTAGGCGTGGGGAGTATGTCACA
>DAOTTO010000063.1:0-2312 GCA_034437895.1 Anaerolineae bacterium | reverse complement strand
ATCGGATGATTGACCGTCCCTTGTGCGCCCATCAACAGCGTTTCAATCAACGGTTCCGGCTTACTAATCACTTTAGCGATATTAAAGTCGGAAAAGGTGTAATTCGCTAGATGGACGGTCTTACCCATGTCGCGCAGCGTAAAATACAACGGCAGTCCGGCGAAAATATCAAAGCCGCCGCCAGCGCCCGCGATGAGAATTTTTTTGCAGTCTTTCAATAAATGCAAAATCGGGAGGTTAAGCTGCATGAGATGGCCTTAATCCACTTTGAATAATTTACGGGCTTCGTCGCCGAGTTGCGTAAACATGCTCTTAGCGATAGTTGCCGTCATCGGCGCATGGATTGCAAAAGGGTAGAATGTGAGGTTTTTGGTCGTTAAATCCACCAGCACCGGGAACGTAAATGCGCTGGTTTGTCCGTCACTTAAAGGCATAGTGCTGTTCGGCACTGACGTAAATTGTTCAGCGATCAACACCGGATAAACGATAATCATCCGTCCGTAACCAATCGGCAGACCACCTAAGCCATTGGTGTATTGACGGGCAAAATTCATCACCATTTCATTATACGATTTGACGAACACTTCATTGATAACAGGCGGAGCCGCCGCTAAAACGCACACCGTATCCACCACGCCCAAACGCCGCAGTTCCGCTCGCCGTCGATGAAACGCCCCTTCGACTGCGGCGGATTGATACTCAGGCGCGGCGATTTGCGTGAAGCCTTGCCCCTTGAGGTGGGGAATTTTTGACGTTGTAAAAGCAGTTTTGGTGTGGGAAGTTGGCGGTGATGTGGGATTTGTCGTCGGAGCAGTCGCAGGATGCGAGAGTGTGGCTAATTCGGCGGCGATGTTGGCGAATAAATCCGTCCGCCCCTTCAACTGAGATAGTAGCTCCCGCGCACCATCGGCATTTTTGGGTTCGTTCAAGCGCAGTTTAAGCGCGACGAGTAATGTCATCTGTTCTTCTTGCGTGAGCGACGATTTCCGCAGCAGTTCGGCCTGCTGAGTCAAGGGCGAGAGAGGCGCTTCGGGTGGTGTTGGCAGGAGATCGGGCAGGGGTATAGATGGCGGCAATTTCTCCAGCGCATTATTCAGCATCAGCAGGGCTTTTTTATCCTGCTGGCGATAATCGACCATTTGAATGACGGACAGCGCAGGCGGCAGCAGTGACGGGTTAATCGTCTGCACCATCACAGGAAGCAGACGTTTTTTGAGCGCGACGCTGTATTGATATTCGAGTTCGCACGGGAAAGAGGCCAACCACTGCGGCGATAATGCGAGGATACACAAATCGCAGGCGCGGATATTTTCCAGAATCTCATCCCACCATTCCCGCCCGCCTGTTAATTCATGATCGAACCAGACTTCATGCCCCATCGCTTGGAGGTCTTGCTCTAAGCTGGTCACTTCGTCGCGGGTTTTGCTGTAGCTGATGAAGATTCGCATCAATATATCCTTTAATTGAGGCAACCATATATGATTTGTGATTATAACGCACATCAGACTGGTCTTAGCTCAAGACTTAGCTCATATTACCTACTTGTAAATGTTGATTTTAATTTTTCATAAGCTCCATCTTCCCAATAGTCTAGCCATTGAATATTTGCAAACTGGGTAGGAACATCGCACGGCTCTAACCGTATAGGAACAATAAATTTTTGCCCTAAAGGACGTTTATTCTTTTCTTGGAGGATATATCGCAATTCTTTTTGTACATAACCTCTTTTAGAAACGCTTTTCCGTGATAAGAATGCTAGAACAAAATCAGCCTTTTCAATGCCTTCTTTGATTTGATTCTGCCAGTAATCTCCGGGTTTCAGATCTTTTTTATCAAACCACGTAAGGAAACCATCATTCCACAACCTATCCCCAATCTCGTGAACTTTCGCATGATCTTCCTGAGCGTAAGAAAGAAAAAGTAGTTGAACAGGCAACTCAAGAATACCATTAACAATCGGAAGGTCTTTAAGTATCAAAAAGTCCTTTTGACCTGGCAATTTGAGGCTGACAGATGCAGTGCCAGGTAAGGAGCCAACGCCTAATAAAAGTAGCGTATTATCAGGAGTTTCTTTACCACCTGCGAACCTAATAGTATTTATGTCTGCATTCATTTTTATATACCTATAATGTTACCCACACTGACAAAAAATGAAAGGAATTGGGTAAGGTGAAATTACTATATTTCTTAACTTGGTTCGGTGTGGATGGTGACGCGCTTCAGGGCGGGAAGCTGCGCCCGTAACAGGATTTCGGCGTTCTCCGCCAGATCATGCGCGGCATCAATCGTCATTTGCGGCGGGAAGGTCGCGT
>DAOTTO010000062.1:0-5941 GCA_034437895.1 Anaerolineae bacterium | reverse complement strand
TTTACCCCACCCCTAAATCCCCTCCCCATTGCATGGAGAGGGGACTTCAAGATGCGTTTTTCTCCCCCTCTCCAAGTATTGGAGAGGGGGCCGGGGGGTGAGGTAAGCGAAAGTCCTGCCAATATTGAAAAAATATGCGTTAGGGTTACATTAACACAAAACAAAAGAGGGTTAAAAGCCACTTAAGCGAGTTCGCTTATCCTGTCAAAAGTTAGTTAGAATATGCGTAAAGGAGGGCGTGATGAAACTTTATTTTATGCGACATGGTATTGCGGAAGATGGTGTGGGGGTCAGCGATCATGACCGCCGCCTCACGCAGCGCGGCATTCAGCGCATCGAAACGGCGGGGCGAGTCTTGAAGATGAGCGGGATTCATCCGGCGCATATCTACAGCAGCCCACGTATTCGGGCAAAGCAGACCGCCGAAATTGTGGCGCAAGCGCTAGGGATGACGGTTGAACTGCGCGATGAGGTCAATTTTAGCTTTAGTCCGCAGGCCGTCGAGTCGCTTATTACGGGGCTGCCAAATGAGGCCGAAGTGATTTTCGTCGGTCACGAGCCATCAATGAGTGACACGTTGGGCCAAATCACAGGCGGCGAAGTGCTGATGAAAAAAGGTAGCTTGGCGCGAGTTGAACTTTTCACGCGGAGTCCGGTCAAAGGCGCGTTGGTGTGGTTGATCGCGCCGCGTTTGTTTAATGTCCTGCTGGATTCGGACGACAGCGAGGATGAAGAATGACCCCACCGACCTTCCCGCGTGATCGCATCGTCACGGGCAGCTTGTGTTACTTGCTGCAAGGCGAGGGGGAAGATCGCTCGGTGCTGCTGCTCCGGCGTGACCGTCCACCGCAGCAAGGCTTATGGTCTGCCCCCGGCGGCAAGACCGAACTCAGCGAATCACCTGATGATTGCGTGATCCGCGAAATCCATGAAGAAACCGGATTGGTCATCGCGCAACCGCAGCTTCGCGCTATCGTGACCGTGTTCGATGCGGATTGGCCTATTCACTGGCTGTTGTTTATCTATCGCGCCATGCACTTTAGCGGGACGCTGGATGTGACACAAGAAGGCGAACTGCGCTGGATTCGCCTTTTGGATTTGCCGGATTACGAGCGTCCCTACGCTGATCTTCAGCATTGGCCTCACATTTTGAGCGATGACCCTGCGATTTGGCGCGGAAAATTTGTCTATAACACACCGAATACGCTTTTAGAAGAAGTTCGCTATATGATGAGCGATCTCTAAAGTCCTTGCGCCATCAATAAAACGGAGCGCAGCAGCACATTCGCGCCCTGGACGACGTGTTCCCAATCGGTATATTCGTTGGGATTATGACTCGCTCCGCCCACCGACGGAATAAAAATCATTGCGGTTGGGGTGAATCCACTCAGCATTTGCGCGTCATGCCCGGCATAACTGATGAGGCGCGTGTAATTAATATCCATCGACTCGCAGACCTGCTCGACAATCTGTACCGCGCTTTCCGTCATGACGGCGGCAGGCATGTGCTGGACTCGGCGCGATGTCACCGTGATGTTATGAACACCCGCTTCGGATTGGGCGAGTTCTAACAGATCACGCTCCATGAGGGAGAGCATATTTTTATCGGCATGTCGGCATTCTAGGGTGAGTCGCGCTTGATCGGGGATGAGGTTGAATTTTCCGGGAGAGACAATCAGGTTGCCGCAGTTAAAAACGCCTTCGGGATAATCGGTCTGCCAAAGATCGTAAGCCTGACAGATAAAGCGTGACGCACCGAGTAAGGCATCCTTTCGCCGCTCCAATTCCGTTGTGCCAGAATGAGAAGCCTGCCCATGAAAGACGATCTCATAAGTCGTCCGCCCGACGATTCCGGTGACGATTCCGATGTCGATTCCGGCTGCGTCCAGCCGTCCTCCTTGCTCGATATGCAGTTCCAAGTACCCCGCTATCGTCGCCGGATTGCGCTTGGCCTTTTGCACATCCGACGGGCGGATTCCAGCGCGGAACAGGGCAGCACGAAAGGGGCCGTTATCCGCTTCTTTATCTGCCATATAATTTTCGGGGAGGTTGCCGGTTAGTCCTCGGCTGCCAAACAAGGACTGCCAGCAGCCCTCTTCATCGGTAAAGTTGATGGCTTCCAGATGATAGGGAAGGCGCAAGCCTTCTTCTTTAACCCGGCGCAGACATTCGAGCGCCGCCAACACCCCCACCGAGCCATCATATCTGCCGCCGTTGGGGACGCTATCGAGATGCGAACCGATCAACAGCGTCTTTGCCCCAGATTCCCCACAGCGTAAAATGCCGCTTAAGTTGCCTGCGTCGTCATCGTGAAGTTGCAGCCCAATCGCTTCAATTTTATCCGCGAACCACGAGCGGGCTTCTAAGTCCTCATTAGAAAGTGCAAGACGGCTGACACCGCCGTCGAGTGTCGCGCCAATTTCTGCCAGTTCTTCAAAATCATTGAGTAAACGATCAGTATTAATCGAGAGTTCAGTCATGGTCATGAGCGATTGCATAGATGAGTCCGTCTATAACGATAATGGATGTTCATTATAGCGTTGATTTGAAACAACGCGATATAACCGCCTAAATCCGTCGCAGTCCACTTTCTTACGACAAACACGCCATTCCAAGCAAATTTTAATCAACTTCACAGCCAATCATGAGGTGAGTGCTTCATGATTAGGGTTATCCCCGTTCAATAGTCTCCCTCCTCTCCCTGCGGGAAATTGATTTACACAAAGGAGGAATTTGATGAAACTCTGGAAAATTGGCCTTATTTTTATGCTGATGCTACTCATCGTAATGCCTGCTGCCGCACAGCAAGCGCCGCCGACTATTCAGCCCACCGATGTCCCCGGCACCATCGAGATTAACCCCGAACAAGCCGCCGAAACAGTGATTGAGACGACGACAGCCGTCACCGAAGGCACAGCGAATGTCGTTAATCGTCTGGTTGACCGCTTGACACAAGTGCCGCGTTCCGACTTTGCGCGGATTTTGCTGGTGATCGGCGGCGTGGTGCTGCTGATCGCGGGATGGAGCGTATACGAATTTATCATCCTCATCGCGGGATTTTTGATCGGCGCATCGGTAGCGGTGTCGCTGGTGAATGAGAGCAACACCGTGCTGCAATTGGTGGGCTTGCTGCTCGGTGGTTTGGTCGGTGCGGCGCTGGCAGCCGTTTTATATTATGTCGCGGTGTTCTTGATCGGCGCTTATCTTGGAATCGCGCTCATTTCGGCGGTGGCGGTGGCACTGACTCTTACGCCCGTTTCGTCACTGGTCTTGTTGGCGGCGGCCTTTATCGGCGGCATCATTTTGCTCGGCTTATCGTTTGAGTTCTTGATTCTGCTGGCGGCACTCCTCGGCGCACAAATGTTGGCGTTGGGGCTGGGTTTGGGCGCGGAATGGATTCTCATTTTCTTTGTGGTTGGCATCGTCATCCAGTTAGCGGCGACACGCTATTCTGGCTATGAGGTGCGCCGCCGCCCCTCGCGCATGGTCTATTTTCCGCGCCGCCGCCGGGCATAGCGGCAGGTTTTAGGGTGCGGATTGCTGGGCTTCGGCATGAAGCGTATAACGGGGGACGCGGTTATCAACCGGGGGGGATTGCGGCACGATCTCCACACTGATAGGTAAGCGTTCCCCTGCTCCTAACGAATCGGCGGAAACCACGCGATAGCCTGTCACGCGCCCCGCATCATCATAGATCGTCGCTACAATCCGCAGCGCCAGCGCCTCTGTTTGGGTCGGGTTGAGGATTTCGGCGGTCAAACGATAACGACTCGCTTGAACTTCGATTTGTACGTTTTCCACGCGCATCAATGTCATGCTTCCGAATGCCGCTGAATCTGCCCGCCGCAGTGTAGCTGTGACTCCGCCGTACTGCTCAATGAGTGAAGTCTCGGCTTGTGGCGTGAACAGTGCGCGATAGGGCGCGGCTTCTCCCGGCATAATGAGGCGCTGCTCCAGCAGCAGCTCACTTGCTTGTAATGGCATCCCATCTTTTCCAAATAATTCGATCAAAAGCGCGACATGGGTTAAAGGTTGTGGGAGGATGTTTTCAATTGTTCCCAAACAGATGATTCCATCCGGCAAGACTTCATAACAAGTGGGGGAAAAGAGTAATAAAAGATGTGGTGTCGGTGTTAAATAAGGAGAGAGCGGCGTTAACGGGAGGAAAGGGGTGGGCAAACTGGCAAAAATATGGACAGTTGGGGTGGGTGTCGGCTGTGGAGACACTAAATTGGGCAGACCAAAAGTAGGAGATGGGGTTAGTGTGGTGCGACTTCGCAGAATAATTGTGACAGGTGGTAAACTGGTGGGGGGGTGGGTAGGCGCGTTTTCGTAAGTGGTCGTGCAGCTCGTTACCCAGACGCTGATACACAAAATGAGCACCAGTGGTCGCCAACCCCAGTAGCCCATAGGCGGTTTTTATCCCTCATTATCCCACAATGGGTTTATCCCACATTATAGCGTGGAAATAAGTGTTGGATGCTAGAATATCGCGCTAAACATAAAAATTGGTTTGTGCTGCGTGGAGGCAAAGATGAGCAATGAACGTGCCGAAATACTTTTAGGTGAAATTTTAATTAGGCGGACTCTGACGATCTGCACGGCTGAATCGTGTACTGGAGGATTGATCGCCAGCCGAATCACCGATATTGCCGGAAGTTCGGCCTACATGCTAGGCGGGATTGTGTCCTACAGCAACGCCATCAAACAAGGGCTGCTGAATGTTGATGAGCAGGTTTTGATCGAACACGGCGCGGTCAGCTCACAAACAGCGGCGGCGATGGCGGCCAATGCGCGGGCGATCTTCGGCGCGACTTATGCCCTAAGCGTCACCGGAATCGCGGGTCCAGGTGGCGCAACACTGACGAAACCTGTCGGTTTAACCTATATTGGGCTGGCAGGGCCGCAGGGACTTCTGGAAGTACGGCGCTTTGAGTGGGCGGGGGATCGAATCGCCAATAAACAGTCCAGCGCCGAAGCTGCATTACGCTTGGCGCTGGAATTTGTGGATGAAACGATGCCCTAAGACAGATTTATGTCTTAAGCCGAGAATGGTTTCGATGTCTTAAAAACAGGACGCTAACTCGCGTAACGGTGATTTCGCTCATCAGAGGCGACTTGTAAACTGGTGGGATGCAGCATTCCCGCGATGGCGCGTTGCGAAAGCTGCACAGCATAAGACCAATTCTTGCCGTGTGTTTCTACTTCAAAATAGGCACAGCAAGCCAAGAGATGACCAATCTCGGTCATCAATTCTTTCAGCACGCCGGTGTCGATAACGTCTTCGCGTGTCCACCATTCACCACAGCGGCGGTGGGTGTCTTCCAGGCTGCCAGAATCCAGCAGTTGGGCGATACGAGACTGACTGGTCAAGATCAGTTGATAGCGTGTCCAAGCATCTTCCGGGCTGCCAGGTTTCAGTTGATAATAGCGACCATAGAGTGCCTGAAATTTCGCAGACTGCTCCACTAGACAAGATGCTTCCACCATAACCTCGCGTGCGGTGATTACGTCCATGTTTTTTTAACCTCCTTGACGGTCAGATAGAATGCCAAACAGCATTCTGTGTTTTTTTACTTAATCATATTTTAACACTTTATTAAAAAAAGTCCATCAATTTTTATGAAAATTTAACAAAGATTGTGCCGCATTACGATGCGATCCAAATGCTTTTGTTATGACGGACTTTTGTTCATTATTGGCGGTTTCGTGGTTGGGCGGTTGGCCTTTTTGATCGTGAATAAGCTATGTATATCATGCAAGCGCTTGTACATCGCTACAGGATCGCTACAAACTACAGCTTCTGTTGGATATGAAATCTATTCAGGACTTTCGCTTACCTCACCCCCCGGCTCCCTCTCCAAGTATTGGAGAGGGGGAGAAAAACGCATCTTGAAGTCCCCTCTCCATGCAATGGGGAGGGGATTTAGGGGTGGGGTAA
>DAOTTO010000061.1:0-4693 GCA_034437895.1 Anaerolineae bacterium | reverse complement strand
GTCTCGAATCCAGCATCTTCCAATACGAGTGTACGTATCTCTGGTTTTCTATTCATATATCTACAGCAAAACGACATCGGTTATCTGACGGGCGCGGACGGCGGCTATTGGGTGTCGGGTGAGCGCTATATCCCCGATGTCGGGTTTATCACGTATGCAAGGCAGCCCGAATTGGCGTACAGAAATGGCTACATTCCGAATCCGCTGGATTTAGCGGTTGAAGTCCTCTCGCCGGGCAACGAAGACGACAAAATGCGCGTTAAAATCGCCAATTATCAGGCCGCCGGAACGTTGGTCTGGGTGGTGGATGTAGAAGAAAAAACCGTCGAGGTTTATGTAGCGGGGCAGCCCGTGAAAATCCTGAGATTAGATGGCACCATTGATGGCGGCAGTGTTTTGCCCGGTTTTACGCTGGCGGTTAAAGCTGTTTTCCCCGTCAAGCACACGCCATCCGCCTAACGAAGGGAGTGACTAAAGTCAAGGGTAAGCGAATTGCATGACATGAGCAGAATAGGCGGGATAAAATTGTTTGTGAAGTTGGCGACGATTCCACGCATAGACAAACAGCTTGACTGCCCGTGTCAAAGCGACCAAGCAACGGCAAAAACAGCGGGATCGTCGGGCAAGATAAGGACGGAGTTGAGCGTTTGCTGACCATGGGGACATAGTTTCATCACTCAACTTTAGCTTATACCTTCTCTTTTAGCCAACACCTAAACTTCCCTAGCTTGCTTATGTCACGACTATATACACAAGCTAGGGCTTATTTCCTTTATCCAATCCATTCCACTACGGATTGCGGCAGTGGTTTGTTCATCGTCCGCAGGAAAATCGTTATCTTGCCGAAGAAAATCAGCAGCGCTTGCAGATAAACATCCAACTGCGTCTCGACGGGCATCCCATAGCCAGAGCGATCCACCTCTTTGGCTAAATCCTCATCGGAGAAAGTCGAAACCACAGCTTTCATCTCGTCATCCATCGTCTGATACCACGCCTTCAAACGGGCGACACTGCCATCCAGTCCAGCTTCGGTATTGCGATATGTCCAATCTTGGGTGAAGGTCTTGAGCGACTCGACATAAGCATGTTCAATCTCGCCCATCTCGCGGCACAACGCACCCAACGTCATATTCTGTCCGCCGGGATTAAACGCCAAATCCGCATCGGTCAGCGTATCCATCAGCGTCGTCCGCAGCCCATGAGACCCATCAATCCATGACCATTTTTGTTCCATGTAACGGTTCATTTATCTCTCCGGTTGTTTTGTAGGGGCGACTCGGCGAGTCGCCTTTATCGATTAAAGCACTGTAACTCTATCATAGTGTAAAATGATAAAAAGTGATTGTAAAAACGCGCCAGTTAAGAAATTTTGTGCTATCAAATCAGGCTAAAAACATACAATGACGACCCCACCCGCCACAAAACTAAGAGGCATTCTCAATCCGCAAGGGGCGGAAAGGCACTTCGCGCTTTCAATCCATCCCCCTGCCGAGGAGTTGGCATTTTTCGTAGAGCATTATTGGATTATTGATTGGGATTTGCGCGGGCAGCCGCCCTTTACGCAGGAGATACTGCCTTATCCGTGCGTTAATCTGGTCTTTGAAAAAGATTATACGCGCATCTTTGGCGTGGACAGCGGCAAATTCGCACGGCGACTGGAAGAGAAAGGCCGCGTTTTTGGCGTTAAGTTCAGGCCGGGCGCATTTTATCCATTTCTCAAAAGCCCCGTTTCGCAGCTCACAGATTCATCGATGCGTTTAGGTGAGGTCTTTGGAATGGACTACCGCCCGGTGGAACGTGGGATTATCGCGGAAAATGACCAAGAGGCGCAAATCACATTCGCGGAAACGTTCCTACGGGAGTTTTTGCCGAAGCCTGATAAAAATATCATGCTCGTTAATGAGGTGATCGAGTGTATCACCCATGATCGCACCGTGACGAAGGTCGAAAACTTGGTCAGCAGTTTGGGGTTGAGCAAAAGAAGTTTGCAGCGACTGTTCAACCAATATGTCGGGGGCAGCCCCAAGTGGGTGATTCAACGTTATCGCCTCCATGACGCTACCGAACATTTAGCGGCAGGTGCGGTGGAAGATTGGTCACAACTAGCGCTCGAACTCGGTTATTTCGATCAAGCCCACTTCATCAAGGACTTTAAAACCGTCGTCGGCAAAACCCCGGCTGAATACGCCCGGCAGGTTGTTGAGGATTAGACCTGAAGAGTATTCAGGTTTTTTGCTTTTACCGATATGTACGACTAATTTACTGACGTTACGCAGCCGTCCGCTCCGGACCCAAAACCCAGAGCTACCGAGCAATTTTGGAAACCTCTAAAGAGGTTAAGAATCTTTACTTAACCCCTTCAGGAGTTTCCAAACGCTTTAGCTGGCAGTTTTGAACTGCCAGTGTCGAGTGATTTGAGTGTCTGCGTAACGTGAGTTACTGATATTACGCAGCCGCCTCTGTTTCTGCCCTCACCCCCGGCCCCTACCCCTAAGGGCGAGGCGAGGCAAACGCACAGCGTATCTCAAAGTCCTTCTCCATGAGGGAGAAGGATTTAGGATGAGGGCTAACATCAGTTAAGAAGTTATGTAAACTTTTGAAAAGAGGTAGTCTCCATCGCCATAAATCACCCGAATGTCAACTCCCGTCAAATTACCCTGCTTATCGCGTTGTTTGACCATCTGGGTGTAATGCCATCCGGCAATAGGCTGTTTTCGTGTTGGGGGTCTGCCGCGTCCTTTATATTCCGGGACTTGACCATAGACCTCCACTAATGCCTCTCGATGTCCCCCCTAACCATCTGACAAGATAGGCGGAGGGCTACTGGCATGGGCAGCGTGTTGTTTGACCCGTTGCCACAGTTGTATACGGCAGCCTCCGTTTCAGTTTGCCCAATGCCACGCCCCACCCGCAAGTGGGTTTTGGGTTCAATCGCCGTATACCGCCAGTATTCGCTTTTATCCTCGCTCGCTATTCGCTTGTCGCCTTTTTTTTATGTCCTGCATAGGTCCACAAACCATCGATTTGAACTTGGCTGATTTGATAAGCGTCGAGCAAAATCACTTCTATCTGCTCGGCATGATGGGCTGCTTCTCGCAAAAAGGACAGGATCGTATCCTCTTTGATGCCTTTGGTACGGCTAATGCTGCTGATACGAGTGCCTTCCGCCAACAATACCAGGCATTCTAAAATATCCTTTTCATCAGTTTTGCGTTGATAGAACAGTGTGTCTTTGCGCTCATTGAAAGTCTGTTTGCAGGTTTTACGCTGAAAGCGTTGACGACCCTCTCTTGTTCTGCCATAGCAATTCTGCCATAGCGAATGATGTTCTTTGCCTCAACATCCCCATAATGCTCACATTCAGGGTTCGGACAAAAGTCCCCAACCGCTGCTAATTCGCTCATTTGTCTCACTCGTCGTTTTTGAGTATTATTTTAAAAATACTGTCAAGGGAGACTACCGTGTTTCATTTTAAGGATAAATCATGACAGAAGCGATAGACAAAATCCGCGTGCGCTATCTCACGAATATGCAGCGCACCTGTGCGACTTTGGGGCATATTTTACAACGAGTGACGCAGGAACAAGCTACAACGCTGCGCGACGGTGAAGATGGATGGACGGTGTTAGAGGTATTGTGCCATTTACGGGATTTCGACGGATTCTTTTATGATCGCGCGGTGATGATGCTCGAACAAGAAAATCCGCTTCTGCCGAAATACGACCATGAGGCATTAGCGATTGAGCGTAATTACAATGGACAGAATTTACAAGAGGTCTATGCCGAACTCGCCGAATCGCGCAGTCGCTTCGTCGCATTTTTTCAGGCACTTACGCCCGAACAATGGGAACGGGCAGGGATTCACCCGGAGCGCGGGCATTTTTCCGTGACGGATGCGGCGTTACAAGTGTGCAGCCATGATATTGACCACACCGAACAAATTACGCGTATCTTGACGCAGCTTTAGCCTAACCGACCATCGCTATCGCCAAACCACGCGCTTCTTTCACTTTGGAGTCGATCATCGCCCGAAGACGCTTGGTAACGTCACAAATTTGCTGAACATATCCGCGCTGAATATCGCTTAATGAGCCGATTGCGCCCATCGACAGCAGATCGGAATAGCCGAGAATGGGTGTAAGCGGATTGCCAAGTTCATGCCGCATTTCCGACGAGACTTGCGCCATAGGCACCGATTGAAACTCAGCATACAGATGGATGAGGCGCTCAGCATTGGCGAGGATGGTGCGGACGACCTCGCGCTGCTTAAGGGTCAGGCTGCCGGTGCTGTGTTCGTTGAGGAGGGCTAACGCGCAATCTACAATCAGTTTGGTTTGTGTGTTGAGTTCGTCGTGCATTGTGGGCAGCCTGTTCACTTAAATAGTTTACATTTCCCACTATAAGCGGTTTTAGCTAGAGAAATGATTGAGGTTTTTACGCTTTATCAATTATTTACGTTCTAGGTTTTGACAGAGGGGTATGGGGTAATCAGGTCTGCTTCCAATTTTCGACAGTCACACCAAGTCCATCAAAATCTTTCTCGTTATCGGTCACAAACACAGCATTTCGGTTCATTGCAAAGACGGCAATGAGCAAATCGGCATCATGAATTGGTCTGCCTGACACTTTCCGCTGTGCCCATAATTGAGCAGCTAGTTCCCAATCGGCACGACTATAGTCTTCCCAATCAAAT
>DAOTTO010000060.1:0-5496 GCA_034437895.1 Anaerolineae bacterium | reverse complement strand
ACCCCACCCCTAAATCCCCTCCCCATTGCATGGAGAGGGGACTTCAAGATGCGTTTTTCTCCCCCTCTCCAATACTTGGAGAGGGGGCCGGGGGGTGAGGTAAGCGAAAGTCCTGCTATTTAAAACACTTCTATCGTCCACCACGATAAAATAACATCGTTTAACTTCTGCTAAAAATGCTTAACGTAAGTTGAGCGCAACTTGATGCTATGCTGAATGCAAGTCATTACTTCAAATCATCAAGAGCGCGACCATGAGCAAAGAACATTTTAAACAACTCAAAAGCCCTGATCCCGAAATACGCAAAAGCGCCATCAAAGCACTTGCCCGCGCCAGAGAAAAAGCTGCTATCGTGCCGCTGGCAAAGCTAGGCGGGGATGACCGCGATCCCGAAGTGCGCGAACTCGCGCTCAAAGCGGGGCGATTTATCCTTGAGCAAACGGGCGGCATGGACGATTCCAAACGGAAAGCACCTCAGTCTGCCCCTGCCACACCCCCACCGCCCGACAAATCTGGCAAAGCGCCGAAGTTTCATGTGTCGCCAGAAGATGAAAAACGCGCTCAACGCTTGTTGGACGAAGCGATGTCCTACCAGTTGAACGACGACAAAGCCAAGATGATGAAGGCGCTTTCCAAAGCCCTCAGTACCGATCCCAACCTCCGCTACGACTCCTATTTTGCCAGCTTGTGTGAAGGAGCAACGGGCTTAGAGGTTGCTGAAGCGGTAAAAATGCTCAATAACGAAGACATGCAGAAAAACGCTAGCAAAAAAGTTCTTGATGCGCGAAAGCAAAAAAAGATTGACTCACATCAGGCAGAAGTTTCTAAAGCGACGTGGCGCGATGTCGCGCTGGATATTTCGGTCTTTTCCATCATTATCGTAATCGGTGTTATCTTTGTTGGATTTATCGCGGTTCAAGGCGCACAAGGCTATCTTGATCGCTACGAAAAAAACCTCATCAACTGGGCAAATCGCCAATGTGTATTTGAAGATGGCAAAGAAACCTGTCGCTTACCAATAACACAAGCGCAAATCGACGCAAAAGAAAAATTCGGCACACAAATTAAACTGATGGAAGTGGATCCGGCTTTTATGGAAACCGCCACGACGATCAGCGAAACGCCAGTTGTGACAATTATCCTGCGCGGTTTAGGGGCGGGTGTCGTCAGCGGCCTGCTTCTACTGTTGATGAGTGCCATTATCCACCTCATTTCGGCTTCAGCACTCGGCGGCGCAGGCAACCTGCCTTATATCGCGCATAAAGCGGCAGCCTTGATGACCAATCGCAGCATTATTATGCTCGTTCTGGCAGGCATTTTTGGTCTGCTTATCCTAAGCAGCGGCGGCGGTAATGCCCTTACGATTGGCGCGGCGGTGATCGGCCTGTTTACATTAACGGTGCTGCTGAAGTTAGTGGGTTTGGTGGGCAGCGCTTATGACTTCGGTTTTGCGAAGGGCTTGGTCGCCACGCTGATTGGTGTGATCGTCATTGGCATGATTAGCGGCGCGGCAGGGGTGTTGGTGCTATAAAACACATCTTTGATTAATGCTTGACTAAAAAAAACGCCTGTTTAGAGTCTGTTTAGGGGGCGTGGGTAGACTGTAAGTTAACCTTACGACGTTTTACACCGGAGACAGACTCTCACCATGAAAAGACATTTGACCAACCTTTTTCACCTGTTTAAAGAAACTTATGAGGAATATCAGCGCGACGATGTGCCGCGTTTATCCGCCGCGCTCGCCTATTACACGGCGTTTTCGCTCACACCGCTGCTGCTAGTTGTGATCGGCATCGCCGGAATAATGTTTGATCGGGTTGAGGTGCAGCGCCAAGTTCTTGCCCAAATCAGCAGTTTGGTTGGGTCGGAAGGCGCTGCGGTCATCGAAGGGACGTTGCAGAGCAGTCTTGACCCCGCCACCGGACGCATCGCCACTGTGATTGCGCTTATTACGCTTATCGCTGGGTCGGGCGCAGTGTTCGGGCAGTTGCAAAGCTCACTGAATAAAATCTGGAACGTGCAACCGCGCCCTAATGCTGGCCTTAAAAGCATCTTGCGGACGCTAAAAACGCGCTTTATCTCTTTGTCGATGGTGCTGGGGGCAGGCTTTTTGCTGTTGGTGTCGTTGGTGTTGAGTACGGTAATTGCTGCGCTGGACACTTTTTTGCATGGGATTGCGCCGCAGTTGCACACCCTGATTCAGATCGCTAATCTCGTGGTTTCGTTTGGGATCACGACGCTGCTTTTCGCCATGATTTATATGTGGCTGCCGGATGCGGATATTGCTTGGTCGGATGTGTGGGCGGGGGCGGCCTTTACCTCGGTGATGTTTACGCTTGGTAAATCGCTGATTGGCCTTTATTTAGGAAGCAGCTCAGTTGCTTCCGCTTATGGCGCGGCGGGGTCATTGATTATTATCTTGCTGTGGGTATATTACTCCGCGCAGATATTATTTTTCGGCGCAGAATTTACCCAAGTCTATTCGCGGATGCGCGGCGCACAAATTCGCCCGACGAAAGATGCGGTGCAAGTCATTATCCAGACTAAAGTGGTCGATGATCCAAGCGCCAATGTCGCTGTTGCGACGGCTCCACCCGTAACAATCCTTCCAAGTGAGGCCGCCCTCATCCATGCCGAAACAGAAGCCGCAGAAATTCTTTCGCCTGCTACGCCGAAAAAAGAGAGTCGCGGATGGGTAATGGGTTTCTTCAGTGGTATAGCTGCGGTGATTGGCGGTGTGCTTGCGAGTCTGTTTTTGGCCTCCCGCGAACAAAAGCCTAAAAACTAGAGGCGGCGCTAAATAGCGAATTTGGTCGATTTGCCCGAATTTTTTACGTTACCGCAATCGTCCGAAATATCTCGCGGTGTTATAATAGGGAGCATGTTATTATCACACTCGATAGAAGAAGTTAAAAATTATGATTGACGAAACGACTCAAATCAGTGAGAAGTTTAAGCCCGCTGAAGAATTTATCATCACCGATTTAGAGACACTGAAAGTCTTGGCGGATCCACTGCGGATTAACATCCTTGAATATCTGAGCAAGCCCGGCACCGTCAAGCAAGTGGCGGAAAAGCTAGATAAGCCGCCGACGAAGCTCTACTATCACTTTAATCTGTTGGAAAAACACGGCTTGATTCAGATGGTAGAAACGCGCATTGTGTCTGGCATCATTGAAAAACATTATCAGATGGCGGCACGGGTCTATCGGCTGGAAAAAGGGCTGCTTTCCCCCGGAACAGCCGAATTTGATGAAGGGCTGGAGATCACCCTTTCGGGTATTTTTGCCGATGCGCGTAACGACATCCGCGATAGTATGGCGGCGAGTGTGATCGAAGCGGGTCCCGATGCGCCCGATCATCGCCGTTTGCTCGTGACACAAGGCCGGCTCATTCTGAAACCGGAAGAGGCCAAAACGTTTTATGAGCGCTTGATGAGCTTGATTCAAGAATATAACCGCGATGAGGATGAGGCGGAGGATGGCATCCAACCTTATAAGATGCTGCTCATGCTGCATCCCACCAGCCGGAGTGGATTGGCAGACGACGACTAAAGGCTGCCGAAGCACTTGGTTTCAATTTGTGCCGTTATAGGGAGCGCCCTTGTAGCACAAGGGAACGACACAAAGGTCGTTCCCTACTATGCCCACATTTAATTGTAACTCAGCCACCTGGCGCGGTAGGCGGAAGCGCACCGGCTGACTCGGTTGGGGTGAGGGGCAGCGGTGAGAGTGTCGCACGGGGCGGAAGAGTCGGCGCGGCACCCAACGGCGCTTCGTCCGTCACTTCTCCAATCGGCTGAACAGGACTCGTCCCCGCAGCAGGTACTGTGCCTGCATCTGCCGCACACCGGAAGCCTTGTGAAAGCAGAACGCTGTCGGGTGTGGCATTCTGACGATGCACGGCGCGTAAGAAGAACGGCAGTGTATCCCACGAGCCGCCGCGCAGTACGCGATCTGTGCCAGAAGGCGGCCCCTGCGGATTCGGTTCGGTGGCGGCAGGCTGGGTATAATAATTATTCCCGTAGAAATCCTGCACCCATTCCGCGACATTCCCCGCCATATCAAAAATGCCAAACTCGCTGCTATTCTGGAACGAACCCACCGCGCTTGAGCCGATAGTTGTGATATCTGCCCCCGGCAAGCGATATTTGGCAATATCGGGTATCCATTGACTGCTCCAAGGATACAAGAAATTGTTTATGCCGCGTGCGGCCCGTTCCCATTCGGCTTCGGTGGGCAAACGGCGACCAATCGCTTGGCAGTAAGCCTGTGCGCCGTACCACGTCACACCTGATGCCGGGAAATTCGCAAAAATATCTTGAACGCTGTAATTGGCACTATCAAAAGCGATATAGCTGCCTGCGTTCTCCCGCGTGGTGTCAATGCACTTTTGTCCGCTGCACCCATTGGCATGACGGCCTGCGCCGAGTGAATTGAGGAAAGCGACATACTGGGTATTGGTGACTTCATACTCTTCGATCAAAAAACTGTTGATCGTCGCATTATGCACAGGCAGAGAATCTTGCGCGTCCGCTTCATTACAAGCGCCACCATCGCGTTCTTGACATTCACGCACAGCAATGGCAATTTCTTGTGGACTGGTTCCCATCTGGAACGTGCCGCCTTGAACTTCGCGCAAATTCGTGGTGATTAATCCGGGTGGAAGTTGTGCGCCAGCGGCGGTTGTGTTGTTGGTCGTCGCCTGCCCACTTGTTTCTTGGGTCGCTTCTGATTGACCAGATGTTGTTGCTTGTGCAGGCGGATTGCTTGCGCCTGCGGTGGTCGCGGTTGGTTGGGTGGTTGCCGACGGCAACAGCGCCGGATCAGTGGTCGCGGTGGCGGTTGGCGGCGCGACGACGGCTTGCTGCGCGGGAGGCTCTGTCGGGGGCGTTGTCGCGGTTGGAAGGGCGGCAAGCGTTTGTTGAAGGATTACATCCACTGTCGCTTGTACATTCACAGTGGGGGCAGCCGTAGAGGTGGCTGCCGCCGCCACACCGAGTCCGTCCCCCTCTAAGCTGAGGACACCCACCGTCAACAAAGCTAATACGATCACTGCGGAGCAAGCAAACCCCAGCGTGATACCAATAATTGTCCATTGCCAAATGGCAGTGCTTGGTCGGCGGTTGCCCACTCTGCCATAATTTGCTCGTCCCATGAATTTTCTCCTCAAAGGCTGTTTTCACAAAAGGCAAGCGCCCCTCGCGCTATCGGCCTACGTGTGTGCTACATATAGTAAGACCCATTTCTAAACGAAAAGTGCTTATAGTTCAAGTGTTGTAGCAAAATAGGAGGTGAGTAAGAGGGGAGAAGACGTGAAAAAAGACCCTACGATTAGGGTAGGGTCTCTTTATGATGACACAGATGATATCATAGAACTTTCGCTCACGCATTTACCCCACCCCTAAATCCCCTCCCCATTGCATGGAGAGGGGACTTCAAGATGCGTTTTTCTCCCCCTCTCCAAGTATTGGAGAGGGAGCCGGGGGGCGAGGTA
>DAOTTO010000059.1:0-2757 GCA_034437895.1 Anaerolineae bacterium | reverse complement strand
CCCCCGGCACCCTCTCCAAGTATTGGAGAAGGGGAGAAAAACGCATCTTGAAGTCCCCTCTCCATGCAATGGGGAGGGGATTTAGGGGTGGGGTAAATGCGTGAGCGAAAGTCCTAAGTCACTAAAACATTGGAACTTGTTTATCAGGTTCCCACCATTAGGGTGTTGTCCTGATAAACCTTGATTTGCGGCTTAGTCACCAGCGCTCACTGCGATGCGATCCTCATTAAAAGACTTCGGAATATCGCCTTCTGCTTCAGACTTGGCAAAGGCAATCCAGTAGATCATGATACCAAAGCCTACTTTAGCGGTTACGTCTGCGATGCAATAACCGATCTGTACGGCGATAACCGTTCCGGCTGAGTCTAAACTCTGTCCTAAGATGGGCAGCAGATAGACAATTGGGTAAAAGCCCCACGTCGCCAAAAGCAGCAAGCGAATGTTGCGAATCAGCACTTTGACCCCTGCGGGTTGACGCTCGATTGCTGGCCCAAGTTCGCTAAACAACACGTAAAGGATGTAGGCAAACGGGATTGTGGAGATAAAGCCCCACAGCGCACGGGCGCCTGTGGTTGTTGCGATTTCGCCAGGATAGCCGAGAACGATCATCAATGCTGCCGCGCCACCCAAACGCCAAGTTAGGCTGTTTGTACGCTCTCTGGTGAGGCTGAGGACGGCTATCAGTTCTGCCACTAGTAGCGGTACGGTGAGCAGCCAATCAATATAGCGATAGGCATCGTTGAAAGGTGTGCCAGTCGCAATATAACGACCTTCACTTAAAACATAGGCACTTTCCCAGCTTCCTAATATACGGAAGTAGTGATAACCCGCCACGGCTACGACCAGTGCCGACATCGTGAGCGCCCCACGAAACTTAAATGCAACCTGTGGGCGCATCAAGACGAAGTAGATGAATGATGCGAACATGGCCGCAAAGGTGAAAGAGAACAAATTGTAGACTATACTGTACTGACTAATACTCAGTTCGGGCATGATTGTGACGTACTCCTAGGTGTAAGATGTTAAACTGCCTGAAATAAAAAATTGAATATTTATAACATTCACAACTTTATGAATGTCCAACCCTGAAAGTATGCTCCACTTGCATGATAGATGGATTTGCGAGTCGTGAGGAGAAGTTTAGGACAACAAGTATTCTGAAGAGGTGGTTTCTATCCAACCGACGCAACCAGATTAGACTAAGGGTGCTACCCGTGCCGCCAACCATGCCGCGATTTGGTCAGTATCATGTTCGCCCTGCGCGATTTGTAAGACGAATTCGGCATCTTTTGCCACGTCATAATCAAAACGCTGCCCATTGCGTTCCAGAAAAAGGGCAACGGCCTGCACTGCGGTGCGTTTGTTGCCATCCGCAAACAGATGATGATATGCCAGCGATTCCATTAAAGCGGCGGCTTTATCGAGCAATGTAGGAAACTGCGGCTGCCCAAACAGTATGATTCCGGGACGGCGCAACGCGGAATAAAGCAGATGCACATCGCGGATGCGTGGGTCGCCGCCTGTGATCTCGTCATTAATTTTGATGATGTCTTGCACGCCGAGATAATAGGCTCCCTCATACGATTCGATGGGATCGTCATCACTGTTTGTTGAGTTCATCCAGCAGCCACTTCTGTTCGCTCATAATCATGTCGATCAGGCTCATGTCTTTTTCCATCTCAGCCTCCCATGCAGGTTCACCCGCTTCGAGATTTTCTTGGAACCATGCCGCCAGTTGGCCCACTTCCCAGTGATTTTCTGCTACGCTCAGGATAACTTCCAGCGCTTGCGCCTGATCCCAGTTCACGCGCCAGCCGTTGATGGCGAACATAAACAGTGCTGCTACGGTTGCTGTACGCTTGTTGCCATCGGTAAAGGGATGATTCCGGGCCAGGGCATGAAGCAGGGCGGCGGTTTTTACAGGCAGGTCGGGGAAGGCATCTTCGCCGAAAGCGCTGGCTTCGGGACGTTGGGCGGCGGCTTCCAGCAGATCAAGATCGCGCACTTTTTGCTTGCCACTGATCAGATTGGCATTTTCCAAAATGCAGCCGTTGATATAAATCAATTCGGAAACGGTCACGTAGCGTATGAGAGGCGTGGGCTGCATCGGATTAAATCCCTTGTAAACGATGATCGAAACACGCTGTAATTTTACAGGTCTGGAAAATATTTTTTGATGAGGCTACTCACATTGCCGAGACAGCAATCGCCTTGTGGATTACGCCAATCACACGCACACTGACCCGCCTTGATACCTTGATTAATATCCTCAACAACCGTACTGCCGCCGGTATTTTCAATTTCAGCGCGAATGCTGCCGGGCGTGTGCCGAAAACAGTAGCATATCAAGACATCAGAACTGTCCGGTTCTTTCTGAAACACGCGCTCACGGACTTCGTGTGTTTTAAAGACTTGTTTTCCATCGGCGCTAAAATAAACGACTTCACAATTGGACTCTCGACAGAAAAAATAGTCTATATCCTGTACTTGATGAAGGCTTACTGCCAGCATCGACTTGAGGGTAGCGCTATCAACGCGCTTGCCAACTGTTTGGGTTATGGGGCATATCCCTATACTCATCGACATTTTAATTGGCCTTCACCTACAATTAAGGGTAATTTTAAACCATTGTGTCTTGATATCAGGACTTTCGCTTACCTCACCCCCCGGCCCCCTCTCCAATACTTGGAGAGGGGGAGAAAAACGCATCTTGAAGTCCCCTCTCCATGCAATGGGGAGGGGATTTAGGGGTGGGGT
>DAOTTO010000058.1:0-2091 GCA_034437895.1 Anaerolineae bacterium | reverse complement strand
TTCAATTATGGCACCAGCCGCGATGTCATTGAGCAATTGATACAGGAACTGGCAGCGGAAAACCCGGATTTTTTCAGCGAGTCGGATGATGCTGAAGAAATGGAGGAGTAAGGTGTTTTTTGCTGCCACCAGAACCCTAAACCTTGTCTTTATGTTAACAAACACCAGAAAGGAGATTGGCGGCGCATTGCGAACAGCATCACCCGCTAACATACATGGACAACCCAATCGTTTTTATTGTAGTGGAATTACTGACCCTCGCAGTCGGAATAGCGCTGGGCTGGTTTGGTCTCAACTACTACCAAAATGCCAAAGGCACAAGTCATCGGCTGTTGGCTGAGGAGCAAGCTCAGTCGATCATCACTGCCGCGAATGAAAAGGCGCAAGAAACTGTGCGCGAAGGCGAAGATCGCGTTAAGGCTTTTCAAGAAGAGGCCGATACGGTCATCGTTCGCCGTCGACGTGATCTCGATAATGAGGAGGAACGGCTGCAACGCCGTCGTGATGATCTTGACCAGCGGATTGATCGGCTGGAAAAGCGCGAACAAAATCAGAGTAAACGTCAAAGTACCCTCGATAAACGCGAAAATGATCTGAAACGTGCCGAGACGATCCGCATGGAGGAATTGCAGCGGGTCGCCCAGATGACGATTGAAGAAGCGCGGGTGGAGGTGATTGCGGCGGCGGAACAGGATGCCCGTAACGACAGCGCTCGTATCATCCGGCAGGTCGAAGCCGAAGCGCGTGAGGAGGCCGATACCCGCGCTCGTGATGTAATCGCGCTGGCGGTTCAGCGGTTAGCATCGGAGCATGTCAGCGAAATCGCTGTCAGCGTTGTGCCTCTGCCCAGTGACGAAATGAAAGGCCGCATTATCGGGCGCAACGGACGCAATATTCGCGCTTTTGAGTTGGCGACGGGTGTAGATGTCATCGTCGATGATACGCCGGAAGCCATCACCATCAGCAGTTTCGATCCCGTGCGGCGCGAAGTGGCAAAAAGGTCGATGGCGAAACTCGTCACCGATGGGCGAATCCATCCCGCACGTATCGAAAAATTGGTGGATGATGCGCGTATTGAAGTCGAAAATGCGATCAAAGAGGAAGGTGAACGCGCCGCTTATGAAACAGGCGTTCCCGGCCTACATCCAGAAGTTATCCGTCTGCTGGGTCGGTTGAAGTTCCGCACGAGCTACGGACAAAATCAACACGCCCATTCGATTGAAACGGCGCATATCGCCGGTATGATCGCGGCTGAATTGGGTGCAGACGTGAATATCGCCAAAGCAGGCGGCTTGCTGCACGATTTGGGCAAGGCCATCGACCACGAAATCGAAGGCACTCATGCCCTGATCGGCGCGGATTTCATCAAGCGGCATGGCGTGAAGAACCCCAAAATCATTAACTGCGTCGCGGCGCACCATCATGAGGTAGAACAGGAATGCGTCGAAGCGCTAATCGTCGAGGCGGCGGATGCAATTTCGGGTGCGCGTCCGGGTGCGCGGCGAGAAAGTCTGGACTCATATATCAAGCGGGTTAAAACGTTGGAAGATATTGCGACCAGTTTTGAAGGCGTGGAACAAAGTTATGCGCTCCAAGCGGGGCGCGAAGTTCGCATTATCGTGCGGCCTGATGTGATTGATGATCTTGCAGCACTGAAGCTGGCGCGTGATATTGCCAAACAAATCGAAGAAACGATGCAGTATCCCGGTCAAATCAAAGTGCATGTCATCCGTGAGACCCGTGCGATAGATTACGCGAAGTAAATGGATTGCGCTAAATAATCCGTGAATTGATAGACGAAAAGGGCGCAATATACTGCGTCCTTTTTAGTTAGGATTTACGCAGTTGATGGGTTTTGTAGGGGCGACTCGGCGAGTCGCCCCTACGGAAAATCTCGCTGAACTGCGTAATTTCTATTAGTGACTGACGTTACGCAGCCGACTCTGTTTCTGCCCTCACCCCCGACCCCTCTCCCTCAGGGCGAGGGGAGGCAAATGCACATCGTATATCAAAGTCCTTCTCCATGAGGGAGAAGGATTTAGGATGAGGGCTAACTGCGTAACGTCAGTTAGTAACAATGCTTGCCTACCA
>DAOTTO010000057.1:0-20037 GCA_034437895.1 Anaerolineae bacterium | reverse complement strand
TGAGCTGCTCGATGAGTACCTGTTGTTCTTGGATAATGGCAAGGAGTTCTGCTTCGCGCACGTTATTCATACCCCAACTTTATAGCTCGTTTTTTTCCTTTTGGCTATACTTTCCCTGTGTAGTTACGCGATTGCCCTAACCTAATAGGATTTTGTTGACAAGTAAATTGAACTTATGTTACATTATGGCTTCACTTAAAAATATTTTTGCTAATAAATAAATAATAATGCTAATCGCAAAATGCTTTCTCGTAATTTACCAAATCTGCGCTACGCTGGTTTACAGAGGATTTTACTCTTGAGAAACCATAGCGTGCGCTTTCAGATTCCTTGCCGTTCCCATCCGCGCAACGTGTCTTTAGTGATCTTTGATATTGCCAAAATCTACAGCCCGTTCTATCAACATATTTACAGGAAAATTCCATCTTACTAATGATCGCCAACTGGAGATAAGCCGCATCAATGGATGTTGAGCTTTTACACCCTTATGACGTTAGACCGTCCGACTTTCAAGTATTGCTATTTTCTTTCGACTTATTGCTATTTGATGTCAACAAACCTGGTTATGGGGAACTCAAGCACTAGCTGAGCACACCCGGTATTTTTCGTAACGAGTCACAAATGGATTGAAGGAGGTAGGCAGCGCTTTCGATTAACCCCATGATGAGCACGTAATATTTAATGCAGATCAAGACCGTTATTTGTATGGAGCAAAGGTAAAATGATTAAAAAAGCAGCAGTTCTTCTAGCATTAGTCCTTCTACTCACAGGTGTTCTGGGTATTTCTACTGCGGGCGCACAGGACGTTACCGAATTGACGATCTGGTGGGCGCAGTGGGCACCGGCGGATTTCCTACAACAAGTTGGCAACGAATATGAAGAAGCCACTGGTATCGCCGTCAACGTCGTCCAAACCCCCTGGGGTGATTTCTACAACCGTGTGGGTACGGAATGGGCAGCGCAAGGCACTTCTTATGACTTGATTGTTGGTGACAGCCAATGGGTTGGTCAAGCCGTGACGCAGGGGCATTATGTAGACCTAACCGAATTCATGACGAGTTCGGGTATTGCCGATACCGTCACCCCGGCGACACTCCAATATTATGGTGAATATCCAGTCGCTTCTGGCAGCTACTATGCTTACCCCACCGAAGGCGATGCTAACGGCTGGGCGTATCGCAAAGATTTGTTTGAAGATGCCACCAATATGGCTGATTTTGAAGCCGCCTACGGTTATGCGCTGGCTGTACCGCAAACGTGGGAAGAACTGCGCGACATCGCGGAATTCTTTACCCGCCCCGATGACGGCTTATATGGCGTGGGTGTTTATACCCAAGACGATTATGATGCCATCACCATGGGCTTTGAAAATGTGTTCTTTAGCTACGGCGCGAACTGGTTTGATGAAAACTACAACGTCCTCGGTGTCGTGAACTCACCGGAAGCCGTTGCCGCGCTGGAACTATATGCTGAACTGTATTCGTTTGCGCCTCCAGGGACCAACGATGCCTTCTTCCAAGAAATGAACGATGTCTTCATGAACGGGCAAGCCGCCATGATTATGAATTACTTCGCTTTCTTCCCAGTGTTGGACAGCGACCAGAATCCTTTCCGCGAATCGACGGGTTTCTTCGTGATGCCAGCCGGCCCCGATGGTGAACGCTATGCGGCACTCGGCGGTCAGGGTATCAGCGTCAATTCCTACATTGATGATGCCCGCAAGCAAGCCTCACTTGATTTCATCACTTGGTTCGCTCAGGAAGAAATCCAAGCACGTTGGGCAGAATTGGGTGGTTACACCTGCAATATCAACGTTCTAGAATCAGAAACCTTCCTGACCCAGACCCCCTATAATGCCGCCTTCGCAGAAACCATGACCTTTGTGAAGGACTTCTGGAATATTCCTGAATTCGGTCAACTGCTGGAGCCGACCCAACGCTATCTGAGTGCCTATATCGTCGCTGGCGAAGGGACTGCCCAGGAAGCTCTGGACGCGCTTGCAGAAGAACAAGATGCGGTTTTGATTGAAGCAGGCGTTATTAACGAGTAGTTTCAATCCACGTTAGTGCTTTTAAGCAAGGGAGACAGGTCATTGTCTCCCTTCTTAACAACACCTATCCTAGGGGTTTTTCGTGTCACAAATAAGCACCGTCAACAGTGTCGAAACCGCGCGGGCGCAAAGGATGCCATCAAAACAGCGGCAGGTGAGCGATATACGCATCGTTCAGCTTTTTATTCTGCCGACGATAATTTTGTTGATCTTGATGAACATCTTCCCGCTTATTTATAGCTTGTACTTAAGTTTTACCAATTATTCCGTGATTGCAGATGTACCACCGCAGTGGGTAGGATTACAAAATTACCAGACGATTCTAAGTGATACGCGCTTCTGGCAAAACTTCGCCACGACGGGGAGTTACGCTTTAGTCTCAGTCGTTTTTCAAACGCTGATTGGCTTTGGCTTGGCGCTGCTGCTGCGGGAAAAATTCAGAGGCAAAGGACTCATTACGACCTTGATTCTGGTGCCGATGATGCTTTCGCCCATCGTCGTCGCTGTATTTTGGAAGCTGATGTTTAATCCATCCGTTGGTATCTTTAATTACTTACTCGGCTACACCAATATCAACACTTCGCCAGAATGGTTAGGGGACGCAAATCTGGCATTATGGGCGATTGTGATCGTGGATGTCTGGATGTGGAGTCCCTTTGTGATGCTGCTGTGCTTGGCTGGATTAAGCGCGATTCCAGAATATCTGTATGAAGCGGCCTCGATTGATCGTGCCAGCGCATGGTTCCAATTCCGGCGCATCACCCTACCGCAAGTCATGCCGCTGTTATTGATCGCGGTGCTTTTCCGCACGATAGAGGCGTTTAAGCAGTTTGACCTTGCGATGGGGCTGACGAGCGGCGGCCCCGGCGATGTCACCGAAACAGTTTCGATCCGCTTGTATAAGTTGGCGTTTCAAGGCCAGTATGACACAGGTATGTCGAGCGCGTTAGCCTACGTGATTCTGGTTGTGATTATCGCGGTTAGCAATCTTTATATCCGGGCGTTGAATAAAGCGAGGGGATCGTAAACCTGATGGCGACACAATCCGCACCTCCACCCTCACGGACACCCGTAAATTATTCAACCCGCGTCGATAAAGTGGGTTGGCGACCCCAAGCTGGAAGTATCGTCCGCACAATTGTGGCGGTCATCATCGCCTTTATCATGCTGCTTCCCGTTATTTGGATGGGCATGACGGCTTTTAAATCGCTGCCGGATGCGGTTTCGGTACCGCCGAAAGTCTTTTTTACGCCGACGCTCGAAGGCTTCGTCAACCTCTTTACTCAGCGCCGCCAGTTGAGCGATGCGGAAATGGAAGCATACCGAGCGCGTGACGATTTAAATTGGGCGCAGGATATCGTTCTGGAGCGCCAGCAGACTATCATCGGGCGCAGTCAATTTGCCCAGCAGCTTACTAATTCTGTGATTATCGCCGGAAGTTCGACCATTCTGTCCGTCGTGTTCGGTGTGCTTGCCGCGTATGCCTTCAGCCGCTTTAATATTCCCGGCAAGGATGATTTGTTGTTCTTCATCCTCAGCCAGCGTATGCTTCCGGCGGTTGTCGTTACCGTACCGATCTTCCTGATGTATAAACAGATTGGTCTCTACGATACCCATTTGGGGATGATTTTACTGTATACCAGTTTCAACCTCTCGTTCTCGGTATGGCTGCTCAAAGGCTTTATTGACGAAATTCCGAAAGAATATGAAGAAGCGGCGTTGGTCGATGGTTACACGCGCTTGCAGGCGTTCCGCAAGATCGTGCTGCCGCAAGCCGTCACAGGCATCGCTGCCACGACTGTTTTTTCCGCCATTTTTTCCTGGAATGAATATGCTTTCGCATTGATGCTGACGCAGGAACGCGCACGAACTGCCCCGCCGAGTATCCCTTTGATTCTAGGCACGGGCGGCATTGAATGGTCTACGATTGCGGCGGGTTCGATGGCGTTCCTAATCCCAGTCGTGATTGTCACCTTTGCGCTGCGGAAACATCTGCTGCGCGGTGTGACCTTCGGCGCGATCCGCAAAGGCTAAGAGGAACATTTTTTATGGCGACCATTCATTTAAACCAAGTCGAGAAAAAATTTGGCGATCAATTCGCCGTTAAACCTTTAGATATGACCATCCATGACGGCGAGTTTATTGTCCTGCTGGGACCCTCCGGCTGTGGCAAGACAACTACCCTCCGCATGATTTCTGGGTTAGAGGCCGTTACCAGTGGGCAAATTCTGTTCGGCGAGCGCGACGTAACGTGGCTGCATCCGAGTGAACGTGATATTGCATTTGTGTTCCAATTCTTCGCGCTGTATTCCCATCTAACGGCGAGAGAAAATATCGCTTTTCCACTGCAAGCGCAGGGCGAATCGCGTGATATGGTCAAAAAGCGCGTCAATGAAGTCGCAAAGATGCTGAATATCGAGCATGTGCTGAACTCGCGCCCCGGCAGCCTGAGCGGTGGCGACCAACAGAGGGTAGCGTTAGCACGGGCGCTCGTCCGCCGCCCCGCCGCCTTCCTGATGGATGAGCCGCTCGGCGCATTGGATGCCGAATTCCGCGATACGATGCGGGCGGAGATCAAGCGCCTGCACATCGACCAACACGCCACGACGGTTTATGTCACCCACGATCAGATTGAAGCGATGGCGATGGGCGATCGAATTGTCGTCATGTCCAACGCGGTTGTTCAGCAGGCCGCCACGCCAACTGATGTCTATCATAACCCTGCCAATATTTTTGTGGCGCGTTTTATCGGAAGTCCGGGTATGAACTTAATTCCCGCACGCTATCAGGGTGGTGTCCTCTATTTCGATGGTGGCAGTGTCTACACTGTGCCGGACGATTGGAAATCGACTTTAGCCGCTGATCTTGGTTCGGATGGGCGCGTGATCGTCGGCTTCCGCCCGGAAGCGGCGCAAGTTTCCTCAGAAGGGCAGCTTGTAGCGAAGACTTATGCCAACGATCTGCATGGCGGCTATACCATGCTGCATCTTGAACTGGATAAAGATCAGATTGTCCATATACGTACTAATCGAGAAACCTCCTATAACATTGGCGACCTCGTTCACTTCGATGTGAATCCGACGATGGTACGGTTCTTCCATCCAGAAACAGAAATGGCGCTAACCAAGCGAGATAACCGCTCATGAGCAACATCAGACTGGAAAAAGTCACCAAACGATTTAAAGACATTACCGCCCTCAATGACATCTCCCTATCAATTAAGGACGGCGAATTTTTTGTACTGCTAGGGCCAACGGGGGCGGGGAAAACGACAACTTTGCGCGTTATCGCCGGGTTGGAGCGTCAAGACGCAGGCAGCGTCATCTTTGATGATACGCCGGTGGATAAGCTAATGCCGGCTGAACGCGATACGGCCTTTGTCTTTCAGCAGTATTCGCTCTACCCCAATATGTCGGTGTATGACAATCTGGCCTTCCCGTTGCGTTCACCCATGCGTCAGACACCCGAACCGGAAATCCGCACCCGTGTGACGGAAGCGGCGGAAAAGCTGAGAATCACCCATTTGTTGCAACGCAAGACCGCCAAGCTCTCCGGCGGCGAGATGCAGCGCGTGTCTATCGGACGGGCGATTGTGCGGAAGCCGCGTATCTTCCTGATGGATGAGCCGCTGTCTAACTTGGATGCCAAACTGCGCGAATCGCTGCGGGTAGAACTTAAGCATCTGCAAAAAACTCAGAACAGTACGACGCTTTTCGTCACACACGATCAAATTGAAGCGCTGACGATGGCGGATAGGATTGCGGTGCTGGACGATGGCGAAATTTTGCAGGTCGGTACGCCACACGATATTTATGACCGTCCTGCCACAACTGTCGTCGCGCAGTTGGTCGGCACGCCGCGTATTAATCTGCTGGACGCGCATATTGAGGATGGTGCGCTGCGCGTGAAGAACAGCACGGTTCAAATGCCGCTCCCGAATGGCAATACTATGCCAGAAACGCTGCTGCTCGGCATTCGACCGGAAGATATTCGGTTAGGGCAAGGCGGAGAGTTTGCAGGGAAGGTGATCTTAACCGAGCCGCTTGGTGTCGAGACGATTGTCCATATCCGGGCAGGCGAACAAATTTTTTTGAGCAGTGTACCGGGGACTGCTCCATATGGGGTAGATACCGATATTCATTTTGATGTGGCGCGTGATCGTCTGCATTTCTTCCGACCCGATGGAGTACGCGCACTGAGTTAATCGGCGTTCACTTCTACTTTATTTGGGGACGGAAAGTCGGCGAACCGAAACCGCTGTGGTTTTGAAATATATTGCAAAAGACACTTTTAAAATGAGTCCGCAAAAGTAATACAAAAATTGGAACCACCAAGGTACGGAGGACATCAAGAGAATTTCTTAAAAAATCTTCTTGGCGCTCTTGGTGACTTGGCGGTTAAAAATTGACTGTCTTTCACGGTTTTGCTAAGGAGATGAGATATGCAATTTGGCGTGAACACCTGGGTGTGGACTTCGCCGCTGACGACGGATGAGCTAACGACGCTTGCGCCTCATATTGCCAGTTTGGGATTTGATCTGGTCGAGGTACCGATTGAAGGCACCACTGACCTTGATTACGAGCGCGGCGCTGGCATTATCCGCGACAACGGCCTAAAAGTGAGTGTCTGCGCGGCGATGGGGCCAGATCGTGATCTGATTCATGAAGACAAGACCATTCAGGAAAATGGCATGGCTTACCTACGGCACTGTATTGATGCGACTCAGACGTTGGGCGGTGTTAATCTGGTAGGGCCATTGTATTCGGCGGTAGGGCGCGTTTGGCAGCAAACGCCCGATGATCGGGCTAAAGACCTCGATGTGCTGGTGAAAAACTTAAGTGAGCTGGCAGCTTATGCCGGGGAACACGGCGTTATCCTGGGTGTGGAACCGTTAAATCGGTTTGAAACCAGCTTTATCAATTTGGCGGCGCAGGCCATTGAAGTCATTGATCGCGTGAATCATCCGTCGTGCAAAATCATGCTCGATACGTTTCACATGAATATTGAAGAAAAGTCGCTGGGCGATGCCATTCGTACGACAGGTTCACGGTTGGTTCATCTCCATAGCTGCGAGAATGACCGGGGCGCACCGGGTTCGGGTAATGTGACGTGGGATCAAGTGGCTGAAGCGCTGCAAGACATCCATTATGATGGTCCCGTCGTGATTGAATCGTTCACAAGCAAGGTCAAGAGCATTGCTCGCGCTGCCGCAATCTGGCGCTCATTCGAGACGACTCAAGATGCACTGGCTGGCAACGGGTTGGCCTTCTTGAAAAAGCTGCTGGCTTAAAGGGAAATAAGATGTCGCGCAGATATACAGCCCCTATGCAATGGCTTGGCGGAATCGCACTGGCGTTATTCGCCTTCGCGCTGATTTTTCCGCCGATTAGCGAGTCGATCTTTTCAGAAGAAACCCGTCAAGGGGTTTTAATCCACGCGATTCCGTTTTTTAGTGCCTTTATCGGCATTTTGCTGCTTTTTATTCTGGTAATCGTGTTGGTTGCGCTGCGCTTTAACGGCAAGATGCCAGGGCGTAGTTATAGTGGCATCGAAAATACATTGGTCGTTGGAATTTTGTTCGGGGTTGTATGTTTGTTCCAACCTTGGTCGTTCGTGCCTTATCGTTATGGATTCGTGATTCTGCTCGGCTCGACGTTGGGCTTCATCCTGTGGAGCCATGTGCTACCGCCGCGTTCAGATTTTGACTCCGCACTCTCCCCCCTCACGACCACCCAGAAGTTGATCGGTGCCGTGATCGGGGTTGCAGTCAGCGCGATTTTGATGTTCACACTCGTGAGCGCCAATAATCCGGCACCCCCGTATGGCCTGCGGGACCGCGTTTTCAATTCTTATGATGATGCCCGTAAAGCGGAAGTGGCTGCTGCGGCAGAAAAAGACTTCAACAATGTTGAACTTCCCTTTTTAGTCCTGTTCTGTGCATTTCCGGGGTTCATCATGTACTTTACCGCACGCGAAGCCGTCGGCAGTATCACGCGCAAAACCGAAACCTCGGTGATGCAACCGCTCCCTGCAAGTGGTGGGGATTAGTTGTTTGCTTGGTTCGTTTTTCCTTGAAAATTAACTTTTAAACATTTGGAGATGAAAAACATGGCACGACCAATTACCCTTTTTACTGGACAGTGGGCGGATTTACCGCTGGAAACCTTGGCACAGAAAGCCGCCAGCATGGGCTTTGAAGGCCTTGAACTCGCTTGTTGGGGCGATCATTTTGAAGTCGATAAGGCGCTGGAACAAGATGGTTACATCCAGAGCCGTCATGATATTTTGGCAAAGCACGGGCTGAAGTGTTTCGCCATCAGCAATCATTTGGTCGGTCAGTGCGTGGCGGATACGATTATTGATGGTCGTCATCGGGCGATTCTGCCAGATCGCTTATGGGGCGATGGTGAAGGCGACGGGGTGCGGAAACGCGCCGCCGAGGAAATGGCGAACACCGCCCGCGCTGCCAAGAAGATGGGTGTAAGCGTCGTCAACGGCTTCACAGGCAGCCCGGTGTGGCACATGCTCTATCCTTTCCCGCCCACTTCGCAGGAGATGATCGACGCGGGCTATCGGGAATTCGCGGATCGCTGGAATCCGGTGCTGGATATATTCGACCAAGAAGGCATCCTTTACGCATTGGAGCCGCATCCGAGCGAAATCGCGTATGACATCTATACGGCGGAACGCACACTCGAGGCCCTGAATCATCGTAAGACCTTCGGCTTTAATTTTGACCCCAGCCACTTTATCCACCAGCTTTTTAACCCCGTCCACTTTATCGAACACTTCCCGGATCGCATCTATCATGTCCATGTGAAGGACTCTAAGGTCAAGCTAAACGGACATTCCAGCATCCTCGCCTCGCATTTATCGTTTGGTGATCCTCGACGCGGTTGGGATTTTGTCTCGCCGGGGCGCGGGGATATTGACTTAGAAGCGATTGTCCGCGTTTTGAATCGCATCGGCTATGATGGGCCGCTTTCAGTGGAATGGGAAGACAGCGGGATGGATCGTGAATATGGCGCGGCGGAAGCAGTGGCCTATATCCGCAAGAATGATTTCCCGTCGTCTAATGTCGCGTTTGATGCGGCGTTTGCGTCGAAATAAGTGAAGTTACTGAACCTGATGCGTAGAGGCGCGGCATGATAGTAGCACCACACGATAATGTAGAGTCACGAAACCCCTCCCTGAACTCAGGGAGAGGGAGCAAAACGAGTCACGGTGGATATTGAAGTCCCCTCCTCGTGCACGGGGAGGAGATTTAGGGGTGGGGTTGGACTATAAAATTGTGTGCGCTTTGCCATGTCGTCTTACTGGCCCCTACAAAATATAAATGATATTTACATAAAAGAGGGATTTATGAGCGATCAAATAGGTTTTACGAGTATGGCGGGCGCTCGTGCCGAAGGCGAGGCACCCGAAATCGGCATTGGGATGCTCGGCTACGCCTTTATGGGCAAGGCGCATACCAATGCGCTCAAGAAACTGCCGTATATGATGTATCCGCCGGTTGCCATTCCGCGACTGGTGGCGATTTGTGGCCGTAATGAAGAAGCCACCGCCGAAGCCGCCCGACGTTACGGTTATGAGGGCTATTATACCGATTGGCGCAAAATGCTGGAAAATCCAGCGATTCAAGTCTTCGACAATGGCGGTCCCAATGATGCCCATGCCGAACCGTGTATCGCGGCGGCGGAAGCAGGCAAACACGTATTTTGTGAAAAGCCATTAGGCCGCACCGCCGAAGAAGCCAAATCGATGCTGGACGCGGTACAAAAAGCAGGTGTGCAGCACATGGTCGCGTTTAATTACCGTTTTGTCCCTGCGATTGTGCAGGCGCGTAAGTTGATTGAAAGCGGCGCGCTGGGGCGGATTTTTCATTTTCGGGCGGTTTATTTGCAAGAATGGATTATTGACCCGAACTTCCCTAAAGTCTGGCGGCTGGATAAGAGCGTTGCCGGGAGCGGGGCGCTTGGTGACTTAGGCGCACACGTCATTGATCTGGCGCGTTTCCTCGTCGGTGAGCCGAAAAAGGTCTCCGCCATGACCAAGACTTTCATCGAAGAACGTCCGCTGCCAGATGGCTCTGGCATGGGAAAGGTTGATGTCGATGATGCGTTTGTGTCGCTGCTGGAATTTGAAAATGGCGCACTCGGTACGATTGAAGCCTCGCGTTTTTGCCAGGGGCGCAAGAACTTTAACTCGTTTGAGATCAACGCCGAAAAAGGCTCAATCGTCTTTAATCTGGAACGCTTGGGAGAACTCAATGTGTTCTGGGCGGATGAAGACCCCAAAGAAACACGCGGCTTCCATAACGCGCTGATTACCGAATCCTTTCACCCCTATTGGGAAAATTGGTGGCCTCATGGGCATCATATCGGATGGGAACACACGTTTGTGCATGAATTCAGCCATTACTTCGGTGCGATTGTAGGCAAAAACACCGTCGCGCCGTATGGGGCGGATTTTGAAGACGGCTATCGTAACGCCGTCATCTGCGACGCGATTATGAATTCGGCGGAGAGTGGTCGTATGGTGGACATCAAGTATTAAGACTGAGCCACAGAGATCACGGAGAACACAAAGAAGAATTCGATCAAAACTCTGTGTCCTCAGTAAGATCAGGTATGTTTTTGTAAGGGCGAGGCGTGCCTTGCCCCTACGAAACACACTATTTTTTGTGATTATTTCTGTGGTTAAAAGAATTTGTAAAACAAAGAAAATTTATTTATGGGCTTTATATGACCAAGACAGTCGCCATTTTCGGCGCATTGGATACCAAAGGGCAGGATTTCGCCTTCCTCAAATCTGAGATCGAAAAACGCGGTTGTAACACAGTGGTGATGGATACAGGCGTTTTAGGGTCGCCTTTCTTCTCACCCGATGTCAGCCATGAGGAAGTCGCGGCGGCGGGGGGAGCAGCTCTAGCCGATCTCATCCGTCGCAATGACCGAGGCGAAGCGATGGCGATTATGGCGCGGGGCGCGGCAGTCATCGCTCGTCAGCTTTACGATGAACGCAAAATCGACGGCATCATCTCGATGGGCGGCGGTGGGGGAACCGCGATTGGCACCAGTGCCATGCGTACTTTGCCCGCAGGCTTCCCCAAATTGATGGTTTCAACCGTCTCTTCCGGTGATACCAGCCCTTATGTCGATACCAGCGACATCACGATGATGCCCTCAATTGTCGATGTCGCAGGCGTAAATCGCATCAGCCGTATGATTTATAGCAATGCTGCCGGGGCAATTTGCGGCATGGTGTCCGGCGATGTAACAGCGGGTGAGGATAAACCACTGATTGCTGCCAGCATGTTCGGCAATACCACGCGGGCGGTGAACCAAGCAAAAGACTTGTTAGAAGCCGCAGGGTATGAAGTGCTGGTCTTTCATGCCACAGGGACAGGCGGGCGTATTATGGAATCGCTGATTCAAGATCGCTTGATCGCGGGCGTACTGGATATGACCACGACGGAATGGGCGGATGAATTGCTCGGCGGGGTATTGAGCGCCGGACAGACCCGCTTGGATGCCGCTGCCAAGACTGGAACGCCCCAGATCGTTGTTCCCGGTTGCATTGATATGTGTAACTTTTGGGCGAAAGACACCCTCCCCGAAAAATATAAAAGCCGGATTCTTTATGAGTGGAATCCCAATATCACCCTAATGCGAACCACGCCCGAAGAAAACGCCGAGATGGGCAAAATCTTCGCGCAAAAATTGAACGCCGCGACTGGGCCAATCGCGGTTTATATCCCACTGGGTGGCTTCTCTGAGATTGATTTACCCGATAAGCCGTTTTATTGGCCGGAAGCCAATCAAGCGTTTATCGATACGCTCAAAGCCCACCTCCGTCCGGATATTCCCGTGATCGAAATCGAGACGGATATTAATGACCCGGCTTTTTCCAGCGTGACTGCCGGAGCCTTATTGGAACTGGTGAAAGCATAATTATGGCAATTCCACGCGATACGATTTTGAAGCGCCTGCACGAACAGGTCAAATCTGGCAAGCCCATCATTGGTACGGGGGCAGGAACGGGGATTTCCGCCAAATTTGAGGAAGCAGGCGGCACCGACCTGATTATTATCTACAACTCCGGGCGCTATCGCATGGCGGGGCGCGGATCCCTTTCCGGGTTGTTTGCTTATGGTGATGCTAATGCGATTGTGATGGAGATGGCGGGTGAGGTGCTGCCTGTCGTCAAACATACACCTGTGCTGGCAGGCATTAACGGCACCGACCCATTTCGGTTGATGCCTGTGTTCCTCAAACAGGTCAAGGAAATCGGTTTTTCTGGCGTACAAAATTTCCCCACCGCCGGGTTATTTGATGGCGTGATGCGCTCCAACATGGAGGCCACCGGACTTGGCTATGACAAAGAAGTCGAGATGATTCAGGTCGCGCATGAACTGGATTTATTCACTTCGCCGTATGTGTTTAATGCTGATGAGGCCAAAGCAATGGTCGCGGCTGGGGCGGATTTAATTGTCTGCCATGTGGGGCTGACGACTGCTGGCAGCATTGGCGCGGCGGTTGCGCTCACGCTCGATCAAGCCATCGAAAAGGTGATGACGATGGCGCAAACCGTTTGGTCACTAAAAAAGGACGCGCTGGTCATCTGTCATGGTGGGCCATTTGATGAGCCAGAAAATGTCGGCATGGCGCTGGCGAAAATGCCGGGGATCGCGGGCTTTTATGGCGCATCCAGCGCGGAACGACTGCCCACCGAGCGGGCAATTAAGAGTCAGATTGAGTCGTTTAAGGCGCTGCGGTTGGGATCATAAACGATATTGATTAGGTGCATTACAAACGTAAAACCATGAAAGACATTCAATTTTTTAACCACCAAGTCACCAAGAGCGCCAAGAAGATTTTTAAGAAATTCTCTTGGTGCCCTCCGTGTCTTGGTGGTTCCAATTTTTGCATTACTTTCGCGGACTCACTAATGCCCTATTTGCAATATAAGGTTAAAAAAATACATTCATCAAAGGAGACTCAATAATGAAAATTGGTATGCACAATTGGATGCGCCCGGAGCCGCTTGAAGTCACACTCAAACGCCTGCATGATCTAGGTTATGACGGCATCGAAATCATGGGCGAACCGCGCAAGTATGACATTGCGGAAACGCGCAAACTGCTGGATAAGTATCAGTTGGAGTGTTACGGTTCGGTCAGCATTATGGTGGCGGGGCGTGACCTCATCCATGCGGATCCTTATTACCGCGAGATGAGCGTTCAGTACGTCAAGGAATGTCTGGATATGGTCGGGGCATTAGGCGGCACTCTGATGACCCTCGTGCCGAGCGAAGTGGGCAAAATTGTGGCGATGTCTGACCCTGAAACGGAATGGAAATGGGCAGTGGAGAATATTCGTATCCTCGCCGACCATGCCGCCAAGCACAAAATTCGTATTGGCTTAGAACCGCTGAATCGCTTTGAGACCAACTTCCTGAATCGTCACGATCAAGCGCTGCGTTTGGCGGCGGACGTGGGCGAGGATGTGGGCGTATGTTTGGATGCGTTCCATATCAATATTGAAGAAGTCGATATGTTTGAAGCCGTCACTCATACCGCTAAAGTGGGCAAGTTAGTCGATTTCCACGTCGCCGATAACAACCGCTTCCCTCCCGGCGGCGGTTCGTTGGATTGGTCGAAACTGATCTCTACACTGAAAAGCGCTGGCTACGATGGTTGGATTACATCCGAGTTCGTCGTCCCGCTGGATCGCTCGCCGCTGGCGGTCAAAGATGAAGCATCAGGCACGACGGCTACCGATGCCGAACTCAAATTCATTCGCGATCACGGCAGCGATTTGATGAGCGACGGCGCGTATTCTAAGCATGTCGAAAACACGATTAAGCACCTGAAAGCCTCAGGCGCGTAAATCATCATGACAACCGTTCTGCTCATCGGCACACTCGATACCAAAGGCCCGGAGACAGCCTATCTGCGGGATCGTGTTCGTGCGTATGGTTGTGAGACGCTGGTTTTGGATTCGGGCATTCTCGGTGAGGCGGTTGGGATCGAGGCGGATTTCAATCGCCGCGTTGTGGCGGAGGCCGCTGGAACGACGATTGATGCGCTGCGAAATGCAGGCAGCCGAGGCAAAGCGGTTGAGGAGATGCTCAAAGGAGTGCGTAAGATCAGCCTTGATCTGCTAACGGAGGGTAAAATTCATGGCGTGGTGTCTTTGGGCGGCGCGGAAGGGGCGGTTTTGGCAGCGGCGGCGATGAAGGTGCTGCCGATTGGCCTCCCTAAATTGATCGTCTCGCCCTTGGCATCCGGGCATCGCAAATTTCAGCCGTTTGTTGGCACCAAAGATGTGATGGTGATGCACTCCATCGTGGACATTTTGGGCTTGAATCCCATCAGCCGGACGATCTTCGATAATGCTGCCAGCGCCATCGCAGGCATGGCACACGCCTATCAAAAACGGGGTAGTCATCTGATTGCCGACTCAGGCACAGCGCATAAATCCATCGCGGCGACCATGCTCGGCAATACGACCCGCCCCCTCATGCGGATGAAACCGCATATTGAGGCGCACGGCCTCAATTTCGTAATCTTCCATGCAAATGGGGTGGGCGGCCCCGCAATGGAGGAATTGATCGAGCAGGGGCAGTTCGCCGCTGTGCTGGATTACACCCTGAGCGAAGTCATTGGGCAGATCGCGGGGGGCTTTCATGTCGGCGGGGAAACCCGCCTTGATGCCGCCGCGAAAGCAGGTATCCCACAAATTATCGTACCAGGATGTCTGGATTTTCTGGTGTTCGGCGCAAAGCACGAAATTCCAGAGCAGTTCAAAGATCGTCCGACATATTATCACAATCCTGAATTTACCCTGGTGCGCGTCACGGATGATGAGCAGTTGGCGGCAGCACGATTCGTCGTCGAGAAGCTCAATCGGGCGACTGGGCCGGTAACGGTGATCGTCCCGCTGGGCGGAGGCTCCGTGATGGATATTAAAGGCGGAGCATTCTGGAAACCGGAACTGAACCGCCGCTGTTGGGATGTGCTGAAAGACAATCTGAACCCGTCGATTCGCTATCTGGAAGTAGACGCACACATCAATGAGGCTGCCTTCGCGGATGTGGTTCTGGAAGCGTTATTAACCACAGCCCCCTTTTTTACCCCACCCTCCGACCCCCTTCCCGGTTCCGGCTGAGGGGGAGGAATGCGGGATGCACCGTTTTGTCCCCTTGCCCCGCTTTCGGGGAAAGGGTTAGGGGTTCTTCAAATGTCCGATTATCAGGAGCGAATTCCAATGAGTGATCGCAAGACGAAAGACCTCGGTTTCCCCTCATTTTGCTTAGGGGATTTGAGCTATGTTGATGTGCAGGAATATCTGAAACACTCGGATACGATTTTGATCCCCAAAGCCAGCTTGGAACAGCACGGGCCTCATCTACCGCTTTATTGCGACACCATTACAGCGACGGAAGTGGCGCAGCGTGTGGGCGAACAAGCAGGCATCCTGTATACGCCGACTTTATGGCTGGGCTATTCACCGCAGCACATGCGCGCCCCCGGCTTCGGCGCGGGGACGATTACACTGCGGTCAGATACCTATCTGAATGTCATTTATGATATCGGGCGCAGCCTGATTCATCACGGCTTTAACCGTCTGATTTTTGTCAACGGGCATGGCTCTAATGTGAAAGTAATTGACCCGGTGCTGCGGCGGTTGCGTTATGAAACAGGCGCGTTGATCGTCTACTACAAGCCGTATGCCGAGCGTTATATCGGGATGCTCAAGGATGTGTTGGAAGGCCCCATTGAAGAAACACCGGGATGGCACGCGGGCGAACTGGAAACATCACAATGTTTAGCCCATGATCCCCGCCTCGTGCGGATGGATCGCGCCCATACCGATAAAGCCCATACGCCCAAATGGTTGGGGCCAGCGTGGGAGAAAAAAGATGGGATGCCCGATGCAGAATTCCAGGGGTATCAGTATTTTAACTTCCCGTTTGACCACGAAGAATTCACCGACTCCGGCACGATGGGCGTACCGCAGCGCGGCACAGCAGAAAAGGGCGAAATCGCCTTCCAGCGCTTTTCGCAGCATCTCATTGATGCGGTAGACGAGTTGGAAAAAGTGGAAGTGACCATCAAGAACCGCGATTTCACCGAGGGCAAAGCATGGATGCCGTAATCCACGACGCGCTGGTAGGATCGCTCGGTAAAATTGTCGGCGCGGAAAATGTGTTGCCAAAGCCAGAAGCTCGTGTGCGTTATGCCAACGATCAATATTGGTATGCGATTGCGGCAGCAGGGGCAGGACAGCCGATTAGCCTTCCCGACGCGGCTGTGAAGCCGAACACGCCGGAAGATGTGGCGCGTATTGTTCAACTCGCCAACGAAATGAACGTGCCGATCACACCCTGGGGCGGCGGCAGCGGGGTACAGGGCGCGGCAAATGCAGATCGCGGCGGCATCGTCCTTGATTTGCGTGGATTAAACCGCATCCGCCATATCGATGAAAAATCGCTGACATGTGTGGTAGAAGCGGGGATGATCTGCCGCGATTTTGAAGAAGAATTGAATAAACGCGGATTGTCATTTACGCACTTTCCTGCTTCAACTGAGTGGGCGACAATTGGCGGCGCGATTGCGGCGCGTGGCTCTGGTGTGCTTTCCAGCAAATATGGCAAAATCGAAGACCATGTGCTGAACTTAGAATTTGTCACGCCCACAGGCGATCTTGTGCATACACCGGCTGTGCCGCGTCACGCCATTGGCCCCGAATTGACGCAGCTTCTCGTCGGTGCGGAAGGTACATTGGGTATTATCACAGCGGCGACAGTCAAACTCCGCGCACTGCCGAAAAAGCGTGTTTTCGGCGCGGTGAGTTTTGCGACTCTCGCCGACGGAATCGAAGCCGGACGGCGGATTATGGTCAGCGGCTTGCGCCCAGCGGTGGTGCGTTATTATGATGCTGACGCTGCATCGCACAGTCTCTCGCGGGCGGTGGATGCGACCTTGAATGACCCGACCCTCGTGCTCATGTTCGACGGCGAATATCCAGAATTGGTTGATTTAGAAGCCAAAATCGCCCTTGATCTTTGTAAAGAACATAACGGCACGATTTTAGCGCCGTCGATTGCCGAAGTCTGGTGGGATCGCCGTTATGTCTTTTACTATCCTCCTTATGCACCGGAACTGCCGAGTATCTGGGGGACGGTGGATGTCGTCGCGGATTTCGAGCATATCGAAGCGGTCTATCACGCGACGACACAAGCGATTCGAGCAGTCGTGCCGGAGTCGTGGAATCTATCGCTCAATACCCATTTTTCCCATTGGTATGAGTGGGGATCAATGATTTATGCCCGTATGAAAATCCCGACGGGGCCGGATGATCTGGTAGAAGCCAAAGAACTACACGATTTGATTTTCCGTGCTGGAGTCGAGGCCGCATTGGGTGCAGGCGGTGTGATGAACGATCATCATGGTGTTGGGCTGCGTCTCGCGCCGTATATGGGCGCACAATACGGCACAGGCATGGAAGTATTATCTCGAATTAAGTACGCGCTTGACCCGAGTAACATTTTGTGTCCGGGTAAATTGGGGTTTTGAACCGACGCTACGGGCGCGGCGCATACCATCCAAGAAACACATTTTGTTGATTTAAGGTGGCGATACGTCTTAGGTGTGTGCCGTCCGCATCAATGAGATGCAGCGCATCCAGACCGTTATGCCGAGAAGTAAAGGCAATCTGATGTCCATCCGGCGACCAAGAAGGTAGCCATCCGCCGTCGGTAGTTAAAGGGTGGGCATCTTCCCCATTGCTGGTCATCACATAAATATTACCGCTGCCGCCGCGATTAGAAACAAAAGCAATCTCACGACCACTGGGCGACCAAGCAGGTTGAAAATCAGTCGCGGCGTTCTGTGAGAGGTTGTATGTCGCTTCCTGTAGGACATCCAACAGCGAAATTTCGGCGGTATAGTCGTCTTGTATCGACCTGAATGCGATCTGGCGGCTGTCCGGCGACCACGCGAGATCGGCGGCGGTCTGTACAAAGTTGCGAATATCACGCATGTCGCCGCTGCCGACATTCAGCAGATAGATGCTGTTGCCGATTCCCGGTCGCCAAAACCAAAGCGCAATCGACTCCCCGTCCGGCGACCATGATGGATTATTATAAGGAATCACGGCGGGCTGCGTCGTAATTTTTTGCAGGCTCGTAAAGGTACATTTGCATAGGGAGTGTGTGTATAATGGTGAAAGTGAAATTATCCATAGAAAGCTGTCGCCATGTCGGATGAAAATGTAATGGCTTTACCATCATCGCGCCTTCTTGTAGAAACGCAGCCGCTTGATCGTCATCCGGCGGCGGTCTATCTCGCGTCGCTGACCTCAGCCCGTTCTCAGCGCGTCATGGAACAAGCCCTCCGCGCCATTGGCGGTTTGCTGACAAATACTGATCCCAAAACGGTCAATATTCTGGCGCTAGTAGTCCGCCAGCAAGGTAGCTGATGAAAGGGTATACTCCGAGAAAAAAGGAGTATACCATGCGGCCACAAAAGCACCCCGTCGTATTGAGCGAGGTCGAAAAAGCGGAACTGGAAGCAGTGGTCAAGCGAGGGAAGCACACGCGGCGAGAAATCCAGCGGGCGCAGCTGCTGCTCTGGAGTGCGGGCGGCAAAACCGACCTCGAGATCGCTGGGCTACTGGACGTAAGCCCGACGACGGTTGCCACGGCACGGCGGCGCTGGGCCGTGGAATGGCGGATCGCCGACGCGCCAAAGCCGGGGCGTAAGAAGCGGCTGGACGGCAAACAGGAAGCCTTCTTGGTGGCGCTGGCGTGCAGCGACGCGCCTGAAGGGCGCTCAACTTGGACGATGCAGCTTTTGGCCGACAAGTTGCTGGAATTGAAGGTCGTTGAGCAGCCAATCTCGGATGAGACGGTGCGTGAGACGTTGAAAAAAACGACCTAAAGCCTTGGCAAACCCAACAGTGGTGCGTCCCGACGGTGAACGCGGAATACGTCTGGCGTATGGAGGACGTGTTGACCCTGTACGCTGAACCCGTCAAGACAGGGCAACCGGTGGTGTGTGTGGACGAACGTCCGTGTGTGCTGCACGCCGACACCCGCCCGCCCACCCCTGCCAAGCCCGGACGCAAAGCCCGCTACGACTATGAGTACCAGCGCAACGGCACCTGCAACCTGTTCATGCTGTTCCAGCCCGGTGCAGGCTGGCGGCACGCCAAAGTGACCCACCAGCGCACCAAAACGGACTTTGCCGAGATCATGCGCGACTTGGTAGATGTGCATTTCCCGCAGGCCGAGAAGATCCAGGTGGTCTTGGACAACCTCAACACCCACACCCCCGCCTCCTTATATGCGACCTTCCCGCCTGCTGAAGCGCACCGTATCCTGAGCAAGCTGGAGTTCCACTACACCCCAAAACATGCCTCGTGGCTCAACATGGTCGAGATCGAGCTGTCGGTACTGGTTCACCAGTGTCTCAAACGGCGTATCCCCGACATGGAGACGCTCAGTCGAGAGGTAGCCGCGTGGGCGGCGGCACGCAACGCCCAGCGCGCCACCATCCGTTGGATGTTCGATGTCGCCCAAGCCCGCACCAAGCTTGCCCACCTCTACCCTGTGGTATCTTGAACTACTTTGCTGGCGGACTACTAGCTTCGACACGCTTGCAAAAGCATGTGAGCCACCTTCGTATGAGGACGCAGCGCTTTGGCGTAGGTATCACCGATTGTACTGACTGTTAGACACATTCACTGGGAATTGGTTGATGAGCGAGATAGAAAGGATACCCTATCAGGGTCGCCAGCCAACGACCCTTTGTCGATGCTTGAGCAAGCTGTTGTTCCAAACAAGCCTCTTTTCTTTACGTTCAGGACTTTCGCTTACCTCACCCCCCGGCCCCCTCTCCAAGTATTGGAGAAGGGGAGAAAAACGCATCTTGAAGTCCCCTCTCCATGCAATGGGGAGGGGATTTAGGGGTGGGGTAA